>NZ_JACJSC010000003.1 GCF_014697575.1 Planktothrix sp. FACHB-1365 | reverse complement strand
CAGAAAAATTATCCCCTGAGCAAAACTCCCGACCATTCAGTTAGAATTACTCAGTTTTTTCGCCTCATTCGGCAAAAATTGGGGAGTCAAATTGAGTCCCCAATTTGGGAAAATGAAACAGCCCTGCCTTATTAAGGGGGGTTAGGGGGGATCAAATTTGGGTTAGATGAAATTAGGAAGATTTTGGATAAAAAACTCTAACAAAGGGTTGACTCCGATAGCGTCGATAAACATCAAAATCTTTATCTAAAGTAGCGATCGCAGAAATCTTTAAGTTTTCAGAAATAGTAATCAAAGATAAATCTGCAAAATCACCCGGTAAGTCTTGATAAATTTGATTAAGTTCAGCAATCCTGATATAATTATCAGGAGTAAGATTTGCAGTGATAAAAACACCTGTTGCTAAAGCCGATAAAAACTCATTTTGAACTCTAATATCAGGTGCAAGTAGCCACATAACTTCAGTCACACAAGCGACAGTAGTGATCAATTGACTGGTACAGATCGAAAAAAATTCAATAACTTGTTGATGATAGCGATCTTTAACATCATAAAACGCCACAATTATTCCACTATCAATTAAAATTAACGGGTAATTATTCATGGCAATTCTTGACGTTGTTGATTCCATTTTTCAATCCGTTCAGCGATGACTTGTTTACGGACATCTCGATCCGATAAATCCCCTGATCCTTGTAATAAATGTTTAGGTGGATATCCCCCCATTCTTTCTAAAACCGTTTGAGGCGGTTGTAAATTTAACCAATGATTTCGTAATAATCGTTTAATCAGTTCCTTACTGTTAGTTTTTTCGTGAGAGAGAATTTCGGCTAAATATTTTTCAGATTCATCATCTAAATCTAAATTAATTATTAACATAGGTTTAATGGGGTGTAGAGTTTAGCATTTTATTATTTTAGCAGAAGCAGGGGCGGGTTTGTATTGGTTATTAGTGTTAGGTGGATAAGAAACCCGGTTTCTGTAGTTCTAATTAGGGTTGAGGTTTCACCACCTGAAAAGATTGATAAAAAACTTGCCAATTTTGTTGTTGTAACTGTTGCCATAACTGATTTAAGATATCATCCTCTAAAATAGGAAATTGTTGTTTAGGGTTACGAGTTAACCCCTCAATTTCAATCGGTTTTTCTGAAACAATTCCTAAATATTCCTCAACGCCTTCTCCATCAAATTTAATAAAGCGATTTTTTTGAGTTGCTATTGAACCCATTTGTGGTAATAAAATCGGAGGTTGATCAATTTTATTATCGGGTGCAAAAGCTAAGGAGGGACAAACCAGAAACCGAGTATTTGTGTTTAATTCTCGATTTAATAATAATAAATAACGGTCAGGATAATTTAGGTTTAACTCCATTCTCAAAGGTTCGTTACAAGGAATAGTCGGGGTCGAGTTTACAGGTTCTTCCCAATACATTCCTCGGACAGTTGGTGCAAATTTAATCCAGTCGAGTTGCGGGTTTCCTTGGTGTTTAAACTGTTCCCAAAGTTGATTAAATTGCCATCGAGGAAATTTTTTATCGTGTAACCAATGATAAACTTGTTGCCAAATTCCTTTTTCTCCTTTTCTGCGATTAATTAAAGCAGCAATATTAACCTGATCCTGAATTAACTCTTTTTCATGGATTTTGATTAAATAATTTTCAATTACTTCATTTTGCAGTCTTTGAATATTATCCTGACAATACCCTAACTGTTGTTTGATTAATTTTAATAAAGAATCTTTTTGGGGATCACTGCTTTTGTTGCAAATATTATAATTATCGGGATGAAAGCGCAGTTTAAAAAAACATTCTTTTTCCCGTTTGTTTACGGTGACATCATCTTTAAACAGTATTGTTGCCAATTCATCCAGAAAACTTGCGTATTCTTTCATCTTTCCCTCCGCCAATTCGTCCTAGGCTTTAATTTATTTGATCATAACATTAGATCCTAAAAAAAACAAACTTTTCACCCAATTGTCATTTGCTGTCATTTCCGGTAATTTGTGGGATTTTCAGATATTTAATGGAATTTAATGGATTTAAAATTACTTAATTTATATTCTGTAATTTGATTAGATTTAATCGCAAAAACATGAATTTAAAACGATGTAAGTTATTCAATTAGTTGCTACAACTAAATCAGTTAACTTGCAACTATTCAGTAACGAATATGAAATTTACCCTCGGTCATCCTAGTGATAAACGCTTCTGGAAGCAGGCTATTAAGATGTTAGGAGATGATGCCAATATGAAATGGGTTTTGCAGGGGGCGTTATCAGAATATCAGGCGATCGCAGCATTAGAAGATTGGGAACAACATTGGGAAAAATACGGTTTTGGCAACTATTTTGCCTTAGACCGACAGGGAAAAGAATTATTAGGATTTGTCAAGGTTTACCATAGCGATCGCTCTGCTTTTGTTAATATTGGTTATGCCCTAGATCAACCCTATTGGGGTCATGGTTTAGGCACAGAATTAGCAGAAACCGCCTTAAAAATTGGCTTCTTAGAACTCAAAGAACCTCAATTAGTGGGTTTTGCCCGATGCCAAAATCATGCGAGTCGTCGTATTTTAGAGAAGGTTGGCTTTCAGAAAGTTAAAGAGTGTTTAATTGAAGATCGAGATTATTGTTTATATCAAATTTCCCAAGAACGCTATCTGCAACGGTTGGAAATTACAGCAATGACCTATACCCCTATTTCCCAATAGATTGATCATATTCCCCCCTTTTTAAGGGGGGTTAGGGGGGATCTTTCCCAGGTTAAAACAATTAAAATTTTGGAGAACAATATGCTTGATAAATGTGAGGAAATGTATTGCCCTTGGGTCAGAGATACACAGAAACCCGACCATTATTACTGCTTACGGTGTAAAAGAGAAAGATGGGTTAATCGGTCTATATCCGATGAGGGAGAAGGCTTTGTGTGGATTATTTTATTTGTAGTTGGAGTTGGAATTGCGATCGCCCTTCAATAATATTCTATCCGTTTATCTGTTAAACTGGTATTAATAAACCCCTTCGTTGTTGCGGAAGATAGCTTAATCGTTGAGACTGAAACCCAACAACGGGGGAAGCTTAAACTTAATACCGGAATTACCAATAAAACATAATGTTAGATCTAACAAAATTGTCCCAACAAATGCAAGGGATGAGTCAACATATTAATCGCGAAGCAGAAGCATCTCGAAAACGGATTGAAATTGCTTTGAATTTGATGGAACAAGCAAAATTAAATTCTGAAAATTTAATGCAAAAACATGAAGAATTTAAACAGAGGATTATCTTTAAACCCGCGACTCCCTTAGAACCTTTAAATCATTATCCCTATATTGTTGAACCTCCTTTAGCTCATACGGTATTCGCAACGGATGGTTCTCAAATTGCACCCAGTGCCCATGAAATTGCCTATTGTTATTTAATTAATGTGGGGCGGGTGATTTTACATTATGGTCAAAGTCGTCACCCGATTTTAGATAGTGTTCCTGAAATTTATTATCGTCCTGAAGATTTATATTTATCCCGTCAATGGGGAATTAAAACAGAAGAATGGATGGGCTATCGTCGGTCTGTTTCCGAAGCAATTATTTTAGCAGAATCGGGACAGCAATTATTAGAAATTTCCCCAAATCAACAGTTAAATGTTCCCACTTTAGCTTTAGTTGATGGTTCATTGGTTTATTGGTTTTTAGAACAATTACCCTCAGAAGCACGGGATTTAATTTTACAGCCCATTTTACAATCTTGGGAACAGTTAAGGTTAGCCAATATTCCATTAATGGGTTATGTAAGTGCCTCTCGCAGTAGTGAAAGTTTATCTTTTTTACGGTTACAAGCTTGTACGTTTGAAGAACCTAATTGTTTAAAATATTGTCCAGGTACGGGGGGAATGAGTGCAACAGGAACCGAGAAAAAAGCCCCTTGTCAAGTGTGTGATCCCTTGCGGGATACGGTATTATGGGAGTCCCAATTAAAACCCGGTCAACGCAGTCCGTTTTGGCGGTCTAATTCGTCAATTTTAGATTTATATGATCATCATCAAATCTATTTTTGTTATGTCAATGTCGGGATGGAAATTGCTCGTTTAGAAGTTCCGGCTTGGGTAGTTGAAAATTCGGAACAATTAGAGTTAGCATTAGGAATGGTAATCGCCCAGGTTCAAAAGGGATATGGCTATCCGGTAGTGTTAGCTGAAGCCCATAATCAAGCGGTTGTTAAAGGGGGCGATCGCACTCGATTTTTTGCTATGTTAGAACAACAAATGATTAAAGCTGGATTAAGAAATGTGGGAATTTCCTATAAGGAAGCGAGGAAACGGGGTAGTATTGCTTAAGAATTACGAATTAGGAATTACGAATTACGAATTATGACCATTGAATTAATTATTTTATTGGCTTCATTGTTGGTGGCTTGGTTGGTTTTTACTTGGGCGGTTCAGGTTTTAAAAGCGAGTATTAGTACGGCTGTTGCGATCGCTGCTATTGTATTAATATTACAGCTTGTGTTTGGAATTGGGCCCCAGGAGTTATTCGATTATTTGATGCAGTTACCGCAAACGTTATGGAATTTGATTGTTAATCATCATTCTTGAGGGGGGAATGAGAAAGCCCTGAAGGGCTTACTACGGGTTAGAGATTAAATTTTAGACGATCATCATGATTTTGATGTAATTGTTTTTCTAAGGTTTGCCAGTCTTCTTGTTCAATATAAGTGGTAATTTTATCTAAGGTTTGACGATAGGATTGTAGAGAACGTAATAAAGCATCCCGATTATATTTTGCCATCATTAATCCCAGTTCAGGATTCCCCCCACCAACGCGGCTGGTATCTCGAAATCCTGAACTAGCAAAATAATGAGCTAACAAGGCGACATCGGGGTTATCTTCCTGTCTTAAAGCTGCGATTAAACTACCACTAACGATGACAGGGAGATGGGAAATCCACGCCACAGCCCGATCATGTTCTTCCGGTTGACAATGATAAATTTTAGCTTGCAATAAATCCACAATTGATTCTACAATTTTAATAGATTCGAGGGGTGTGTTAGCGGTCGGTGTTATGACATAAGGTTTGTTGACAAATAGATGGTGTTGAGCCGCATTAATTCCGGTTTGCGTGTTCCCTGCCATCGGATGTCCGCCCACAAAATTAGGCCATAATGCTGAACAATTTTCGACAATCGGTTTTTTAACAGAACCCACATCCGTTAAAATGGTGTGAGGTTGTAAATAAGGAATTAATTTTGCTACTGTGGGAGCAATAGCAGCAATGGGTGTACAAATAAAAATGATGTCAGCTTGACTCATTAAAGACAAATCAACACTGGCTTCATCAACAACTCCTCGTTTAACGGCAATATCACAAATTTTTTGTTCGAGACTAATTCCCAAAATCCCATAGGATGGAGAGGGAGAAGCAGAAGGATTATTCGAGATTTGTGCTTGGGTTTGTTGCCGATGGGTATATAACTCTAAACCAAGAGATCCTCCAATTAAACCCAATCCGACAATACCAATATTCATCAATCAATACTCCATTTAATTATTACAAAAAAATTGTTCTAAACCAATCGATTAAAATTCACCGTAAAACCGCATTTTCAAAAAAAGTTAAAGGGTCTTTAATCGATCCTTAAAAGCCTCACTATTGAGTTAAATATAAAAAGGATTGTATCAGGTTAGAACTAACATTTATCAAGTCGTTTTCACCCTTTCATGGGTAGATATATTCTACCGTATTTTGTTATAATTTTATAAAATCTACCTAACAAAGTTGGAGAGTTAGAAGGCATGGATGCCGATGAACTTCTGCTCAAATATGAATCAGGCACAAGAGACTTTAGGGCGATTCTGCTTTGTGAAGCCAATCTCAGTCGAGCTAATCTGAGCCAAGCCAACTTGAGCCAAGCCATTTTGAGTATTACTAATCTCAGTGGCGCTAATCTATCAGAAGTGAATCTGAACCAGGCAAAACTGAATGTTGCCCGTCTCAGTGGTGCTAATTTAAATCGCGCCACCTTGGATGATGCCATTCTCAATGTTGCCAACCTGATTCGGGCTGATCTTCGAGAAGCATCCCTGATGAATGCCTCTCTGATTCGGGCTGAACTGATGCGTTCCGATCTTACCCATGCTGTATTGATGGGAGCAAATCTCAGTGAAGCCGATTTGCGAGAAGCCACTTTGCGACAAGCCAACCTCGAACAAGTCAATTTGAATGGCGCCAATTTAACCGATGCGGTTTTCATAGGTTGTAATTTAGAACGGGCAAGTTTACATCGCGCTTGTGCGACTAAAGCAGATTTTAGAGGCGTTAATTTAAGCAATGGTGAATTGAGACAAATTAACTTATCTAAAGCTAATTTAAGTGGGGCTGATCTCCGAGGGGCAAATCTACGCTGGGCCGATCTCAATGGTGCTAATTTAAGTGGGGCAAATTTAGAGCAAGTTCGGTTAAGTGGGGCAAGTTTATGTGGAGCGAATTTAACAGGGGCAAACCTGATGAATGCGGTTTTAATTCATGCCGATTTAACCCAAGCTAATTTAATAAATGCTGATTGTACGGGTGCTGATTTAACAGGTTCTTCCTTAACGGGATCTAAACTGTATGGAGTCTCTCGTTTTGACTTAAAAGCGGAGGAAATTACCTGTGATTGGATTGATTTAAGTCCCCTCGGAGATAGTAGCCATATTCAAACCTTTAGCCCTAAAGAAGCGAATAAATTTTTTAATGCTACCTTTCCTACGGTTGAAATTAGCGTTGATACCCGATTAGGATTTGAAGACCATACAATTTTAGCTAAAATTTATCATGATCTTCAACAACAATCCTCATTATTTAATCAACCTCCTACCCTGGAAGTTAACTCACGACGAACCGTGATTTCATTCAAAATTGAATCGAATGAACAACTGTTGAGCTTGGCTTATGTGGCTATTTTGCCGTTTCAGGATGCGGATGCAACCCAAAAGGCAATTGAAGCCGCGATTAAACAGTTAACTCCAGAAACCTGTAGCCAACTTCCTGTACAGTTATCCAATCGGATTGTACAATTGGGGGTGGAAATGGCTCAACAAATTCGCCTTTTAAGCGATATCAGATTAGATCCAAAAATTGAATGCTCAACGCCTTTCTTTCTCTATCCCACACGAACCCTTCTCAAAAGTTCTAGCCATCAACATTTAATCTTGCATAGTCATTCTTATTTTGGTAGAAGTTTAGTCAGAGATTCTGGCTCTTCGGAAAGTTCAGAATCTCTGAACAATCCCTCTTTAAACCCCAAGCCTCTTGATGTAGAAACCCTTTTAAATTTTATCAAAGGATTTTAATTCCCTTTTATCTTTGTTGAATTAACAACAGTGAATCACCATTTATTAAATCAGGGTTAGAGGATCATCATTATGATTGAAAGTGAATTAGTCAAAGTCTACCAAATTGTTAAACAATACCAGGAAGGAGAGCGGAATTTTAGTGGGGTTAACCTGAATGAAACCAATTTAAGCCGCATCAAACTTAGTCAAGCGAATTTAAGTCAAGCTTCTTTTATGGTTGCTAATTTAACCGCCGCTAATTTAAGTGGTTGTAACCTCATAGGAGCTAATCTCAATGTAGCTCGACTCAGTAATGCCAATTTAAGTAAAGCCATTTTAGATCGAGCGACGTTGAATGTTACTAATTTAGTTCGGGCTGATTTAAGTGAAGCTTCTCTGATTGAAAGTTTATTAATTCGAGGAGAATTAATTCAAGCGTTACTCAGCCAAGCTAAATTAATTCAAGCTAACTTAAATGGTGCAGATTTAAGAGAAGCCAAAGTTGAACAAGCAGATTTTACCCATGCAAATTTAAGTGGGGCGAATTTACGCGCTATTTTTGGGGTCGGAACTTGCTTTAGGAGGGCGGATTTAAGAGGAGCTAATTTAACAAAAGCCGACTTACCCAAAGCCGATTTTAGTTATGCGGAAATGCGACAAGCCAACCTCACCCATGTTAATTTAAGTGGGGCGGATTTAAGTGGCGCTAATTTACGGTGGGCGGATTTACGCGGCGCCAACTTAGCGGGGGCAAATTTAAGTGAAGCCAACCTGAGTGGGGCAAATTTAAGTGGGGCGAATTTAAGTAATACTAATTTAGTTAAAGCCAGTTTTGTTCACGCGGATTTAACTCAAGCTAATTTAATTCAATCGGACTGGGTAGGCGCGGATTTATCAGGAGCTACCTTAACCGGAGCCAAGCTTTATGAAGTCCATCGATTTAGTTTAAAAGCAGAAGATCTCAAATGTGACTGGATTGATTTAAGTCCCAATGGCGATCATAGTCATGTTATCCAGTTTAATCCTGAAACCCTGAGAAAGTTTTTTCATCAAAGCCTTCCCACGGTTCAAATTTTCATTGATGCGCCTTTAGATTTTGAATCTAATTTAAGTTTAATGATGATTTATCATAAATTATCTCAAGTCTATCCTGTGATGAATCGTCCCCCTAGTGTTGATGTGGATTATCGACGCACGACCTTAACCTTTTCCGTGGAACGGGAAGAACATTTATTTCCCATCGCTTGTATGATCATTTTTCCCTTTGCTGATGCCTCCTCAACTCAAAAAAATATTATTAATTTAATGAGAAGAATTAAAGAAGAAAATTTAGGAAAAAATCGAAAAGTCCAGATTTTAACCGCGATGAATCAAGTGATTATTAAAGCCAATGATTTTAAAGCCTTAGTCCGAGAAACTCAGAAGAATTATCCGTCTCCTTTCTTTAAAGCCGCAACCCAAACTTTACTAAAAAATAGCAGCCAACATAGTTTAATTGTTCATAGTCATATTAATTTTGGAAAACGCTTTGATGAATTATCGACTCGTCAAATGGATGCGGATTTAACCCTCAATTCCCGTCAAACCACCCTTCCTGATTTTAATCAGGTGGTTGAGTTTATCGAAAGCTTTGATTATCTGGGGTAATCAGGGATAATTAACAGATATTACCATTCTATTTGTGTTTCTGGACGAGTTTGATAGAAGTTGAAGTCCATAACTTATTGCGAAACTTTCTAAAGTCGCAAACAGAGGTTCCTTGGCCCCATCATCTCACGATGGCTCGTTTGGTGGCCAGAGCCTTGCGATTGGGACGAAATGCCTTAATTCAAACGGGTATACCCCCCAACTATGAACACCACTCCTATCGGTTTAGTTATTGGATACCCTTGTTAGTTTGGCGTCAACCTACGATTGTTGTTGCACCGGATGGGATTTTGGACGAACTGCAAGGGCTGGATTTGTCAGAATGGATTAACTCACAAACCTTAAATCATCCTGATTTAATCCCCAATAAACCGATTGTCAGGGGCAATTCTTGGCCTGATGAGGGCTTTCCAGGGGTGTTGTTGACCTCCCCCCAAGCTTGGCTATCTGATCGTTTAAAGCATAAAAACAGCTTTCCGCAACAGGTGGTGACGGTGATGGATGGGGTCGATGATTTAGAAGCTTGGACACGCCAAACCCTCACCGTGAGTTTGCACCCCCAGGACTGGAATCATCTGATGGAACAGCAACCCCAACAAGCGGAAACGATTCGAGATGCACGGGTACACCTAACACGGCTACTCTTCCAACATCCCCCCAACCCCTATCAATGCTATTTATTAGACAGTCCTGAACAGGAGATCCTTGAGACACTCTATCCAGTCCTAGATTGGAGCTTCGATCCCCTGTTGGTACAATGGCAAGAATTTTGGCAACGTTGGCAACTTTCAGAACAATTAAAATGGGTGGTTGTCGATCGAACATTAGGAACATTTTCTCTGTTTTGTGGGCCGATAGATGTGGCATCAGAGTTAAAAGTTCTTTGGCCCCAACAGCCTGTCGTTTTAATTGGGGGGGCCTTGGATTTAGACAAAACCGCCCCAGTTTACCGTCAATCTGTGGGATTAGGAGAAATTACGGGTGTAAAATTTACCCCAGATCGGCAAAGTCAACTGATTCAACTTTATATTCCATCGGGTTTACCCTTACCGAATACTCCTCAATACCAACAGGCTTTGATTAAAGAGATTTATACAGTTTTATGTATGAGTTTATCTGTACCGGGTTTAAGTGTTTTATTAATCGGAGATGTGCCCTTAAAAGCTCAGGTTAGTACGGCAATGGCGGCAGAATTTGGTTCACGGGTACAGGTAGAAACCACTAATTTGTCTGAACATGGGGTTTTAGTCACGGGTTGGGAGTTTTGGCGACAACATCAAGGACGTTTACCTTCTCCTCATTTATTAGCGATCGCAACTTTACCCATTCCGTCTTTAGAAGATCCCTTAGTCGCCGGACAAGTGGCCTACTATAAACAACGACATCTGGATTGGTTTCGCTTCTATTTATTACCAACGGCTTTAAGTGAGTTACAACGAGCCGTCGCCACCGTGCGCGATAGTCAAGGAGTTGTGGCATTATTTGATAGTCGAGTTCTACATCGCAGTTATGGAGAACAGGTTTTAACAGCCTTAAGTCCTTCCGCCCGGATTAATTATTTAGATACGTTGTGGTTAGTGCAATAGCTATTTGCCCTATTCTGACTGATTTGGATCAACTCCTAAACTTTTCAACCGTTCTTCTAATTCTTTTAACCGAGCTTCTGCTTGTTCTGCCCGTTGTTTTTCTTGTTGTAATTTTTGCCCCAATTCTACAAACGTTAAAAACCGTTCTCCTGTGGGGGTAAAAATTTGTAATTCCTCAGCCATTTCAAACCGAACTCCTAAACGGGGACTGACCCAACCTTGAATTTCATCAATAATTGTTAATTGTCCTTCGATACGTTGCCATCCGGCAAAATCGACTTTTTCAGGATCATAAAGATAATATTCCTCCACACCATATTGTTGATAAAATTGCAGTTTAGCTGCCATTTCTTTAATTCTATTGCCTGGAGAAAGAATATCAAAGACGACCTGGGGGGGGATATTATCTTCTTGCCATTGTTGATAAGAACCCCGATAACCTTTGGGTCTTCCAAACACTACCATTGCATCGGGGGCGCGACGAATCGTATTATTGCCTTCAACGGGATACCAAAGTAAATCTCCGGCTACAAACACATTAGAATTGTCAGCAAATAACAGATCTAAATTTTCTTTAATTGTTACAATCCATTGAAATTGTAGCGTATTGTCAGACATGGGTTGTCCATCACTATCGGGATAAACAATGGGGATTTGATTTTGGGGTTGCAGTTGTTGGAGCATAAGCTTGATGTTGAGTTCAAGACTGCTATATTGAACAGGGAACAGGGAACAGGGAACAGTAAGAAGTGAAAGGCTTTCAGGATTAAAAAATGTCCTAACTGTAATGCCTAGTGCAATATTTTAACTCTAACATGAATATCATTGTCCCTGGATTATAAATCGTAAACAACAAAAAACGCCCCCCTTTCGGAGAGCGTTCTTTGTTATCTCAGGTTAAAAATTAACCATTGATAGAAGGAGCAACCAGAGCAACGGGAGCAGATTCACCCGAAGCTAAGTCTAAGGGGAAGTTGTGAGCGTTACGCTCGTGCATCACTTCCATACCCAGGTTAGCGCGGTTTAACACATCAGCCCAAGTATTGATCACGCGACCGGTAGAGTCGATGATGGACTGGTTGAAGTTGAATCCGTTCAGGTTGAAGGCCATTGTGGATACACCTAATGCGGTGAACCAAATGCCGACCACTGGCCAAGCGCCTAAGAAGAAGTGTAAGCTACGGCTGTTGTTGAAGCTGGCATATTGGAAGATTAAACGTCCAAAGTAACCATGGGCTGCAACGATGTTGTAGGTTTCTTCTTCTTGACCGAATTTGTAACCGTAGTTTTGGGATTCGGTTTCGGTGGTTTCACGCACCAGAGAAGAAGTAACCAGAGAACCGTGCATGGCGGAGAATAAGCTTCCTCCGAACACCCCGGCAACTCCTAACATATGGAAGGGGTGCATCAGGATGTTGTGCTCGGCTTGGAACACTAACATGAAGTTGAAGGTTCCAGAGATACCCAGGGGCATACCGTCAGAGAATGAACCTTGACCGATGGGATAGATCAGGAAAACTGCGGCGGCGGCTGCAACAGGTGCAGAGTAGGCGACGCAGATCCAAGGACGCATCCCTAAACGGTAGGATAATTCCCACTCCCGACCCATGTAGCATAAAATGCCGATGAAGAAGTGGAAAATCACTAACTGGTAGGGGCCACCGTTGTACAGCCATTCATCTAATGAAGCTGCTTCCCAGATGGGATAGAAGTGTAAGCCGATGGCGTTAGAGGAAGGAACAACAGCACCAGAGATGATGTTGTTTCCGTATAACAGTGAACCAGCGACGGGTTCACGGATACCATCGATGTCCACTGGGGGAGCAGCGATGAAGGCGATGATGTAGCAGATGGTGGCGGTTAACAAGGTCGGAATCATCAGAACACCGAACCAGCCCACATAAATGCGGTTGTTGGTGGATGTGACCCAGTTACAAAACCGTTCCCAGATTGAGGCGCTTTCGCGTTGCTGAATCGTGGTTGTCATGTTGGGTATGTATTGCTATGTATTTTTCGAGGTACGTCGGTAGTGTTTTCTCTACCTTGATTAGTAATATGACACAGATGATTGCGTTTTGTAAAGTGGTTTTAAGAAAATTTTTGTAAATTTATAGGATAAGAAGAACTTATAGAAAGGGTGCGGGATGTAGGGGCGAGGTTCTCTCGCCCAAAGCACTTAACCCGGAGGCCATTCCATATAACGACCCCCAAGAATATGCAGATGAAGATGATCAACGGTTTGTCCGCCATCGACACCCGTATTAATGACAACGCGATAACCGTTCTCCAGTCCCGCTTCTTCAGCGACCTGTTTTACCTTCAGCAGCAAATGTCCCATCAGGGCATGGTCTTCAGATGTCGCATCAGCAAGTTTAGGAATGGGTTTTTTAGGAATTACCAGAATATGAACGGGGGCTTGAGGGGCAATATCCCGAAAGGCGAGGCACATATCATCCTCATAAACAATATCAGCCGGAATCTCCCGACGAATAATTTTGCTAAAAATCGTATCAGTCATATCTGTATCGGTGCAGTTGCTATTACTTGCAAGTCTACCGTTAATCGTAGAGCTTACGTCACTTATAGCAGAATATAGAAAAGGAACAAATTATCAAAATTAAACACCATGTTAGCCAGGGTTTGGAGTGCCTGTATTGTTGGGATTGATGCCGTTAAAGTCGGGGTTGAAGTCGATATTTCCGGGGGACTGCCTAAAATTACGGTGTTGGGACTTCCCGATGCGGCGGTTCAGGAATCACGAGAACGGGTAAAAGCGACGTTGAAAAATGCCGGGTATGCTTTCCCGATGCGTAATATTGTGATTAATTTAACCCCTGCGGATTTACGCAAAGAAGGGCCGAGTTTTGACCTGCCAATTAGTATTGGAATTCTAGCAGCATCAGAACAAATTAAACCGGATTTATTAGGAGATTTTTTATTTTTAGGTGAGGTGAGTTTAGATGGTAGCTTAAGACCCGTTGCAGGTGTGCTTCCTATTGCGGCGGCGGCGGCAAACATGGGAATTATAGGGTTAGTGGTTCCTGAAGATAATGTTCAAGAAGCAGCAGTTGTTCAGGGATTATCGGTTTATGGATTTAAAAGTTTATTAGATGTCGCTGATTTTTTAAATCATCCCCAACATTACCAACCTGTTAAATTAACAGCAACGGATTTATTAGCTCAAAAAATAACAATTGGCTTAGATTTAAGTGAAGTTAAAGGACAAGCTCACGCTCGCAGGGCGTTAGAAATTGCAGCAACGGGCGGACATAATTTAATTTTTGTCGGGCCACCCGGAAGCGGAAAAACGATGTTAGCTCGTCGTTTACCGGGGATTTTACCGCCTTTAAGTTTTGAAGAATCTTTAGAAGTAACTCGGATTTATTCGGTGGCTGGATTATTAAAAAATCGGGGAACTTTAGTGAGCGATCGCCCCTTTAGAAGTCCCCATCATTCCGCTTCTGGCCCTTCTTTAGTTGGAGGAGGAACCTATCCGAAACCAGGGGAGATTTCTTTAGCCCATCGCGGCGTGTTGTTTGCTGATGAGCTAACGGAATTTAAACGGGATGTTTTAGAGTTTTTAAGACAACCGTTAGAGGATGGATTTGTAACAGTTTCCCGAACTAAACAATCGGTTATATTTCCGGCTAAATTTACGTTAGTTGCCAGTACAAACCCTTGCCCCTGTGGTTATTATGGGGATACAATTCAACCTTGTACTTGTTCTCCTCGTCAACGAGAACAATATTGGGCAAAATTATCAGGGCCATTGATGGATCGAATTGATTTGCAAGTGGCGGTTAATCGTTTGAAACCCGAAGAAATTCTACAACAATCTCAAGGGGAAAGTTCTTCTAAAATTCGAGAACGAGTGATCAAAGCTCGTGAACGAACTTGTCAACGATTTCAGGAAGAACCGCAATTAAAATCGAATGCAGAAATGCAAAGTCGTCATATTCAAAAATGGTGTCAATTAGATAGTGTTGGACAGAGTTTATTAGAAAATGCAATTAGAAAATTGGGGTTATCTGCAAGGGCGAGCGATCGCATTTTAAAAGTAGCCCGAACTATTGCAGATTTAGCCGGGGAAGAGAATATTAAACCGCCCCATGTTGCTGAGGCGATTCAATATCGAACCATTGATCGAATGCAGTAAGCTGTCACGCAGTTAATTTTTTTGCCCAAAACCCTTGCTGCAAGGACTCTAGCCTACAAAATATCAAATTTAGATGCGTAGCAGCTTAAGATTCTGACGATTTTAGAACTCAAGAAGTTAGATTAATTAAGGTAGAACTGGAAGGGAGGTGGTGAGATTTTCTTTAGTTGCGATCGCATCTCGCAATTCTAATTTCAAAATTCCAAATTGATTGCGAAGGAAATCAAGTTCTACTGTTAATTTATCTCGTTTTTCTGTTGCTTCATCTAACGCTTGGGATGCTGCCAAATACTCAGAATCTTCCTGCATTAACTCAAAGCGTTTTGCTTTCCGTTGAGCTTCGTTTTTTAAGGTTGTATCATAGGCAATTTGACGGTCAATAGAAGCTAGGAAAAAGTTAACACTTTGGGTATGACGACGGATTTCTCGGTTCAGTTCTAAAAGTTCATATTGCCGTTTTGCAATGGCGTGAGGATAATCTTTTAGGTACATAGTGAGGAGTTAAAAGTAACTGTTGATTTATTCTTCTATTTTCTCGTTTTCTGTTGTCAGTTGTTGGGAGGGTTACGCTCTACTGGGGTAGGGGTTTCTGGACTTGACAATTTTAAATTTTGAGTTAATGTATTAAGTAATAGTTTAAGAATTAAATAGGGATTTAAGGTAAATCTTCAATCCAACAAATAGCAGAAGAAAAAACATCATTTCGGGTAGCATTTACAAAACGTTCATCGGCTGTCACCATTGAACACTGGTGATTAATAGCTAAAGTCAAATACACACAATCATAAACCGCTTGATTTACTCTAGTTGCTATTTCTAAAGCACTTGAGATCAAGGGTTCAGAAGAGCAAATTTGTAAATTCACTCTTTTTAATTCATCTAAACTTTCTTTGGCTTGTTCTAAGGTTGAGTCTCCTCGTCTGACTCGTTTCCATAAAATATTTCCGATTTCTGGAAAAAAGAAATCAGGAACTAACAGAAGATTAGAGTCATCATCTAATAGACGTAAAGCAATATTTGTATAAACTTCAGGAATAACCCATTTAATAGCAACATTCGCATCAACAACAAATTTAGCCACGCTCTCTATCCTCTCGTAACAATTCAACACTATCACTTAAAACCTTCCCCTCATATTGACTTAACAATTTTTCAAACCTTTTTTTTGATTCACGATGACTTCTCTTGGGAATAGGTTGATAAATGACCATGACCTCTAACTCTTCATTACTTACAGGTAACTGAAGTTGCAAAACTCCATCATCCCCAACATAAGTATTTACCTTTAAACTCTCCATTATTTTAATCCTCTATAATTAAGAAGGTAATCAAACAAGGTAATCATAATATTTGTATCGAGTAAAAACCTACCATTCATTAAAATCAACCTGATTACAATTCAATTCAATCGCCTCAGCCATTAATTGTAAATCATCTGACAGAATTGCTCCCGCAAATTGTATCAGTTGATGACCAGGGACTCCAACAGGTTTTTGAAGGTGTTTTTGATTTAAACCTTCTACAAACTCAAGGACTTGCTCAAGCGCTGTTTCAGGCAGAAATTGTAACTGATCTATCAGTTTAGATCGAATTGACTGCATAGTTTTATAGAACCTTACTTTTAATATTATTATGGCATAATGCTTCTGTAATTAATTCCTCAACGGTTCGCATAATCCAAGTTCTGCCATTAACTGTTCATGAGAAATATTGTTATGACGTTCATCATGACGTTTTTTTGAGGTACTAATAGGAATATCAGCTAACGTTAAAACAGGTAAAGTTAACGCCTCTTGAAAAGCTTTAATATCTTTAGCTAATGCTTCTAAAGATTGACCGATGGGTTCTACTGCATTTTGTGTACAACTGATAATTGAGCCATCTTCAGCATAGAACACTTCACGAATAATATAGTCACCATTAGGTTCTTGAAAAACACGATAATTCCAGTTCATCATTTTATATCCTCCTGTTGCTCTGGAAAGAAAAGTTTAGTCTTGGGTTGTATTTTGTTCAACTGGAAGAATAGTTTATTGGTTTTCATATCGACATCAAGAGTTACTTTCAGGTAAATAACGTTGTAATTGACTTAACTTTAACCTAAGTAGCTGGCGACGATCATATAGCATTAAAATTACTGAGTGTCTTTGATTATAAAACGTTTCAATATAACGGATGAAATCATCTATTGTACAGGTTTTATCTGTTCCACCGATCCACAGGTGAAAGTCATCATGAATCTCTCTAGTGATTGTAATAATATTATCAATTTCAGCAGATAGATAGGTATAATTTTTTTGATCAAATAAGTGATGTCTAGCTAAGTCAATTTTATCTATTTTATCCCTAGATTTGCCTGTTATTTGGCATCTTTCCTTATCTCTCTTATTTACATATCTCATGGCTGATTCAATGTCTTTCTGAGATGGAATTTCAGACGGAGTAAGAGCTAAAAGATCACTAACAACAGGAGGAACAACGATTGGTACTCTTTGACAATAATCCTTTCTTTCTTTTTTACATAAACTTGCTGCTAGTTCTATACTCAGTTTTGCTAAACCACGAAAAGAAAAATAACGGACAGCACTTATATGCTCATAATCTTCTCCTTTTTTCATGGGATCATATGATATTTGAATATTTTTGAAAGATTCTTCTAATTTACTTTCTTTGGTTTGAAAAATTTTAACAACATCTCGGTTACTTAACCAATGTAGCTCTCTCATAACTGTTAAAGAAGAACTATTATCATATACAGTTTGGCGAATACTATTATCAATTCTGTTAATTCTATGCTTTTCAACTAATTCTATAACTGAAGTTAAAACTTCTTTAATGTTCATTGTATCGTTAGATTTATTGTCTATATAACTTGCAATAGCCAACGCTCCTTCTTGAGAAAATATTCTTTCTTTTAATTTCCTATTTAAGTATCTAAAATGTAAGGATTCCTTAAATTCAATCGAACTATCCAAAGATAATTCTAAATCGGAAACTATTTCATCAAGCTGCGTCCTTTCTAATTTTAATGCTATAGCAATTTCTTGTTCTGTAATAGAAAATCTAAGATATTCTTGCATTCTTAAAAAACCTCAATAATACTTTTATACATAATATCAATTTGTTCAAAAATTTTTCGATCTCCTGTTGTGGGATTATCTGGGTGATAAATTTTGGCTAAATTGTAATATGCTTCCTTAATATCTTCTTTCGTTGCAATTTTAGGATTTAATCCGAAAACTCTCCAAGGTTTAAAGTAATTAAAAATGTTAATACCATTAATGCAACCATATCCTTCTTGATTTTTTTCATTAGGAAGAACACCCACAAATTTTCGATATAACATCTTCCAAGTTGAAGCTAAACGAAAATCAAGTGTACCCATGCCATCTGTAGACATTCTAAACAAACCTGATTTCTTTAACTCCTGTGTATTCTTAACTTTAAAGTGATGATAAACGGCTTGCTTGACAGCACCTATTGACAGTTCTTGAGTAGAACGCTTATTTTTTAAATTGTAATTTTTTTGTATAACAAAATTAGCAAATTCTTCTAAGACGTTTGCATCAACGTTTTGAGATTGCGAAAGTCTGGCAATTTCATCCTGTACTTGTTGGTTTATAACTGCTGTAGCCATACTGTATACCACTACATAACTTTATTTGATTATAGCTATAATTTACGAGATTTGTAAACTGTTTATTAGGTGGGCATTGCCCACCCAACAGTTTAAGCTTTAAACTTCTCGGTAATTCTTCGCATTGCTTCTTCTACATTTTCCCGACTATTAAAAGCAGAAATCCGAAAATATCCTTCACCTGCCGCACCGAAACCAGAACCCGGAGTTCCTACAACATTACAGGTTTGTAATAGTTTATCAAAGAAATCCCAACTTGATAAACCTTGGGGCGTTTTCACCCAAACATAGGGGGCATTTTCTCCACCATAAACACTTAATCCAGCCGCCGTTAATTGCTCCCGAATAATTTTGGCGTTTTCCATATAAAATTGAATTAACGCCTTAACTTGGGCTTTTCCTGCTTCAGAATAAACCGCCTCCGCTGCCCGTTGAATAATATAGGAAATCCCGTTAAATTTAGTGGCTTGACGACGGTTCCAGAGTTTCCATAATTCCACATCAGAACCATCTTTTGCTTTAGCCGTTAAGGTTTTTGGAACAACAGTAAATGCACAACGAGTTCCGGTAAATCCTGCGGTTTTGGAGAAGGAACGAAACTCAATGGCGCACTCTTTTGCCCCTGGAATTTCATAGATAGAATGGGGTAAACTGGGGTCAGAAATAAACGCTTCGTAGGCGGCATCATAGAGAATAATCGAACCGTTAGCTTTCGCGTATTCAACCCAGGCGGTTAAGTGTTCTTTTGTTGCCGTTGCCCCTGTGGGATTATTAGGAAAACAGAGATAAATTAAATCAACTTTTTGGGTGGGAATAGCGGCAGTAAAATTATTTTCAGCCGTAATGGGAATATAAACTAATCCCCCATATTCCCCTTTTTCATTCGCATCTCCTGTGTGTCCTGCCATCACATTTGTATCCACATAAACGGGATAAACGGGGTCAGTAACGGCGATAATATTATCGTCTCCAAAAATATCTAAAATATTGCCTGTATCGCATTTTGAACCATCAGAAATAAAGATTTCATCGGCAGAAATCTCACATCCTCTGGCTTGAAAATCGTTGGCGGCGATTTTTTCCCGTAACCAAGCATAACCTTGTTCGGGGCCATAGCCTTTGAAGGTGTCGCGGTTTCCCATGTCTTCCACCGCTTGCACCATTGCGTTGCGACAGGCTGCGGGTAAGGGTTCGGTGACATCGCCAATGCCTAAACGGATGATTTTTGCGTCGGGGTTGGCTTCTGCAAAAGCGTTTACCCGGCGGGCAATTTCGGGGAACAGATATCCGGCTTTGAGTTTGAGATAGTTGTCGTTCAGGGTTGCCATAGTTGATTACAAACGCCAATTCAGGGCGGAATTTCAATGTTTAAAAGTAACCGAACTTTCTATCATATAGCAGGGAATAGGGAACAGGGAACACCGAACAGGGGGGAATAAGTTTAATTGTTAAGCTGCGGGTTTATTTTTTAAGGTAATCGTTCGATTAATTCCGATAACATTACCGAATTTTTGCAATAAGTGTTTTGCAGATTGACCGCCGGGTTCTTGAGTTAAGGTTAAGGGCAATAATGCTGTTAACATTAAAACACTAGACAGGGCAAATAAGACTAATAAATTTTCGGGATTTTTACAAACAAACTGAGCTAAAATTCCTCCAGTTGTTGTGCCTAATGCGCTACTAATTCCGGTACTCGCTGAGGTGAAGGCAAAATAACTGGCTTGGTTACGAAGGGGAACTAAAGCCATTTGTAGATTTTGATTACATAAATCAAGTGCCGCCCAGGTTGCTCCCATGAATAAATAAATTAAAGGTAACCACACCCAAATGGAGAAGGAATTATGATGAGCTTCTATCCACAAAAGCGGAATAGTCGATACAATCATTCCTATTAATAATAACAAAGGACGGTTGCCAATGCGATCGGCTAATCGTCCCCAACGGGGTAAAACTAACATATAAATTCCCGCTTGTAAACTGGCATAGAGGGTTACTAAACTGACATCGAGTTTTAACCCTTGTAAAAGATACACGCTGAAAAAAGGGAGACTTAAGTTAACGGCAAACATCCATAAATCATAGTAAATTAGAAAAATAAAGAAATTAGAATTTTGACGAATTAAACTATCGATTTTTGAGAATATCCTAAATTTTGATAAAAAATCTGAATTGTTAGAAACTGGTTCAGTTTCTAGGGGGATAATTATAGAAGATGGGGGTTCAATGGGATGCTGAATTTGGGGATTAACATCAGCCATAAAATATTGACAGGCTAAACTCATTAATCCCATAATTACCCCCAATAAAACAATCACACCATAACCTCGAATAGGGCCAAGAGGATAGTAAGAAATCATCATTCCCATGATGGGAACGGATATCAAATTACTCAAGCTAGAGGCACTATTGCGTAAACCAAAATACCGCCCTCTTAACTTTTTCGGGACTAAAGTTGCCATCCAACTCATCCAAGCTGAACCGCCTAACGCTCCTAATATACTGGTTATGGAAATAATAGCTAGGGTTAAATATAATAAAATTTGATGACTAAAAGGATGAAAGGGGGAAATCATGAAAATGGCTAATCCTAAGATTAACCAAAGAATACGGGATGTACCATAAATTAATCGACAATATCGATAACGGCTTGTGGTTCTATCCGCTAAAAATGCACCTAATGGTTGCACTAAATTAACCACCATTGGAATAGCAGATAATAGCCCAATTTGCAGAGGATTAACTTCTAAATCAACCAGAAATTTAGTTAATAGAATGCCTCCTGTTGCATTCGTAAAGATGGCTGCAAATACTCCATCTACTGTAGAAGCCCGTAAGCTTCGGCGAATGTCAGTTTTGGTTAATTTACCTAAAAGTTGTTCCACAGATTAAAAGAATAGGATGAGGATATAAATGGAAAAGACTAAGCTATAAATTAGGAAAAAGCCTAAACAATTCCATCTGTATAGAGAGAGAACTCAATAGCTTTTAAGCATGACAAATCTCAGTCTTTAGATAGCTATTAGAGAGGAAAAATTCTATCTCTTAGGTAAAATTTAATGTTAAAATGTTTGATTAAAGTAAATAAATATCTTGATAGACAGCCTCTGTTAAACCGTAATTTTGCACAAAAAAATGGATTTTTAGAAACGTAATCCGTTGAATCAAGAGCATAAATTCTCAGTTAATTTAAGCGATCGCATTGTTTAAACACACAACAGTTTGGTTAAAAATTGTTGTGTTCGTCTTATCAACTCATCGGATATTCCTACAAGTAAAGACGTTGGGTTTTGATTGATCTTATTGTAAGTCTGAGCTAAAAAAAACGCAACTAGAATTCTATAAATTAACCGATTAAACTCATCTGTTTTAACTAAAAATTTGGAGATAAACAAACTCAAGATTTCAGTGAATAATAGAGATTAAAGTAGGAAAAACAAGCTAATCCGTATCTAAATTGCAACCAAACAAATCATAATCACAGATTTCGCTAAGGGTTAATCTTTAGTTTTCTAAATATTCTCTCAATACAGAAGATAATTTAAACATAGTTTTATCTTCTTTTACTTTAGTCACTAAATACCGTTTTTGTAAAGATTGTAATCCATTAATTAAATCTGTTGATGATAACTCTACAGTTTCTCTCAATGTTTCTCTGGATAAAGGTTGCTCAAATTGACTGAATTTTAAAACGATTTGTTGTTCAATGGGTGAAAGTCTATTATATAATTGGTTAAAGTGCGATCGCATTTCCTGAGTAATCACTAATTCATTTTCAGCTAGAAACTCAGCAACATCACCATCAAATATATTTTTAATTAAAATAGCAATACTTTTTAAATAACTAGGATTTCCTTCATATAAATTAATTAACGTTAACCAAGACTCCCCATTTCCTAATCCTTTATGATTCAAAATTTGACTATCATATAAACCCGATAATTTTAAACACTTAACCGAATATAATTCCTCATCTAAACATTCCATTTCTCCACATTGTTCTTGACTAATCAAAATTAAACTACTCTGATGTTGAGTTTCTGTGATCAAGGTGAGAAAGTTTTGATAACTGTGATATTCCGGTTGATATTGTCCCGCAAATTCACCCGGAGTAAAGATATTCTGCACATCATCAAGGATAATTAAACATTTTTTCTCTATTAGCAGATCTAATAATTGTTTAAATTGATCCTCTATCGTTTGTTTTTCTTCTGATTTAATAATATTCAATAAATCCTGAACAAGTACCTCTAATGGTTTAGGATATTTTAAACTTTTCCAAATAATGACTTCAAATTGATCTAAGTTCAAATCAATAAATCTTTTAACCAAGGCGGTTTTACCTATTCCCGATATTCCTAATACGGAGATTAAACGACTATTTTGATTTACTATCCAATTAGAAAGAGTTTCAAGTTCTGTTTCTCGGTTGTAAAAATTTATGATTTGAGGTGCTAGGGTTAAATCATGATAAACTGATTTAGATTTAGCGTTTAAGTTTTTTTCTTGATTGTTATTAGAGTTGTTTAAGCTGGGTATACAAAAATTAAAAGTATGATTATTATTTTGCTTACTATGGTTACTATTGGTATGTATAATCAGGGGTGATGATGTTATTTTTAATCTTTCTATAGTAGAAACAAAGTTAGATTTTTTAATATCTTCACCTAACTGTTCAGATAAAATTTTAAATAACTTCCTACATTCATCACCAATATAACCCTCATCATAATCATAAATATCTGCAATTTGCTTATAAGTTTTACCTTTAAATACCTGTTCAACAATCTTTTTTTGAAGATCATCTAAATGCTGTTCTGTCTCAGAAAATACTAAGCTATCTACAAATTGTAAAATTTCTGTAACAGTCATAAAAGCTAGATGAGGTAACAATTTTAAGTATTATAACTCAACTTGCTTCCAGATTATCAGGTTTTTTCAGGTATTGTCTTAATATTTATTAATAAAACATCAGGTAATATCAGATATTTTCTGGTATGACAAAACATCAATTTAGTATCAAAATGATTAATCAGGTTTTAATCAAGCAAATTTATTTGCTAAATATAATGGTTAATCAACTTTATTATGGGGACAATTTAGAAGTTTTAAGACGTTACATTAAAGATGAATCAGTTGACTTATGTTATATCGATCCCCCTTTTAATTCTAAACGGAATTACAATCAAATTTATAATAATATTGGTTCCGAGGATAAAGCTCAAGCACAAGCATTTATTGATACCTGGGAATGGGATGATCATGCAATTCATGGAATAGAGGAAATTACAACTAATTATCATGGTTTATTCACTCAACAATGTATTGATTTAATTATAGGTTTAAGGAATGTTTTAGGAACAGGTGGTTTACTTGCTTACTTAGTAAGTATGACTTTAAGGATAACAGAAATACATCGAGTTTTAAAACCTACAGGTAGTTTTTATTTACATTGTGATCCTACCGCTTCACATTATTTAAAATTAGTATTAGATGCTGTTTTTTGTTCTCAGGGAGGAGATTTTAGAAATGAAATAGTTTGGTGTTATACAGCACCAACAAATACAAGAGACAATTTCCCTAAAAAACATGATGTAATTTTTAGATATACAAAATCAAACTCTTGGAAATTTAATTTTGAAGAAATTTCCATACCATATTCAGATGAAACAGTAGCAAGAACTAAAAGAGGTGCAGGAAATCAAGGACTATATAAATCTAAAAATCCAGAACATAAACATATCAATCGTTTAAAACCTAATGGGAAAATACCGGAGGATTGGTGGACAATTCCACGACTACAAGGAAATTCGGTAGAACGTTTAGGATATCCCACACAAAAACCAGAAGCATTATTAGAAAGAATAATTAAAGCTAGTTCTAACCAAAATGATACAATATTAGATGCTTACTGTGGATGTGGTACAACGGTTGCAGTTTCCCAAAGATTAGAGCGAAAATGGATAGGAATTGATATTACTTATCAAAGTATTAGCTTAATCTTAAGAAGATTAGAGGATAGCTTTGGAAAAGGAGTTTTAGATACGATTAAACTGCATGGTATTCCTAAAGATATAGAAAGTGCAACAGCATTAGCCAATAAAGCAGATGATCGCACTCGAAAAGAATTTGAAAAATGGGCAATCTTAACTTATACGAATAATAGGGCAATTATTAACACAAAAAAAGGTGCTGATCAAGGTGTAGATGGAATTGCTTACTTTCAAGGAGATCAAAATGACCCAGAAAAAATCATTTTTCAAGTCAAATCAGGAAAAGTAAAATCAGGTGATATTCGAGATTTAATAGGAACAATGACCCTATTAAATGCTAGTATAGCCATATTTATAACTTTAGACAATCCCAGTAAAGATATGATAAAAACGGCAAAGTCTGCTGGTTTTTATCAAAGTAAATATATGAGCAATAGTTGTGATAAGGTTCAAATTGTCACAGTTAAAGATATTATCGAAACTCAAAAAAGATTAAATATTCGTTTAAGTTTAGAAGTAGTTAAAAGTGCTGAGAAACAAAAAGAAGTGAAAGCTAATCAGATGGAATTAGATTTAGATATTTGATAATCTCAACCACTATGGGGATTAAAAACCCGGTTTCTTAAAGAAACCGGGTTTTTAAGGTTTAAGGGAGTTGAGAATGCGATCGCTTGAACTACACTCATTTACAAGTCAGGATGTTTTACTGTTTAAATAGATAAACTTTTTAAATAATTGTTGATACTGTAATTCATCATCTCTCGTAAGAAATCTAATAATAATATTAGTATCAATAGCAATCATCGATTCCATAATTCTTCTATTCCCTGAGCAATTGCTTGATCCATTTCTTCAATTGTTTTGGCTTTTCCTTGATACTTCAAACATCCAGCAACTTCATCTAATGTTGTTTCTGGAAAAGTTTTTTTAGGCTTTAATAAAATTACATCACCCAAATTAATTATAATTAATTCTTGACCCGCTTCCCAATGATACTGATCTCTTAATATTTGAGGAATAGTAACTTGACCTTGACTTGACAATTTAGTAATTTCCATTGAACTAATTGATTTGACGATTATTTTTAGTAGCCCAAGAAACGATATTAGTATCTAATAAATAAATCATAATTATCTATTTACGTTTAATTGCTTCATCAAAAATAGCCATCTGTTCAGGAGTAAAATCTTCGCCAATTTTTGCTAAAATTTGTAGGGACATTATTCCACTACAATGCTCTTTTAATTCTGTATCAGGCATTGTACTAAATTCTTCAAAAGATAAGTTTTCTTCAAATAATTTAACTAAATGTTTTACAATTTCCGAATAATTAAGTTCTTCTTTAAACAAAGGACGCTCTTCCATTAAAATCGAAACAACTTTCTCAATTCTTATGATCATGGATTGTTTCATCATATCCGTTGATAACATATTGATAGCCTCCGTTCAAATGTAATTGATCACCCTTTTAATTCTAGCAAATTATTAACAGTCAACCGTCAACGGTCAACTGTCAACCCCCACCTAATTTCTCCGACTCGGAAAGACTCGTAAAGCATTTTCAGGGACAGAAACCTTCACCCGCATTCCCACAGGAAGTGCTGTTGTTGCGCTAGTTCTAGCAATAAGTTCCCGTCCTGATGGAACCTGTAAACTATAATGATTTTCTCGTCCGAGAAATTGACGATCGCGAATGACAACAGGCGCGTTATCATCAGGTTTAAGAATAAAATCTTCTTGTCGTACCATTAATTCTACTCGGTCTAATTGCTCCCAATCAGGAGTAACAGCATTTACCAAATAGGGGTTAATCGCAAAACAACCCACTTCCGTTTCCCAAAAATCTCCTCGACGTTTAGCAGGAATAAAATTCGCTTGGGTGACAAATTCTGCAACAAACCGAGAGGCTGGTTGCTGATAAATCGTTTCTGGTGTGCCAAACTGTTCTAAGCGTCCTTCTCGCATCACCGCTACCCAATCAGAAATCGATAACGCTTCTTCTTGATCATGAGTAACAAAAATTGCAGTAGTTCCTGCTATTTTTAAAATATCCCGTAATTCCTGTCGCAATCTTAAACGAACTTGAACATCTAAATTACTTAAGGGTTCATCTAATAAAACTAACGCCGGATGGGGAGCTAAAGCACGAGCTAAGGCGACTCGTTGTTGTTGTCCGCCGGATATTTCATGGGGATAGCGTTTTTCATAACCCGATAACCCGACTAATTCTAAAACTTCAGCGACCCGTCTTTGAATCCCTAAACTGGATTTTTTCTTACTATTTTTTAAACCAAAAGCAATATTTTTTTCAACAGTTAAATGGGGAAATAACGCATAATCTTGAAACACCATCCCCACGTCTCGCTGTTCTGGCGGTATCCAACAATCTAACCCAGCCACTTCTCGACCTGCTAAAGCAATGGTTCCCGTATCGGGCTGTTCAAATCCAGCAATCATTCTTAATAATGTTGTTTTCCCGCATCCAGAAGGGCCTAACAGTCCTAAAATATCCCCTTCATGTAACTTCAGGTTAACGGCTTGAACGGCTGGTGTCTGGCTTCGGGGAAACTGTTTCCCGACATCCTCTAAATGCAGAATCACAGATTGAATCATCTTTACAGCAAATCAATAGAGCTTACAGTTCAACACCATTGTTGAAATTTATATTCAGAAACATAATTCTGATTATACCCCCTTTTTAGGATATATTCTCACTAAGACTTGATTAAATTTTTGGGAGTGCTTCCAGGTGTTCTTATCCCCATTGGAGTCTTTGATAAAAGCCTTTCGGAGCTTGAGTCTGGACGTTTGGACTGTGTTTGTCATGGCGATCGCAATTTTAATCGCCACTCCGGTATTATTTGTATTAAGCAGTATTTTCACCAATTCTGCTGCGGTCTGGAACCATTTAGCTACAACGGTTCTACCTGGTTATATCCTCAATTCCTTATTGCTAATCTTTGGCGTTGGTATTGGGGTGTTATTGCTAGGAGTCAGTAGTGCTTGGTTAGTAACGATGTGTCGGTTTCCGGGGAGTCGTTTCTTTGAATGGGGGTTGTTACTTCCCTTAGCCGCGCCAGCTTATATTCTCGCCTATGTGTACACCGAATGGTTAGATTTTTATGGCCCAGTGCAAACCTTGCTGCGGGATACCTTTGGATGGAATAGCATTGATGAGTATTGGTTTCCTAATATTCGTTCAGTTTGGGGGGCAATTTTTTTATTATCTTTAACGTTATATCCGTACGTTTATTTATTAACTAGAGTTGCATTTTTAGAACAATCAACCTGCACCTTAGAAGCAAGTCGTTCCCTCGGTTGTAGTCCTTGGAAAAGCTTCTATTCGATTGCGTTACCTCTCGCTCGTCCGTCCATTATGGCGGGGTTGGCGTTAGCTTTAATGGAAACTTTGAATGATTTTGGAACCGTTCAATATTTTGGGGTAGATACCTTTACAACGGGGATTTATCGAACTTGGTTTGGGATGGGAGAACGCATTGCAGCCTCTCAATTAGCAGCCGTTTTAATGTTATTTATTTTAGGATTAATTTTAGTCGAACTTTGGTCACGGCGACAAGCCCAATATTATCAAACCGGAAATCGATTTCAAGCTTTAAACCAATTTAAACTTAAAAAAATACGCGCTATATTAGCTTGTATAGTTTGTTTAATCCCAATAACCTTTGGGTTTTTAATTCCCAGTGGTCTTTTATTAAAGATGACCTTAGAAAATTTAGACACTCTTTTCAATTCAGAATTTTTGAATTATGCCTTACATAGTTTAACTTTAGCAACGATTAGCGGTCTTTTAGCCGTGATTATCGCCTTAATAATGGCTTATGGAGTCCGGTTAAATTCTAATACTCTCATGCGATTATCCACGCGCATTGCAGCGATGGGTTATGCGGTTCCCGGTTCAGTCATTGCGGTTGGTATTTTAATTCCGATTGGTCGATTAGATAATGCTATTGATGCGTTTATGAAGTCTACCTTTGGGATTGCAACCGGATTGTTATTTAGTGGAACTATTATGGCATTAATTTATGCTTATTTAGTTCGATTTTTAGCGGTTTCTTTAGGAGCAGTAGAATCAAGTTTAAGTAAAATTAAACCCAATTTAGATGAAGCCGCCCGGAGTTTAGGATATGGCGCAACTCGAACATTAATTAAAGTTCATACCCCGATGATGTTGAGTGGATTATTAACGGCTGGAATGTTAACCTTTGTAGATGTAATGAAAGAATTATCCGCTACATTAGTGATTCGTCCGTTTAATTTTGATACCCTCGCTATCCGAGTCTATAATTTAGCCTCAGATGAACGATTATCTGAAGCCGCAGCACCCGCATTAGCCATTGTCGCTGTCGGGATTATTCCCGTTATTTTCCTCAGTTTAAAAATAGCTCAATCCCATCGTTCATAACCCGTAGGGTGCGTAAGCGCAGCGCACGCACCAAAAACGGAAAATCCTAGTATTTTTCTATTTTTTAACAGAAACTATATAGCGCTACTTGAAGAGGGAACAGCTTAACTGTAAGAAGTGAAAGGGTTTCAGGATTTAGAAATGTCCTAACTGTAATGCGTAGCGCTATAACAAAAACTAAAAATCCTACTATTTTTCTATTTCTTATATGATGAAATCCCGATTTTTTATTCCTTAACAGAAACCAACAAAAACTAAAAATCCTACTATTTTTCTATTTCTTAGTTTTTGTAGTGGTTTTTATAAACAATAGATGGTGCGTGCGCTTTGCTTACGCACCCTACGGGTGATTGATGAATTTTGCAACCACTTCAACAAATTCTGCTGTTGATTCGTAGGGTAAAACATTACGCCCTGGAATGATAGCTGATTGACAATTTTTCCAACCTGTTTCATAAAGTTGACACCGTTGTTCTGGGGTTTCTGAAAAACCACTGCGACTAATACTGGATGCGGTGGTTCCAAAAATGGCTAAGGTAGGAATCGAAATTTCTGCCATGATATCCGTATAATTTTTTCTCCAAAATCCGGCTAAAAATGAATAAACTGCATAACGACTATTATCATTTTTTGCTCCTTGTTCTAACAAGTCTAACCAATTTTGATCAACATCTTCTGCTTTCGCAAAGAGTTGACGAATGGAGAAAGATTCGATAAACTGACGACGACGGGCATAGAGCCAAAATAAATTACCGATGGGGGAATCAAAAAATAGGTTCCAGGTGAGTTTTTGTTGTTGTTCTGAACCAGGTTCGGTCATCACTCGCCATGCGGGAGGGCCAGATAAAATTAATCCTTTGATTAAGTTAGAATTAGACTTCTTTTGAAGTTGGGTAAGGGCGATCGCAACGGGTAATAATGCGCCTTGTACTAAGATAATAACAGGTTTTTGAATAATATTATGTAAAAAATAATTAACTTGTTCTGCCCAATCTTCAGGATAATAGGCTAACCTTGGCATTTGAGAATGACCGCAACCGATTAAATCTGGGTTATAAATAGCCTGATTTAACCCTTGTTTTCGCCCTTCTTGGCAGAATCGATGCCAAAAATCTCCAGACAATCCTACACCTATCGGATGAATTAATAATAAAGCCAATTCATTATTATTAATTGAGTTAATAGCAGGATAATATTCATAGGAACATTGATATCCTTGCCAAGTATAGGATTTTTGTTCAGGAATAAATTTAGGATTGTAAACCATAACGCAAGATGAATTTATGTTAATAAAAATGCAGATTTAAACAAATTAAAAGGATTTCACCGATTAGCATAATTTACACAAAAACCAGGTTTTAGGTTAATAGAAATCAGTGAAATCCGAAGGCTTTATTCTGGAATCATTTCAGATTCAACAGTTGATTCAGGTTGAGAAACTTCTGTTTCAGAATCAACTGGAAGGGTTGAATCTTGAATTAGGTTAGGGGTTTCTCCTGGTTGTAGTTCGGTAACGGGTTCTGGAATGGGAACTTGATCAACAATTTCGGGTAAAGTTGTTGGCGGAGTCGGAGGGTTAGATTTTACTGAAATGGGATTTAAGAAAGGAAGACGAAAACGACTTAAAAATTTACTGAATTTGTTAGGTTGAGGTTCAGGAGAAACTAAGGGTTGAGAAGGAATATCTGCTTGAGTCTTTGCAGGTTTAGGTGTGATTTCTTCCGTCTGGGTTGGGGATACCACAGGTTCTATAGGAAGTTGTTCAGGTTCTATGATTTCCGATGGAATCTCTTCTATTTCTGGAATAGAATTTTCTATTTGAGAAGGTGTTTCTTCTATAGCAGGAGAAATCTCTTCTATTTCTGGAATAGAATTTTCTATTTGAGAAGGTGTTTCTTCTATAGCAGGAGAAGTTTCTTCTATTTCTGGAATAGAATTTTCTATTTGAGAAGGTGTTTCTTCTATAGCAGGAGAAATCTCTTCTATTTCTGGAATAGAATCTTGAGATTCAGAAATAGGTTCTTCAACAGGTGGAGCAATTTCTTCCGGTTCAGAAATAGGTTCTATATAGGGAATTTCTTCCGGTTCAGAGGGTTCTATTACATCTTCTTGGTTTGCATTGGGATTCACCATTCCCTTAACGTCTACCCAGGATAATTTTCCTTGAATCAGTTGGGAAAGGGTATTATTTACTTGGGGATTATAATTAATAACACGGGCTGTTTTATTAAAAACGTTGTCAACAAGGTTGCCATTTTCATCCAGATATTCAATTTGTACCCAGTTTTTACCCGGTTTAAATCCTTTTAAATATAAGGGTTTCCATTGGTTAGTGGTGAAGCTTTCACCGTTAATGGTAATCCGAATTTTCCAATCTACAATTTCATCTGTGGGGTCTTCTTGGGCGACCAGATGCAGAGGAGCATTGCTAAGATAAAAATCGAGTAAAATTGGTTCTGCCCCATATTCTCCTTGGGGGCGATTATAGGTGAGTAAGGGAAGATCCGGGTTAGGATAATTGGGCTCGGTTTTTGTAAAGATATGAAAGGTGGTTTGAGCAAAAGACCCTTCATTTTTATAACTTTCGTTCCAAGGATAGGTGGCAAAGACCCGCAGGGTATGGGTTCCGGGGTCTAAGTTAGAGAAAGTGATGGGGGTAGAAATATCGTAAACATCAATATTCGGTTGGTTATCAAGGAGTACCTGTAAATGGGGCCCTAAACCGGATTTCGGGTCTTTGAACAGGGGTAAACCTTGAACCTGAAGTTGCAGATTAATCGTATCGTCTTCGATAATCCCATCGGGTTTGGGGTTGAGAATACTGACTTGAGGCTGGTAACTATCGAGAACTTGATGAAGTTTTTGGATCAGTTTGGGTGGAGAAACATCGCCAATGGGTTCGGTGGATTGGGTCACGCTCAGGGGTGGAGAACTCTGGGGCGCAACCGCAGAATTACCACATCCAACCATTGTTCCTATTATTAATACCGCTAATAAGGCCGTGAGTGGGGTTTTGATTGTTATCCACCCCTGAAGCAGAAGCTTTAACAGGTTAATCCTGTGAAGAAACCCTAATCCAGTTTTGTCCATAACTCTTCCATTGAGAATGATCGGCCAATGGCAGTCAACCTTGATCCGTCAGTTCTGGGGGTTCATGGCGATTTGCAGTTCCTTGAGGAATTCTGGAAGATGATGTTTCTAAATTTGTGAAACATCAGCAACATTTTGTAACTTTGATCACTGAAGGAATCACAGGTTGCTGTTCACTATCCTCTGCTACCGTACCCTAAAATTTGACCGTCGGAGAAATTTTAAGTTTTGTAACATTTATCAAGAATAGTTTGACTTTTTTAAACCCTTGTGAACGCTAAATTGATGATCGTCAGAGAATCTGAGTGAATTTTAATTATTGTTACCAAGTCATTCCCCCCAGATTGAGAAAGATGATATATCATTTAAAGACAACAGCGACTGCCCCGGGAAGCCCTTACTATGTAAGGCTTTGGGTTGGGCGTTGCTGTTGAAATAAACATAAAAAAGCCTTATGGCAACTACAAGGGTGTCTTGTTGCCCCCGAACAAAGGTTGGTCTTAGGTTCAGGCATAAACCTGAATAAATCGTCTCATAGAAATTTATCTATGAAACAATTGTACGAAACGCTAACTTTTGTGAAGGATTTTGAAAAAGGGGTATAACTTCTGTCAAAATCTGCAACGTTACTTATTTTTTGTCACAGGTCGAGGAGAGTCTAAATGACAATCAGTCCTCCAGAGCGTGAGGCAAAAGTAAAAGTTACGGTTAGCGAAGATCCGGTTCCTACCTCTTTTGAAAGATGGTCTAAACCTGGACATTTCCGCCGTGACTTAGCCAAAGGGCCAAGTACAACCACTTGGATTTGGAACCTCCACGCCGACGCTCACGACTTCGATAGTCATACCAGCGATTTAGAAGATATTTCGCGTAAAATCTTTAGCGCCCATTTCGGCCATTTAGCCGTGATCTTTATCTGGTTAAGTGGCGCCTACTTCCACGGCGCTAAGTTTTCAAACTACGAAGCTTGGCTGGCTAACCCTACGGGGATTAAGCCCAGCGCTCAAGTTGTATGGCCAATTTTCGGCCAAGAAATTTTAAACGGTGATGTGGGCGGTGGCTTCCACGGAATTCAGATTACCTCTGGATTATTCCAAATGTGGCGGTCTTCCGGTTTCACAAACTCCTACCAGTTGTACTGCACCGCCATTGGTGCGCTGGTGATGGCCGGTTTAATGCTGTTTGCAGGTTGGTTCCACTACCACAAACGCGCTCCCAAACTGGAATGGTTCCAGAATGCGGAGTCAATGATGAACCATCACCTGGCTGGATTGTTAGGTCTGGGTTCCTTGGGATGGGCAGGACACCAAATTCATGTGTCTTTACCCGCGAACAAGTTGCTGGATGCGGGAGTGGCGGTGAAGGATATTCCTTTACCCCATGAATTCATCCTCAACCCCAACCTGATGGCAGAACTGTATCCCAGCTTTAAACAAGGTTTAACTCCGTTCTTTACCTTGAATTGGGGAGTCTACTCTGACTTCTTAACCTTCAAAGGCGGATTGAACCCCCAAACAGGCGGTCTGTGGTTAACCGACACGGTACACCATCACCTGGCGATCGCAGTTTTGTTCATCATTGCGGGCCATATGTACCGGACAAACTGGGGCATTGGTCACAGCATGAAGGAAATGTTAGAAGCCCATAAAGGCCCCTTCACTGGAGAAGGCCATAAAGGACTCTACGAAATCCTGACCACCTCTTGGCACGCTCAGTTGGCGATTAACCTCGCATTGATGGGTTCTTTGAGCATCATTGTGGCTCACCACATGTACTCAATGCCTCCCTATCCTTACATTGCGACGGATTACCCCACGCAGTTGTCTCTGTTCACGCATCATGTGTGGATTGGTGGCTTCCTGATTGTGGGTGCGGGCGCTCACGCTGCCATCTTTATGGTGCGCGATTACGTTCCGGCCAACAATGTTAACAACTTGCTCGATCGTGTGCTTCGTCACCGCGATGCAATTATCTCCCACCTGAACTGGGTCTGTATCTTCTTGGGCTTCCATAGCTTCGGCTTGTACGTCCATAACGACACCATGCGGGCGTTTGGTCGTCCCCAAGATATGTTCTCCGATACAGGCATTCAACTCCAACCTGTGTTTGCCCAATGGATTCAACACATTCACGCTTTAGCACCCGGTAGCACGGCTCCCCATGCTTTAGCAAGTGTAAGTCCAGTGTTCGGCGGCGGTGTCGTTGCCGTCGGTGGCAAAGTGGCAATGATGCCCATCGTGTTAGGTACGGCGGACTTCATGGTTCACCATATCCATGCCTTCACGATTCACGTTACGGTTTTAATTCTGCTTAAAGGCGTTCTCTACGCCCGTAGCTCTCGCCTGATTCCCGATAAGAGTGAATTAGGTTTCCGCTTCCCCTGCGACGGCCCGGGTCGGGGTGGTACTTGCCAAGTTTCTGGCTGGGATCACGTTTTCCTCGGTCTGTTCTGGATGTACAACTCTCTCTCCATCGTGATTTTCCACTTTAGCTGGAAGATGCAATCCGATGTGTGGGGAACAGTTGGTGCGGACGGCACTATTTCTCACATCACCAATGGCAACTTTGCCCAAAGCGCCATTACGATTAATGGATGGCTGCGTGATTTCCTGTGGGCGCAAGCTGCTCAGGTGATCACTTCCTATGGGTCAGCCCTTTCTGCCTACGGTCTGTTGTTCTTGGGTGCCCACTTCGTCTGGGCGTTCAGCTTAATGTTCCTGTTCAGTGGCCGTGGCTACTGGCAAGAATTGATTGAGTCTATTGTTTGGGCTCATAATAAGCTGAAAGTAGCCCCTGCAATTCAACCTCGCGCTCTGAGTATTACTCAAGGTCGTGCGGTTGGTGTAGCTCACTACCTCTTAGGGGGAATTGCTACAACCTGGGCATTCTTCCTAGCCCGAATTATTTCAGTAGGATGAAAACTCTCTGCTCAGGGGCGGAAGAAGGCTTAATCGGCTTTCTTCTTCCCCCTGAAGCGGAATAGAAAAGAACACGATTTAGTTAGGACTTATGGCAACTAAATTCCCCAAATTTAGCCAGGACTTGGCCCAAGACCCGACAACACGTCGGATTTGGTATGGGATTGCCACAGCCCATGATTTCGAGACCCATGATGGCATGACAGAGGAAAATCTTTACCAAAAGATTTTTGCCTCCCACTTCGGTCATCTCGCTATCATCTTCCTCTGGACTTCAGGCAGCCTATTCCATGTCGCTTGGCAAGGTAATTTTGAACAATGGGTCAAAGATCCTTTAAATATTCGCCCCATTGCTCACGCCATTTGGGATCCCCAATTTGGCAAACCGGCGGTAGAAGCCTTTACCCAAGCGGGTGCTTCTAACCCCGTTGATATCTCTTACTCTGGGGTGTATCACTGGTGGTACACCATCGGGATGCGCTCAAATGGTGACCTGTATCAAGGGTCTATCTTCCTGTTGATTTTGGCTGCTATCTTCCTGTTCGCAGGTTGGCTCCACCTTCAACCCAAGTATCGTCCCAGTTTGTCCTGGTTCAAGAATGCTGAATCTCGTTTGAACCACCACTTGGCAGGTCTGTTCGGGGTTAGTTCCCTGGCTTGGACAGGTCACTTGGTTCACGTTGCCATTCCTGAATCTCGCGGACAGCACGTGGGTTGGGATAATTTCCTCAGCACTCTGCCCCACCCGGCTGGTCTGGCTCCCTTCTTCACAGGCAACTGGGGTGTATATGCCCAGAACCCGGATACAGCCAGTCACGTTTTCGGAACCTCTACAGGTTCTGGAACCGCAATCCTGACCTTCTTAGGTGGCTTCCATCCTCAAACCGAGTCTCTCTGGTTGACGGATATGGCTCACCACCATCTGGCGATCGCAGTGTTGTTCATCATTGCGGGCCATATGTACCGGACAAACTTTGGAATTGGTCATAGCATCAAAGAAATGATGAATTCCAAAGATCCTCTGTTCGGGTTCAAAAATGAAGGGCCGTTCAACCTGCCACACCAAGGGTTGTACGACACCATGAACAACTCTCTGCACTTCCAGTTAGCATTTGCTCTGGCGGCGCTGGGTGTGATCACCTCTGTGGTGGCACAGCATATGTATGCAATGCCCCCCTACGCCTTCATCGCTAAGGATTACACCACGATGGCGGCGCTGTATACCCACCACCAATATATTGCTGGGTTCTTAATGGTCGGAGCTTTCGCTCACGGGGCAATCTTCCTGGTGCGCGACTATGATTCCGAACAAAACAAAGGCAATGTGTTGGATCGGATGTTACAGCACAAAGAGGCCCTCATCTCTCACTTAAGCTGGGTGTCTCTGTTCCTCGGTTTCCACACTCTGGGCTTATATGTCCATAACGATGTTGTGGTTGCTTTTGGAACTCCTGAAAAGCAAATTCTGATTGAACCGGTTTTTGCTCAATTCATTCAAGCGACTCATGGTAAAGCACTCTATGCAATGGATGTGTTGCTGTCGAACCCTGAAAGCATCGCCAGCACCGCTTGGCCCAACTACGGTAACGTTTGGTTGCCCGGTTGGTTAGAAGCTATCAACTCGGGTAGCAACTCCTTATTCCTGACGATTGGCCCTGGGGACTTCTTAGTTCACCATGCGATCGCTCTGGGTCTGCACACCACCACCCTGATTTTGGTCAAAGGTGCGTTGGATGCTCGTGGCTCTAAGCTAATGCCCGACAAGAAAGACTTCGGCTATGCCTTCCCTTGTGATGGCCCTGGCCGTGGCGGTACTTGCGACATCTCTGCTTGGGACTCTTTCTACCTCTCGATGTTCTGGATGCTGAATACCATTGGTTGGACAACCTTCTACTGGCACTGGAAGCATCTGGGCGTTTGGCAAGGAAACGTTGCTCAGTTCAACGAATCCTCTACCTACCTGATGGGCTGGTTCCGTGACTATCTGTGGCTGAACTCGGCTCAGTTAATTAACGGCTACAACCCCTACGGAACGAATAACCTGTCGGTCTGGTCTTGGATGTTCTTATTAGGACACCTGGTTTGGGCAACTGGATTTATGTTCCTGATCTCTTGGCGGGGTTACTGGCAAGAGTTAATCGAAACGATTGTCTGGGCACATGAGCGCACTCCTCTGGCGAACTTAGTTCGTTGGAAAGATAAACCGGTTGCTCTGTCTATCGTTCAAGCTCGTGTGGTTGGTTTAGCTCACTTCACGGTTGGCTATATCATTACCTACGCAGCCTTCCTAATTGCCTCGACTGCGGGTAAGTTTGGTTGATGTAACGTTAACTGAATCCTCGTTTGATAGGTAATTAAAAAGATCCCCTACCTTCGGGTGGGGGATTTTGATTTTACAGAAAAAGCGATCTCAGAAACCGGGTTTCTTCCGCTATATTTCTGTTATTCAGAAAAAGCGATCGCAGAAACCCGGTTTCTCGGTGCGCTTGTAATTTTTGGGCGATCGCTTCAATTCAAAAACCAACTCAAGGCAATTATATTAATATCTGTTGGTAAATCAACTCTATTACCACCCTCTAACTCCTCCGCAACCTTGACATACTCCCCAATATTTAAAACTCCTTAATTTTATTAATGAGTTGCTGGTAATCTTTCATAATTGCCTGTTCTTTTTCTGTTTCTTTTTCTGTTAGTTCTTCGGTTTTGCACTTGCGAAGAAAGTTAACAATACGAATTAATTCTTGTTGCTGCTCATCGGGTAAGTCTTTGAGAATGTCAATTCCTGTAGAAATGATTTGTCCCACTTGGAATAAACTTTTTAAGGGGTCAGTTTCATGCTCTTTGTTACTAACTGATCCTGTGGTGTTGGTGTTGGGATTTAATTCTCCTGAATTGATTCCGGTATTGTTAGGGGCTGCTTTATTTGCTCTTCCTGTAATTTCTCCGTTGGGGAGTTTGGGTTCGGAGGGTTTTTCGGTTCGGGTTTCTGAACTGCTATCATCGTTATAACCAGGATTAACACAAGGATTACGACGATTAATATGGGAATTAACATTTTTTTTTCCCCAGGTTGCTGCCATTTAACAACATTAATCCTTTGATCTGGCTCATCAGAAATTGGCGTTTCCCGAATTTCTTGAATAGATTTCTTAACTAAATCTCGATCAACTTTAAATCCATAATAATTTTGATCATCATCAAATGTTACAGCATTATCAATTTTGGCTCGAAAAGTCTCCCAATTACACTGAATATGATTAAGAATTTCTTCTAAGATTGGTTTATCTTTGGGAGAAGCTATAATAGCAACAGAGTTACGAATTTGACGACGGTAAATTTCTGTCCGTTCATTAGCTTTTAATCCAGTTACTAATAACAAAATTTCTTGACCATGTTCAGCTAAGACAAGAGAAGGATCATGACTATCATATTGATCGGTTAATCTTCCTTTATTTTTATCATGGGCTTCTTGAAGAATGGTCGGAATTTCTCGAATATGTTGACCTTCCTGAGTCACTTTAACCCAACAATAATCATGTTCTTGGGCAAGCCCACAACTTTGAACATAAACTTCTCTAATATCCATAAATAACTCCTTAGCTTTAAATATTTAATAAGTTTTTACCTTGAATGACTTCAAACCCTTCAGCCGTTTTACAATCTTTGGCATATTCTCTAATGATTTCTTTCATTTCTTGATCAAGCTGTAGCCACTCTCGAATAAAATTTAAAATACCCCATTGATTTTGAACATATAATCTTAACACAAACCGTAGCAGATATTTAAGAGGCTGTTCACAATTTTTAGGGTTATAATCGTCATCATAACTTCTTTTACTGAAATGGAAGTGAGGCTTTTCATCAATTAACTCCACCCGCGAGAAAAATACGTTACCAACGGTTTGAACAGGAGTTACAACCACAGAAACTTTAGAAGCTAATGCTGGACTACTGAATAGATCAAGCAAATTTGCATATTCCTCTTTAACTCGTTTTAGCAATTTAGCTGCATCTTGAGAGGTTTGAACATAGCTTTCACATTTTACAGGAGCCAAGATGACCAAGCGAGGGTTGTTGAGATCCTGATAAGTTTTTTTGAACCAATCCGTGACTTCTTGTCCCCTATTGCTATACTCATGTAAATCAAACTTTTTTTCTTTTATAGTTCTTTTGAGTTTGGGAGAATTTTTTTCCATTAGTGCAGGAGTATCAATCGCAATCACTACCGCTACAGACTCTTTTAATATATTTTCAGCAAAGGCCCATTCTTTCTGATCAGAGGAAAGCAAATAAAAACCTGGAAAGTCTTGAAAATGAAGTCGCAAAGACGGTTTAGTGCCTTTCTGACCTAGATCAAAAATGAATGACCGTATTGATTGAGGCCCAGCCGCTGCTTCTGTTGAAATGATACCATCTTTGCCCTCAAAATCCTTACTTAAGTTTTCCAACTCTGCTAAACGTTTTCCTAATGTTATTTGTGTGTACTGATCAGGAATTAATTGAATATTAATCCCACGATTAGCCTTGTTAATTTCCTGATACATAGATGTTAACAAGCTAGTTTTACCTACATATCTAGGGCCAAACATAGCAATTTTGAGTTCCTGCATAAAAGTCTCCTAAATTGGTTAGTTGAGGAATTGTAAATTTTGGGGTTGGTTAGCATTTTGAGCTTGTTCTAAGATCTGACTCCACTGGGTTTTAAGACGAGTGCGATCGCTGAACTCTTTAAACTCTAAAGGCCAAATTTCCTGTTGGTGCATTTCAACAAAGTAATACCATTCATTCTTAACCCCTGCTGCACGAAGAATCCGATCTAAAAATTCTTCTACAATTGCAAATGCAGCTTGACTGGGTTCACAAAATAACTCAGCTAAGGCATTATCACATTTATAAACTGCTTCTGCATGAGCCGTTTTCAAACAATTTAAAACCTGTTCTGCATCAGGAGTGTTTCCTAACTTTTTCGTGGTGGGTTCATTAGGCGTTAAACCATCTAAATGCTGACGAATCCGATGTTGTACAAATCCTCGATAGGACAGTTCAAAGTCAGCTAATAGTTGAAATCCTGCCTTGAGTTGTGCTTCTGATTCAGGAATAATTTCTGCTAACGCTTGAATAAATTCAACTCCTCTAGCATCCGTTAATTCTCCTAATCCTCCATTTTCCAGATTAATTAAAGTGTCTGCTACTTGTGATTTTACACGATTGAGCGATCGCTTTAATCCGTCATCCAAAGATAAAAAATGTTTAGATAGATTTGCTCTAACTTCATTTAAGTATTTTTCATAAACAGTACCATAACCTTGTACCTGCTTATTTAGGATCTCAATTTTTTCTATTGTCGGAATCCCATGATCCTGCTTACAGGTCATAATGGCAGCTTCAACCTGTTCTTTGAAATCAATATCAACTTCATCTCGATTCTTTCTTAAGTCTTCAACCAGCGTCTTTAACCCATTCGTGATATCCTCCCAAAATTGATCAAATTTGGGAAGAAATACTCTTGAAATGTTATCCTGATTAACCGATGTTTTTAGCGTTGTTAATGCTTTTTGTAACTCAGTATTAATACTGTTTTGTAATATAGATAAACGCTTTTGACAAGCTAGAGCATATTGTTGATCTAAAGTTTTAATTTGATGACTTAAATAATCCAAAACTCGATCCAGAATTTGATGATTAACTTCCTCTGGATTAGAACAGTCTGCTATAATCGTTTGAGCCACATTAATATATTTTCCTGCCATTGTTTCTGCAAGGCTTTGGCAGTTTCTCAAGTTATCTCCATTTTGTGAAGTTGCTGAAGTCCGATTTAAAATCATAAAAGACCATAAATTAATCGGTAAATCCACTAAAGCTTTTGCTGCTAAACCATAAAGTTGTACATCGACATCAGCCCAAAAATCACCCAATGATTTAGGGAGTTTAACGAAAAGAACAAAATCGACATCTTGACCTAAAATTTCAATCATCCGCTCTGCATCACCGATTCCAGTATCTCCTAATCCTGGCATATCAACTAAGGCGATTTGGCTGACATCAGTATTCGGAAAAGTACAGGTGATTTTAACCTCTTTTACAGCTAGATAATTAAAGAATACTTGCTGTCCTTCTGCATTATCTTGAGCAACATATTCTCGAATACTTTCACGAGGAATTCGTTGAGGCGAAGTAATTTTAAGCAGATGATGATATTGATTAAAATGGGTATGATAGCGTTTTAAGTGTTCATATTTGGCTTGAGTCATTTCTTTAGGTTCATCCGATTGACTCAGTTGAGAGGGTAAATTCGGTAAAGGTTGATGAGCAAATTCTCTTAAGGTTAGGGGTATTATTCCTAATTCCAGCTTTCTATAATAAGGGGCTATCACTTCTTTTAAAAATGAAGCTTCAGAATGAAACTTAACCTCTGCATAAGTTTCGCTATTCGGAACATGATCAAGGGTACTTCTAACCCCCGTACAATGCTGTGTACTACCATCAGGAATTTCTGCACTGGTGAGCCCTGTTAAACTTTGTAATAACCGACTTTTTCCTTGTCTAGCTCTCCCGACAACACCAATATTCAAGCTATTACGAGAAAAACGGCGTTGTAGTTTTTTGAGAGCTTCTAATTCTTTAGCAATCACCCCAGAAAACGACGCTATATTGAGAGATTGCAAAGTGTTGATTACATTAGGCTCATCAATCTGTTCTAAAAGTTGATGGCGTTGCTCTTCCAGATGGTGTAATGCTTCGTTCAGAAAGGTGAGATTTTGGGTTACAGTTTCAATCCGGTTTGCGAGAGGACGACGCTGTTCAATAATTTGAGCAATTTTTGCGGTTCGAGTCATGAGGTGCTATTCCCTACTGAGTCAAGATCTCAAGTTTATATTTTAACTGAAAATCGCTTTAATAATATTTGGTTTGAATCAAACCCATTTTGTATTGCTCAAAAACAGATGATCCCTCCTAAAACCCCTGTAGAGACGTTGCATGCAACGTCTCTACAGGGGGGATTTGTAGTCAACATTTAAAGATTTCATATAAGCCCTTAATCATAAACACGAGCAACGCGGTTGAGGCCAACGGTTATTAGCACAAAATAAAAAAAGATAGAAACAAGGTAATCTTGCCTCTATCTTTTTTAATGATTAATATTTAAACGGGCTAGGAGGGATTCGAACCCCCGACACCGTGGTCCGTAGCCACGTGCTCTAGTCCACTGAGCTACAAGCCCTTGCCAGTTCAGAACAACAACCCCAGGAACAATATACACTGTTGAACGAGGGTGTTTTCTTCACCGCTTTCTTATATTAACACATTTTTCCCAAATGGCAAGCAATTTTTTGGAAAATTCTTCTGATCGCCTCACCCACCTCGATGAGACGGGGGAAGCCCGCATGGTGGATGTGTCGGGGAAGGTCGCAACCCGTCGTCAAGCCATCGCCGGGGGACAAGTGCGAATGTTACCTACAACTTTTGCCGCCATTGAAGCGGGAAACGCCCCCAAAGGAGACGTTTTAGGGACAGCGAAACTCGCGGGAATCATGGCGGCCAAACAAACGGCCCAGTTAATTCCTTTGTGTCATCCCTTACCGTTAAGTAAAATTGAGGTTCAAATTTGGCCCGACCCCGAATTACCGGGGTATCAAATTCAAGCGGAAGTGATCACCAAGGCTGAAACTGGAGTGGAAATGGAAGCGTTAACAGCCGTTTCTGTGGCGGCGTTGACCTTATATGACATGGCGAAAGCCTTAGAAAAGTCGATTGTGATTGAGTCTATTCGCCTGTTGAGTAAAACGGGGGGAAAATCAGGAGATTACCACCACTAGATAGAAGAAGTCAAGCCCCATTCAGCCTAAAATAGAATAGAAAAAGCTTGGGAATTAACTGTCTATGCCTCCTCGTTGGCCCCGTAAACCCGACCGCAAAGATCCTGATTATCGTCGTTTAGATGATCGGATGAATTTTGCCATCCATGTTGCTATTTTTGCAGCGATTAATTCGGGTTTATGGTTTTTTCATAATTTACAATCGGCTGATTGGTCTTGGTTAATTGGATTTACGGGCGTTTGGTTATTGGCGATCGCTATTCATGGTTTTTATATTTTTGCGATCGCCGACTATTCTCCTGTCAGTTCAAATCGATAACATTCAAGTTAACGGTTAACCGTTAACCCTCAATTATTTAGGAGATTAATGATGTCTGTTTTAGATACAAGAAACATTGAAAAATTAGCGGCTGAAATTGGAGAAAATATCTATATTGATGTCGCTAAATGGCATCTGTATTTAGCTGAAGCGCATTTACATACTCAATTAGCTGAACAACTGTATCCCCTTTTAGAAAAGGGTGACTTTACCGAAAGCGAAGTTCAACAAGTGTTGCAAAAAATTTATGTTAATTTAGGCGGAGGAAAACAAACCACCTCCCTTGTCAATTTAATTCCTAATTCAGGAATTCAAGAATTGGTGAGAATTTTAAAAGACTTCCAAGAAGAACTGTAAACTTTGTAGTGAGGCGTTCACGCCTCTCTAAATTTTTGGAGTCAAGCGCCAGTCATCTGTAACAATATTTCCTAATAAAAACCATGATTGAACTTTACTACTGGCCTACTCCTAACGGTCACAAAATCCCGATATTTTTGGAAGAAACCGGATTAGACTATCAAATTATTCCGATTAATCTTGGGGCTGGTGATCAATTCAAACCAGAATTTCTTAAAATTGCTCCTAATAACCGAATGCCCGCTATTATTGATTTTAATCCGATTGATGGTGGGGAACCTTTATCTGTCTTTGAATCTGGCGCAATTTTAATTTATTTAGCCGAAAAAACCGGACAATTTCTCCCTCAAAATTGGCGCGATCGCAAAACCGTTTTAGAATGGCTGTTTTGGCAAGTGGGAGGACTAGGGCCAATGGCAGGACAAAACCATCATTTTTCCCAATATGCACCGGAAAAACTGCCTTATGCCATTGATCGTTATGTAAAGGAAACTAATCGTTTATATGGGGTTTTAAATCGTCAATTAGAAGGGCGAGATTATATTGCAGGGGACTATTCAATTGCAGATATGGCTTGTTATCCTTGGATTGTCCCTTATGAACAACAACAGCAAAATTTAGATGATTTTCCCCATTTAAAAGCTTGGTTTAATCGTATTCAATCTCGTCCGGCGGTGATGCGAGCTTACGAGAAAGGAAAATCCTATTCTTCAGGTGCAACAATGACCGATGAAGCCAAAAAAATTCTCTTTGGTCAAAGTGCAAAAACGCTTCAAAATAGGGAATAGGGAACAGGGAACAGGGAATAGGGAATTATTTCCCCCTCACCTTTGCTGAAAAGGGGTTGGGGGAGAGGGGACATAATTCCTAATGCAATAAGGTTTTAAACAACTTAATTCCGTCCGTATTTCCTAACATTGGATCAGAGGCACGTTCTGGGTGAGGCATCATTCCTAAAACGTTGCCTTGACGGTTACAAATTCCCGCAATATTATTTAAAGAACCGTTAGGATTTTCTTCGGGTTTTGGGGTTTTATCTGTGCCATACCGGAATAAAACTTGGTGATGATCTTCTAATTCCGCTAAGGTGTTTTCATCGGCATAATAACACCCTTCTCCATGAGCAATGGGTAAATTGATCACTTCCCCAGCTTGATATTCAGACATCCAGGGATTATTATTATTAACCACCGTCAACGGAACGGACTCACAAATAAAGTGTAAATCCCGATTTCTGACTAACGCACCGGGTAATAATCCCGCTTCGGTTAACACTTGAAATCCGTTACAAATTCCCAGGACAAATTTGCCTTGGTTGGCGTGTTCAATTGTTGAACGCATCACGGTTGAAAACCTTGCGATCGCACCACAACGCAAATAATCTCCATAACTAAACCCCCCCGGAATCACCACCACATCAATATCCGATAAATCCGTATCTTCATGCCAAATCATGCGGGTAGGTTGTCCCAATAATCCTTGAGTTACCCAAGCCACATCTCGATCGCAATTAGAACCCGGAAAAACAATAACGCCAAATTTCATAGTTAATTTATGTAGTAAATTACAAATAGAAACGAGTTGATCAAAAAAAGATATTTCACCTCATCTTTGATCAACCCACCTGTTCAAAAATCAAGCTGTAACGGCTGCAACCTCCGTTAGATCAAATCGATAGATTTCAATCACAGGATTTGCCAACAATTGATCGCAAATACGGTCAAGTTGGGTTCTGGCTTCCGCTTCATCGGTTGCAGAAAGCGTCATTTCTATATATTTACCAATTCGCACCTGTTCAACATTGTCATATCCCAAATGTTGAATGCCAGATTTGACCGCCACGCCTTGAGGATCAAGAACAGAAGGACGGAGGGTAATATAAATTCTAGCTTGGTAGTGATGGGTCACAACAATCCCTACTTAAACTGCACAGTTCTTATTATCACTTTTTATTAGATCACTGAAGAAACAAAGTCCTCAGCCGTCAATAAGTTTATATTAACTCCCGGTAAAACAGCCAGAATTTCTAACCCAACTTGGATCGTTACCCCGTCAGCAGAGGGAATAATGCTAATTTGCTCGAAAGTTAAATCTCCGCTCAAAACCAGTAAGTCTTGACCCTGTTGAAAATCCGTAATCAGATCAGAACCATAGCCGGGAATAAGGACAAAGCGATCGCGACCTTCACCTCCGGTTAAACTATCTATTCCTTGTGCACCCACAAGCACATCATTACCTTGACCTCCGTTGAGTTGATCATTCCCTTCACCCCCATCTAGGGTATCGTCTCCGCTTTCTCCCCATAACAGATCATTTCCCTGATTACCATCAAGCCAGTCATCTCCTTGACCTCCATAAAGGCTATCATCACCGGAGTTCCCAGACAGTGTATCGTGATCTAGTCCACCTTCCAAAAGATCATCACCTTCATTTCCTTCTATTAAGTCAGATCCTTGATCCCCAGAGACGGTATCATTTCCCAAACCCCCTTGTAATTGGTCATTTCCCTGACCTCCATAGACTTGATCGGCTCCCTCTCCACCGTTGAGCCAATCATTCTCTTGATTCCCGTTGAGCCAATCATCTCCTAGTTCCCCGGAAATCGTATCATTTCCTAGATTACCAAAAATTTTATCCTCACCCTCACCGCCGTTAATTTGGTCACTATTTTTACCTCCTAAAACTGTATCGTTACCCCTTCCAGCATCGATAAAATCACTATCTTGATTTCCATGAATCCAATCATCACTATCACCCATTTTAATATAATCGCTTCCGGCTAAACCAAAGACTTTATTAGCATTAGAGGTTCCCACAAGATAATCGGGTTCATCACTGGAAGTTTGGGATATCGGATTTGTCAAGTTCGTTTTTAAGGTGGGGAAAACGATAGGAATAATAAATTTAGTCGGGTCAAAAATGTCAAACTCTTTCTGTTGTCTTATTGCAGAGTTTAAAGAAACTTGAGTTTCTATAGGCGGTGTTGCTGTGGGTTGAGGAGTTGGCTCCGGTGTTAGTTGGGGAGTCAGTGTTGGCTGGAGCGTCGGTTGAGGAGTTGGTGTTGCTGTAGGCTGAGGTGTAGGTTGAGGAGTTGACTCCAGTGTTAGTTGAGGAGTTGGTGTAGGTGTTAGTTGAGGAGTTGGTGTAGGTGTAGGTTGGGGAGTTGGTGTAGGTGTAGGTTGGGGAGTCAGTGTGGGTGTAGGTTGAGGAGTTAACTCCAGTGTTAGTTGGGGAGTCAGTGTTGGCTGGAGCGTTGGTTGAGGAGTTGGTGTTGCTGTAGGCTGAGGTGTAGGTTGAGGAGTTGACTCCAGTGTTAGTTGGGGAGTTGGTGTTGCTGTAGGTTGGGGAGTTGACTCCAGTGTTAGTTGGGGAGTTGGTGTTGCTGTAGGTTGGGGAGTTGACTCCAGTGTTAGTTGGGGAGTCAGTGTTGGCTGGAGCGTCGGTTGAGGAGTTGGTGTTGCTGTAGGTTGGGGAGTCAGTGTAGGCGTTGGTTGAGGAGTCAGTGTGGGTGTAGGCTCCGGCGTTGGTTGGGGAGTCAGTGTGGGTGTAGGTTGAGGAGTTAGTGTGGGTGTAGGTTGAGGAGTTAGTGTGGGTGTAGGCTCCGGCGTTGGTTGGGGAGTCAGTGTGGGTGTAGGTTGAGGAGTTGATGTAGGTGTAGGCTGAGGTGTAGGCTCCGGCGTTGGTTGGGGAGTCAGTGTGGGTGTAGGTTGAGGAGTCAGTGTGGGTGTAGGTTGAGGAGTCAGTGTGGGTGTAGGCTCCGGCGTTGGTTGAGGAGTTAGTGTGGGTGTAGGCTCCGGCGTTGGTTGAGGAGTTAGTGTGGGTGTAGGCTCCGGCGTTGGTTGGGGAGTCAGTGTGGGTGTTGGTTGAGGAGTTGATGTAGGTGTAGGCTGAGGTGTAGGCTCCGGCGTTGGTTGGGGAGTCAGTGTGGGTGTTGGTTGGGGAGTTGGTGTGGGTGTTGGTTGGGGAGTTGGCTCCGGTGTTGGTTGGGGAGTTGGCTCCGGTGTAGGTGTAGGCTCCGGCGTTGGTTGGGGAGTCAGTGTGGGTGTAGGTGTTGGTGTGGGTGTAGGTTGGGGAGTTGGTATGGGTGTAGGTTGAGGAGTTGGTATGGGTGTAGGCTGGGGAGTTGGTGTAGGTGTAGGCTCCGGTGTAGGTGTAGGCTCCGGTGTAGGCTCCGGTGTAGGCTCCGGTGTAGGCTCCGGTGTAGGTTGAGGTATATCGTTATCTGTAATTGTAGCTGCGATCGCAGGAATAGAAATCGTGGCATAATTTTCATCCGTTGTTGTAACACTATGCTGAATTATGCTGCTGTGTTCACCTTCAACCTCTGTATCATCTACCGCAGTTATTGTAACGGTTTGAGGAATATTCCAATTAGCGGAAGTGAATGTTAGAGTCGAAACATCGGTGGTTGACTGACTATCGGGATTAATTGCGATCGCAACATCTGCTGTCGGTTGTCGTGTTAATACAACATTATATTGATCGGTAGCGCCATCTTCACTAATATTTGTATTTCCATCAGTTGGAACAATATCAATATCAACACGAAACACTTCAATCCCTGTTGAAAACTCGGAAGTATTATTATTAGGATCGGTAGCTGTCGCCGTAATAAATTGACCTTCTAATATATCAACGGGAAGTTCTAAATTAAAATTGGCTATCCCGGCAGCATTAGTGGTGACATTGGTAGCGAAAATAAAAGTTTTTCCTTCACCATTACCAGAAGAATCAAGTACAGAATTGGAGAAAAATTCTAAGGTAAAGGTTGTGTTTGGGATATCATTTAAGATTCCTTTAACGGTGGTTTTATCATTGGAAGAAATTGCCGAGCTTAGAGAAGGTGCAACTTGATTATTATTGGCAGCATCAATTAAATCAATGCCTAAACTATTATTGTCAAAAATAGAATTTCTTAAAATGGCAAAACGATCTGTATTTTGGATTTCAATGCCATTTCCGCCATTAAAAGCAATTGTATTACCCGCGCCTGTTTCTGTTCCCCCAATAATATTACCAATTCCAGCACCTTGAACTAAAATTCCCTGTTGAGTATTCCCTAACGGAGAAGTACCATCAGCTTGAGTTCCAATTAAATTACCTAAAATTTTATTATTAGCAACATCATCAGGAATTCCGGGATCACCAGAAATTAAAACACCAACGGTATTACCCGAAATTAAATTTCCTTCACCGGAATTTTTCCCACCAATTGTATGATTAGATCCGCCAATAATAACACCAGCGCCGTCTGTTTCTGTTCCATTTGCGATCGCAATTGTTCCGCTTGGATCAGTTCCAATATAATTACCAATTAAGTTGTATGCTGGTTTTGAACTTTGAAAAATGACACCAACACTATTCCCAGAAATAATGTTACGTTCAGCAGCAGTTGTACCTCCAATAATATTAGGAGGAAGATCTTCAGTATAATTGAAATTATCAAACAGTGCTAAACCCAAGCTGCCATCAATTCCAGTCCGACCTAATGCAAGAGTTCCCGTAATATCTGTCCCAATATAGTTCCCAATAATTTTATTTCCACTAGCAACCCCTTCGTTATGAGAACCAGGTGCTAATAAACCCATCAAAATTCCGAAATTAGCAACAATAATATTGCGTTCTTCTGGGGTTGTTCCACCGATAATATTATTAGGTGCATCAGTAAGAGTAATACCCCAACTTTTATCGCTTAGGAAAACTGTACCTGTATAATCTGTACCAATTAAATTCCCAATAATTTTGTTATTAGACGCACTTCCCCCAGTAATACTGACTTCGCCACTACCAATTCCAGGTACAGCATTGCTAGAAATGACGTTATCTTTAATGGTATTATTCGCAGAGTCCAAAATAGAAATTCCGCCTCCCCAGCCATCATCCCGAACGGATTCTGTGCCCGTTTCATTCGTACCAATCCAGTTATTTTCAATTAAATTTAACCCTTTATTTCTAATTTGAATAGCAGGAATCTGAGAGTTATTAAGAATTAAACCTTGAATGGTACTACTGCCTGCGGTAAGGGTTAAGCCAGAAGTTGTAGAAGATGTAATTGAACTATCAATGGGTGAAACTGTAACCGCATTACCAAAATCTAATTCAATAATGGGTTTATCAATATATCCGGGTTGACTTTTTCCATCAATAATAACGGAATCAGCAATGTTGGGAAGTTTGGAAGCAGGTTGAATTGTAAATGTATTTGTTGTACTATTATAACCCGGATCAGTTGTGGGAATATTAAACGTAATGGTATCGGTTCCCGGTAAATAATAGCTATCAATTAAAGCTTGTCGGAGGGAACCCGCACCCGAATCATTTGTATTGACAACGGTTAAAGATTCCCAGAGGAATAAATTAGCATTATTCCAACTGGTCAAATCATATCCTGTACCCGGTTGTAAGGTTAATTGAATGGTTTCATTAGCATCAGGAACGCCATCATCAATGCCATTAATTTCTAAGGTTGCGGTTGTTGCACCTTCGGGAATAATCAAACTATTAGCGGTTAAATTCGTAACATTATTTCCCTGAATTACAGTATAGTCATCCCCACTAGAGGCAGTTCCAGCGAGATTAAAATTAACGGTAATTCCGCCAGCAGGTGCAGGTTGATCAAGGAGAATTTCAAACGTGCCATTTTGAGTTCCAGTTTCAGTTGCTGTAATTCCCCGGACTACACTAATTTTTGGGTTTCCGGTTGGTAGAGTATTCGCTACAAAAACATCGGTTTTGTTATTAGTATCTCCAGCAACTAAATTATTGGCAAAGGAAGTAAAGGTGATAAAATTACCATTAGCCGATAAAGCTGGAGATTCAGAACTATTATTTCCTTCATTTCCCGTTGAACTAATGGAAACTCGATTAGTAATTGCGTTACCATCGTCAAATACCCCATTTCCATCGGGGTCACGGTCATGGATGAAAACGTCTTGTTTTTGATTTGTATCTCCAGAAACTAGGTTATTACCTAACGTCACAAAGGTTATAAACCGTCCATCGCCTGAAATATCAGGTGTTCCGGCGGCTAAATTACTGGGTTCTGGTATTCTTCCTCCTATAACGGAAACGCGCTGACTCACTTTCGTTTGTCGGTCATAGACAAAAATACTGCGATCTGCAATAGAATATAAGGACTGCTCATCTTGAGATTGAAACGCGATATAGTGTCCATCAGCAGAGATGACAGGATCAACAGAATTCCCTGTTTTGGGATTTCCCTCTGAGTCTACAGAAACAGGGGTGGTGGTGTTGTTCCCTTCGTCAAATACCCCATTTTCATCGGGATCACGGTCATGCAGAAAAATATCCGTCGCTTGGTTAATATCCTCGGCGACTAGGTTTGTTGAGTTTGAATGGAAAGCAATAAAACGACCATCTGCCGAAATAGTCGGTGCGCCGATATCATCACTATCTAAGCCAAAACTAAATCCCTCATTTCTTTCTGTGCCCTCTGAACTAACGGAAACACGGATGGTGTTACCTGTTTGCAAGTCATGAACAAAAACATCCGCCAGTCCGTTGCTATCGCCTAAAACTAGGTTGTCTGCTTCTGAGGTAAAGGTAACAAAGCGACCATTACCAGAAATTTTTGCTTCACTAGAAATAGCATTACTTTGAATACCTCCAGAACCAAGGGAAACACGAGTTATGACGCCATTTCCTTCATCAAAAATTCCATTTTCATCAACGTCACGGTCATAAACAAAAACATCTGAAGTGTTGTTGCTATCGCCAGTAACTAGATTATTAGCACTAGAGGTAAAGGCAACAAACCGCCCATCAGTTGATAGACTAGGATTAGATGAAGTGCCATTTCCCTGAACTCCGCCAGAACTAACAGAAAGTCGGCGAGTAACGCTATTAACTTCATCAAAAATCCCATTTTGATCAGGATCGCGATCACGAATAAAAATATCGGTAGCGTTATTGGTATCACCAGCAACTAAATTATTCGCATTTGACGCAAAAACAATAAAACGTCCATCTCCTGAAATATCGGAATTAGAAAATCGTCCTGAATCATTATTTCCTTGAATTTCGGTTGAACTAACCGATACTCGTTCTGTTTCTAATATACCGGAGTAGGTTGCTAAAATTTGCGGTTGAAAGGCGATGGCTGTGTTCAGATTATTGGTATTAATATTAAATTCCCAACTTCCTCCCCATTGAGGATTTCCGACTTTTTGAGTTGAGGCAATAATATTTAAACCTGTTAAAGTCCGCAGCTTTTCAATAAATACTGCACCTCGACTTTGTGCTGCAACTTCACAACCATAAAAAATTAAAGACGCATCAGGACTAAGATAATTTTTCCAGTGTTGGAGTTGTTGAGCATAATAATCGATTGTTATCCAACTTAACGCGATATTACCGAGTTGGATACAACCTGGACTCCCATGACTCACCAAATGCAACGCAGTAATTGGTGTCCGGTCAGCATAAAGGCTGAGGGATGTAGTGATTTGTTCAACCCCATCTTCATCACCATTGAGAAGAATTCCTAGAGTGTTTGGAATTAAACTTGTTAGCAAGCGATCGCAGTCTGTCACACGGGGATCGATAAACACTAAGGTGGTGCCAGAGGTCGATGCACAATAGGAAGATGCAAATCCAAGGGGGGAAGAATTCATAGCCAGACTTAACCCAAATGTTAATCCCTGTAATAGGTTGTGGGAATTGGAAAACGGTTAATTGAATATATGTCTAGCCCTAGATCACTTATGCAGTATCAATTCACATCAAGGTATTAAGAGTAACAAATGAACCTGTAAGCCTAATTTTTTGTCAGTATGGTTTAAATAGGGTTTACTGACTTCAGGAGAAGCTTAAAAATGAAACTACGCAATTTAACAGTGTTAGGATGTGTTTTCGGGATGGTTTTAGCTTTAGCACCCAACGCTTGGGCTGATCGGCAACAAATGACCCAAGGGGGTTCTCTTTCCTTATCAGGTACTTCTGGAGGGCCTGTTAATAGTCAAGATTGCGGATTTATTGCTCAAACCCCCAATCATATTATTGAAATTACTGAAGATTTACCGTATTGGCGAGTGATGGTAACAACCTCTGGTTCACCTACATTATTAATTGATGGCCCTAGCGGACGTTATTGTATGTTACCAGAGGGTTCTGCCAACAGTGGAATTTTACAATATTCAGGTTACGGAACCCAAGGTAATTATAACATTTATATCGGTGATCGTCAACAAAATCAAAATCCTTATCGGCTGTTAATTACAGATCAGAAATAGCACTTCTAAGCAGGGGACTTGATAACTGATAACTGACAACTGATAACTGATTTATGATTCTCGTCCAGATGCCCAAAGATCCCGCCATTTAACAATACCTTCATTGGCAATAACCCAACGACGAGATACTAAATTTTCGCGTAATGGGGATGTTCCTTCTCGTAAAATTGCATATTTATAATTAATCAATTTTCCGGCGCTTTCATTAAAAGGAATTTCCCCAAACCAAGTGTTAGTATTGATATATTCTAAAGGATAAGCTTTGGCAATATCCCAATTCCCTAATTCAGGACAATCCCCAATGACAACCACTCGTTCTCCGGGTTGAGTTTGAATTCCGTTTAATTGGACTCGAACAATGGTTTGTGCTTTCAAACGTTCCCCGACTTGAGACAAAACAATGACCTGTTTAGAAGCGAGTTCTAGGTTATAAAGTTTTCCGTCTTTGACTTCATATTTATTCTTAGACATGACATCCGTATGTTCTCCATCATTTAACTCGGTTTCGACTTCTTCAAGAGTTACCATTTCTCCGCGATTCATGGCTACAAATAACAGACAATCTCGATAGCGACGAACATAACAGTAAACATCAGGAGTAATATATTTTTGCCATTGACTTCCTAATGATACGGCAGGATTTAAGCGTCTTAAACCTGATAATAATCGAAGCTCTCGATAAAGGGGAGAATCCGTATCCCAAGTTTCCATCATCGGACGATTATAGGGGTCATTATTTCCATAGGGATTTCCGTCTCCATTGGTATCATTATGAAGGAATTGTTCTGTGCCATAATAAACACAAGGAATGCCACGAGATGTCATAATTAAAGCGATCGCCATTTGCAAAATTTCAGGATCAGGATTTAAGGTTTGGAATCGGTGCATATCGTGATTATCGATAAATGTAATCAATTCCGTTGAACTATAATAGCGATGATCCAAATCTAAAACATCTTGAATTAAGTGAAATCCGGCTTCTTCAAATGCGCCTAATGCTCGACGAATTGCAACACAAAATCCAAAGTCTAAAATCGACATTCCAGACTCATTTGCAAATTCCACAGATCGATCTTGTTCTGGACTCGAATAAATCCACTCACCAAAGATAAAAACATCGGGTCTGTAGGTTTTGATATCGGCGTTAAATTCCTGCCAAAACCAAATTGGCATATGTTTAACCGTATCAACCCGTAACGCATCAACTCCTCGATCTAACCATTGTTTAATGGCAGATTTGATATAATTTCGGTATTCAATATTATTTTCATTAAAAGTTGCTAATCCTGATAATTCACAATTCATGACTTGCCATTCATCTTCCCAATTCTTGACTTCTCCATAATGATGATACCAGTTCTTTTCATCATTATTAAAATCTGCAATTTTGACTCCATCATCATATAATATTCCTTTTTTTCCACTAATATCGGGGTTACTATGATTACACACAATATCTAAAATCAACTTCATATTACGACTATGAATTTCTTCGATTAAGCGATCAAAAGTTGTGTTGCGGGTGTCTTGAGTCGCATTCAGAGAAGGGTTTTCATCTTTACCAATAAAACGGGGATTCAAGCGTTTAAAATCGCTTGTCCAATAGCCATGAACTGCCGCCGTTTCACAGAATAAATCTTCGATTTGTTCAAATAAAGGGGTTAACCAAATTGCCGTTACTCCTAAGTTTTTTAAATAATCAAGTTTATCAATAACTCCTTGTAAATCACCTCCCCAATATTTACCCCAATCTTGTTGTTGTGGATCATAAAGTTCAGGATTAGGGCCTTCACTATTATTGGGATCACCGTCATAAAATCGATCTACAACAATAAAATAAATCGTTTCTTGGCGAAATTCAATATCACGGGTATAAAGAAACTCTAAATCAATATCAAATTCCGCCTTATGGTCTTGAACAAGTTCCTGAATTTCACTTTGAGCTTCAACGCTAGAAACTTCTTCTTTGGGGGATGTGGTTTGGGGAGGAAAGACTGTATTTGACATGGGGATATTAGTAGGAGCTAGATTAAATAGATGGGTTTGTACCTTCCAGTATTATTGAATCTGAACGGATTCAACATCTATCCAAAGAAAGAAGAATAAGATGAATTGAAGAATTATGATATTTTATGTTAAAGAATCCTGAATTGGAATTTGCACCTCACTATATTTTAAATGTTCAGGGGTCATGGGAGAGTTATAAAATAATCGACGAGGAGAACCAATTATTTCATATTCAGGATGTTGTTTTAACCAATTTTTTAACCGTTGTAAATGAATTTGATAACTTTCCCAAGTATAAGCGCCTTGGATACCAATACTGACGACTTTCATCGTTGGGGTATCGGTGACATTGACATCAGATTGTATTTGTTGAGGGGTAATTTCAGGATGAGAATAGAGAAAAGAAACCTCGGCTTGATTGATAGATTCAGACTCCTGTAAATACCGAGCTTCTACAGGGGTTGTCATGGAAATATTGTTGCTACTAATATGTTGAAATAGGGGATTAAATGCCCTGCGAGTGGCTTGAGTTAAATCCCCTTGATGTAAATAGGTTACTCCTCGATAAGCGGGATATTGTTTAACTTCAATCACTCCAACGGGAGTGGGTTGTGGAAATCCGTCTGGTAAAGAAGCCATAATCTCAAACTAGGTGGGAAGAACCCACCTTAAAACAACAATTTAAGCTGAAAGTTTCATTAATAAAGTTGTTACTTTCGCCCCTAAATTTTCAACATCCTGCTGTTGTTGGGGATCTTTCAAATTGCCATCTTGATTAAAGGCTTCAAACGCCTTAGAAATTGAACGTTGTTCAGGAATAACTAACACCCCAATACTTTCTAAAATTGCCCGAACATGAACTAAGCCTCGCATTCCTCCAAACCCTCCAGGAGATGCACTCATAAGGGCTGCAACTTTATTGTTAAAACAAGCTAATCCGGGTAAATTAGGTTCAGGACGAGATGCCCAATCAATGGCATTTTTTAATAACGGCGTAATTGAACTATTATACTCAGGACAGGCAATTAATAAGCCTTGATGAGCTAACATTAAGTCTTTAAATTCACGAACAGTCGCCGGAATTCCTTGTTGCGCTTCTAAATCTTCATCAAATAAGGGCATCGGTAAATTCCGCAAATCAATATAAGTCACTTCTGCCCCGGCTGCTTTTGCCCCGGCTGCGGCAATTTGAACTAACTTTTTATTCACAGAGGCTTCTCTAGCACTACCAGCAAACGCGAGAATTTTGGGGGAATTTGCCATGATTTTATCCTCATCAGTTCTGGGTTTTATTGTAAATGAAAGTCGGGGAATTTGTCGAACTTGTCGTTTGAAAAATCGGACAAAAATCCGATAATTGTTGCAAACTGGTTAAGGTGATTTCGGGTTTATCTCGATACATCGTCACCTGTCCACTAACATAAATATAGCCGCGTCCTAACCCGGTATACCGTTTATTAATTAAATAAACCAGGGGAGCATATTTTTCATCGGTGGCTTCAGGAATCCATAATTTCAAATTGTGGTCTTTTGTTCCCGTATGAATAATAGCACTATTCCCGATCCATTTGGTAATTCCATCTTGTAAATCACAGAAAATAGTTACCCATTGTTGTTTCATGGCGGCGAGTAAAATTTTAGGATAATCTAAACGCACGGATAACACACCATTGGGTTGTCCATAGCGACGAAAATCATCTACAATTGAAGCTCTTAATGACCACCAAGGCATTAAAATTGTATAGTTTCTAAACCCACTGTGTTCATTGGTTTGAGGATTCCAAATCATGCGATTATAAGCTTGGGCTTCGGCTTCAGCTTCCATCATTTCTTGATGATATAAGCGAGAATGTCCATATTTAATATAATAAGGACTCCACCCTTCCTTAATTAACTTTAAATTAAAGTTTTCTCCATATTTATGAACATAACAAATTAATCGTCCGTGATGATCTCGATATTTTTCTAAACAGACTTCTGCGGGTTCATTGCCATCAAATTCAATATCAACTTGGGTTAAAAAACCATGTTCATTTGTAAAATATTGTTGTGCCATTTCTGCCGCAGCAATTCCGGCATTAGTTCGAGGTTTAGAATCATGGTTGAGTATTTCTTCTGTATCCACACAATCGAGTCTTAAAAATTCCCGCTTATCATTGAGTAACACTTTGATAGTGTCCCCATCTACGACTCTTGTGACTTGTAAGTTTTTAATTCGAGTTCCCACAATATTTAATTTTCCTTTGAGTTATAAATGATACAATTTATCTTGACACTAGAATTAATAGCTTTGATTATAATACCATAGAGGATAACAGAGAATAGACAGAAGTTTATTAATTAAAATATAAGGATTGTGGTGATTTAGATCATTATTGCTACTTTCATTGACAGCAAGAGCATCAACACCATCATTTGGCTTGGTATTAAGATAGCGTTCCTCTACTCTTAACTTTTTTGATTTGTGAAAAATAACTGTAAGGGTTGGGAGACCCAACCCCTACAATAAAATATTACGACCTATTTAGAAGTGCTATAATAACTCATCCCGGCTTTAATTGTTAATAAATTTCTCAAAAATATCGCCAAATTCTTTCCGAACATAAGTTTTATGAGCTTGTTCGAGCCACTGAAAAGCATACTGGTTAATGGCTTTAAATTGTTCTTCTAAAGCGGAGGCAGTTGTCGAACGGTTAACGGCGTTTGTTGCTGTATTTAAGCTAGTTTTAGCATATTCATAATGAATGGCGTTTTCCTGTTGAATTTCCGAAATTTTAATTAAGGCTTTATACAAGTCTTTAAGTTTTTCAATAAAAGCTTTACCAACATCAATAGAATAGGAATGCTCACCCATCGTAAATTTAATTTCAATGTCCATATCCAATGTTCCTGCTGTTTCAAGCTTGACATTTTTAATGATATGGTGACTGTAATTATAGCGGTGAAGCAAGCGTTTTTTGCTCATAGCAGAAGTACCATCCAGATGAATCAAAGCGCGATTAGTAAAGCAATATTCATCGGTTTTTGACTTAATTAGAAAATAGATTTTTTCCCCTTCTTCATGGATGATATAATCATCGGTATCTACTTTGTTATAGTCTGCGGGTTTGATGACAGCACCAATATCACTTATACCCAAAGCATCCGCCGCAATATTTTTGAACATAGATTTGCCTCTGCGATCGCATGAATAAGATTAACTGCATTATATCCCAGATTCCGCACTTCCAAAAAAAAAGTAACGTACTGTACTACATAAATTTCCCTAGATCTATAGTACAAATACTTATTTTTCCCTAAATTTAGAGATATAATATTAATTAATTCAGTTAGATAAGGAGATTTTTCTCATGACACTAATGACAATAAAAGATTTAGAAAACTTACAAGCAACTCTCTCAGAAGCTGGACAGGATTACCAATTAGAACTTGAAAATGGGAAAATTATCGTTATGGGGCCATCAGATATTATCTCTAGCGAAAATTGCATTTATAACAATTTAAGTTATCAAACCTGTGGCTACAGGCTAGAAGCCTGTACCACTGTAATTAATTAGAATCCCCAACGAGAGGGTCTATTAAATCAATAATTTGCTCAAATTGAAATTGACGCACCAGTTGAGTTAAGCTTTTAGTGAAAGAAGTTTCGGTTGCGGGAATTTCTAAGATTAATTTCATGATTTGCTGCTCATCTGCTTCGAGAACTGCTTGATATAATTTAAGCAGCCATTCTGGGGGCATAATTTGGAATTGTTCTGTAGTGAGTCGGGGTAATTCATTAATTGTTGCTCCTGTTTGACTATTCTCATCTGTCATATTGTCATAAATATATTTGACTCCTAAATGTTTATTTAATATCTCAAAAATTGTAGATTCTTTAAAGGGTTTACGCATAAAATCGTCACAGCCAGCCGACAAAATAATCGCTTTCTCTTCTTCTAAAACACTCGCAGTTAAAGCTATAATTGCAGTGGCATTACCTTGAGTCGTTGACTTAATATATTTAGTGGCTTCATAACCATCCATGACAGGCATTCTCATATCCATAAAAATTAAATGAGGTTGCCATTCTTGCCAAATTGCGATCGCTTCAATTCCATTACTAGCTGCTTTCACTTCAAATCCTAATGGTGAAAATAATTTTATTAATAATTGGCAATTAATCGTTTTATCATCTACCGTCAAGATTTTGTAAGTCGGTTGACCCGGTTCTAATGCTAATACTCGTTTAGGATTAATTTGTTGAATTTTAGTTAATTCTTTACCTAATTGTACCGAAATCGAAAATTGAAAAGTTGTGCCTTTCCCTAATTCACTTTCTACGGTAATATCTCCCCCCATTAACTGCACAAATTGACGACTAATAGCTAATCCTAATCCGGTTCCTTCTTGGGCTTCTCGTCCTGATTCTGTTTGCGAAAAAGCCTCAAATAAGTTAGTTAATTCTGCTTCAGAAATTCCTTTTCCTGTGTCGCTAATTTGAAAATTTAAAATATAATCTTGATTCTCTTTATTGTCCTTGAGATTAACAATTAAAGTTACCTCACCTTTGACAGTAAATTTAATCGCATTACCCAACAAATTCAGTAAAACTTGACGTAATTTTACGCCATCAGTGTAAATATAATGAGGTAAATTTTCACCGCAATCGAAGATTAATTCTAATCCCGCATTAAATGCTTTTAAATAGAGCATATCTTCTAAATCATCGAGCAATTGATATAGGTCAAAATCCTTTTGATTCAGAGTCATTTTCTTGGCTTCAAGTTTAGAAAAATCTAAAACATTATTAATTAAAGTTAATAAATATTCTCCACTACGCTGAATAATCTTCGCCTTTTCATATTGTTCAGAAGGTAAGTTTTTTGTGCGTAACATCAGCTGAGAAAAACCTAGAATTGCGTTTAATGGACTCCGCAATTCATGGCTCATATTAGCAATAAAGGTACTTTTTGCTTGATTTGCTATTTCAGCTTTTTCTTTAGCAATTGCTAATTCGTCGGTGCGTTCCTTTACACGCTTTTCTAACTCTTGATTTAATTTTTGTAACTGATTTTCTGCTTGTGTCCGTTCACTAACTGTAGCTAATAATACTAGATTAGTAATAGTTGTTACAGCCATAAATGTTTGTAATAATAGAGTTGCCTCGCTGATATTTCCTGTTCTCGCTATAAATGGACCACCATCATAAAAATTTGATAAAATCGAGATCATTGATACTAAAAATGTGGCAATAATCGAGATTCTTTGATCAAATTTTAAAGTTGCCCAAATAATAAAAGGTAAAGGCAAATATTCTATGGGATAATTAGCAAGATGTTCATCTATTTTTTGAAAAAAGATTAGGGAACTAATAACAGTAATTATACCCAATAAAAGAAAAGATTTTACCCTTTTTCTCAGTAATTCTGGCTCGGATAAAACTTGCTGATCGGGTAGCTGATTATCTGGATATAATAAAATTAAGGGAGTAAAAATCAAGATCCCCATAACATTTCCTAGCCACCAATTCCAAAAAAGATTAATAAAATTACTCCAATCGCCTAAAGGAGATACACAAACAAAATCACTCCACATCCCTTCTTTAAATAAACAAATAGTTGAGACTTGCAAAATTGTTTTAATTTGAGTAGAAATGATCGCCCCCCAAAATATCAACTTAAAGACATCACTTAAACGATTTAAACGGCGATCAAACTTAAAATAATCTAAACATTTCACCGCAAATATGGTTTGTAATATTTCGCCGATTGCAGGCATGATCGACGTAGTAAAATCAAATTCATCTAAGCCAAAAATGATGTCTAATAATATAAAACTAATTACTATACCGGGCCAAACCCTAATCCCAAATAATAACATTAGTGCTAGAGCGATTCCGGCGGGTGGCCAGACAGCCAGAGCAAAAGGATCTATTAACTGAAGTTTTATCGCTAGAGTCATCCCTGCAATATAAATGACAGTAAATGTGGTGAGTTGAAGCTTATAATTTCTCGATAGCGATCGCCGAATTTTTTGCCTTAATTTCATTTTTGTTGTCCAAATTTTCTAAATTAACAGTAATCTCAGGGGAATTTGTCGAGATTTTGGGTATTTTGAGGTGCGATCGCTAGTCATCATTAAGTAATCAATAATATTCTTTATAAAAATTATTCGAGGAAAAGAATAATGGGCAAAGTCCATCCGAAATTATAAAAAATCCCTGGTTTACCAGGGAAGATCACAAAATTAACACTGATAACTGATAACTGATAACTGATAACTTTCTACGCCCCACCGCGCAATTTTTCTAATACACTGCGATCCTGTAACGTAGAAGTATCTCCGGTAATTTCCTGACCGGATGCGAGCGATCGCAATAACCGCCGCATAATCTTCCCAGACCGGGTTTTCGGTAAATCATCCGTAAACCGAATTTCCCCAGGACGAGCTAAAGCGCCAATTTCGCTAACAACGTGCTTTTTGAGTTCCTTGGCTAACTCATCAGAGGCTTCTTTCCCTTCCTCCAAAGTCACAAACGCCACAATATCCTCACCCTTAATTTCATCGGGTTTCCCCACCACCGCCGCCTCAGCCACCGCCGGATGGGACACTAACGCCGACTCAATTTCCATCGTCCCTAAACGGTGTCCTGACACATTGATCACGTCATCCACCCGACCCATGACCCAGAAATAACCATCTCGGTCTTGATGGGCTCCATCTCCTGCAAAATAAAGGTTTCCGCCTTCTTTCGGCTTTAAATATTCCCAATACGTCCGACGGAAGCGATCGGGATCACCATACACCGTCCGCATCATTCCCGGCCAGGGATAACGCACCACCAAATAGCCGCCACTTTCATCGGTTACGGGGTTTCCTTCCGTATCCACAATATCGGCTAAAATTCCAGGGAAGGGTAAAGTTGCTGAACCGGGTTTAGTCGAAGTGGCTCCGGGTAAGGGTGTAATCATAAACCCACCCGTTTCCGTTTGCCACCAAGTATCGACAATGGGGCAATTGCCGTTTCCAATCACGCGATGATACCACATCCAAGCTTCCGGGTTAATGGGTTCTCCAACGGTTCCTAACAGGCGCAGAGACGATAAATTACGGGACTTGGGATGATGTTCTCCCATCTTCATAAATGCCCGAATAGCGGTTGGTGCGGTATAGAAAATCGTCACCCCGTATTTTTCCACCACATCCCAAAAACAACCGGGATTAGAATTACGGGGAGCTCCTTCATACATTACCGTTGTCGCCCCATTGGATAACGGCCCATACACAATATAACTATGTCCGGTGATCCAACCGACATCGGCCGTACACCAATAAACATCGGTATCCTGTAAGTCAAAAGCCCATTTATTCGTGATGTGGGTGTAGAGGTTATATCCCCCTGTGGTGTGGACAACGCCCTTGGGTTTCCCGGTTGTCCCACTGGTGTAGAGGATGAACAGCATATCCTCACTATCCATCGGTTCGGCGGGACAGTCGGCGGATACTCCTTGTCTGAGATCATGCCACCAATGATCTCGTCCCGGTTCCATATTAATTTTTTGGGCCGTTCTCTGCACGACTAAAACGTTCTCAACGTTCTTCGCCCCTGCATCAATGGCTTTATCCACTTGTTCTTTGAGGGGGACAATGGCATCTTTTCGCCAGCCACCATCGGCGGTAATCACCAGTTTAGCTTCTGCATCCACTAAGCGATCTTTTAAGGCTTCAGCACTAAACCCGCCAAAAACAACGGTATGGGGGGCTCCAATTCGCGCACAGGCTAACATGGCGATGGCAGCTTCGGGTATCATGGGCATATAAATGCCAATGCGATCGCCTTTTTGAACCCCTAACTGTTTGAGAACGTTAGCCATTTGGCAAACTTCCCGATGCAGTTGCAAGTAAGTTAACGTCCGAGAGTCTCCGGGTTCCCCTTCCCAAATTAAGGCGGCTTTATTTTTCCGCCAGGTTGTTAAGTGGCGATCTAAACAATTATAAGAAATGTTAATTTTGCCATTAACAAACCACTTAGCAAAGGGCGGTTGCCAGTCTAACACTTGATCCCATTTTTGAAACCAATGCAGTTCTGTTTCCGCTAATTCTGCCCAGAACGCTTCCGGGTTGGCTTTGGCTTTTTCATAGAGTTGTTTATACTCTTCTAAGCTTTTAATATGAGCATTCTGGGAAAACTCTGGTGTCGGTGCAAATAACCGATTTTCTTGCAAAATGGATTCTATCGTTGGTTGTGACATAATCAGTAATCAGTAATCAGTTATCAGTTATCAGTGTAAGAGTTAAGAGTTAAGGGTTAAGAATGGGCTTGATAATTCTTAACTTTACTGATTACTGATTAAGCTGTGTAGACATTTATAGCCTATAATTTAGTAAGCAAGGACGCTGGCACTACTTATATATAAAGATTTTTGAATCAGAAATTTAGATGCTTAACCGCTTACTGATTACTGTTTACTGATTACTAATTATGGAAATGATTGGTCAACTGTTAGATCGAAGATATCGAATTGTGCAAGTCTTAAGTTCGGGGGCCTTTGGACAAACCTATCTGGCTGCGGATACCCGTCGTCCGGGTCATCCCCAATGTGTGGTTAAACAATTACGTCCACCGAGTAATAATTCTAATGTCTTAAAAACAGCACTGCGGTTATTTCGTCAAGAAGCAGAAATCTTAGAACGGTTGGGACGACATGATCAAATTCCCCAATTATTAGCTTATTTTGAAGATCATAATCAATTTTATTTAATTGAAGAATTTGTCAGTGGGCATCCGTTGATGAAGGAGTTAGTTCCGGGAAATCCTTGGTCAGAAGAACGAGTGATTTTATTAATTGAAGATATTTTAGAAATTTTGGTTTTTGTTCATGAAAACGAAGTGATTCATCGAGATGTTAATCCTTCTAATTTAATTCGCCGTAAATCTGATGATAAATTAGTTTTAATTGATTTTGGTTCCGTCAAAGAAACCAGTACGCGACTGGCGGATGGCAATGGACAAGCGTTGCGAACTATTGCGACGGGAACCCCTTCTTATATGCCCATTGAACAGTTCCAAGGTCATCCCCAATATAATAGTGATATTTATGCTGTGGGCATGATTGCCATTCAAGCCATTACTGGGTTAGAAGCGTCTGATTTACCAAAATTACAAGATCCGAGCTTATCGAATAACGGAGAATTAAGTTGGCGAAATTATGCTAAAGTCAGTCCAGGATTAGCCCATGTGATTGATAAAATGGTTCATCCTTATTATAGCAAACGTTATGCAACGGTGATCGATGTTTTAGATGATTTAAGAAAAGCCACAGGACGTTCAGGGTTTAATATTAATAAGTTAAAAAACTTTCCCACTTATCAAGAGGAGAAACCACCGATTGAATGGGGTAAAATTATAGCGATCACGACCACGGGCTTAGTCGGTTTAATCGTGATTTTTGGAGTGGTGCAAGTTGCCAATCGTCCCGATCCCATTAAAGCGGAAAATGCTTTAAAAAAAGGGGTGGAAAAAGCAGAGAATGGGGATTCTAAAGGGGCAATTCGATTTTTTAATCAAGCGATAAAACTTAACCCTAGTAATCCAGAATTTTATCATAAACGGGCTAATGCTTACTATGACTTGAACGAATATGATCAAGCTTTAGCAGATTATACCAAAGCCATTGAACTCAATCCTAACTATACAAATGCTTATTTTAATCGGGGTTTAACCCGTTATGATCTGAAGGATTTAGCGGGGGCTTTAGCAGATTATAATCAAGTCATCAAACAACAACCTCAAGATGGAGATGCTTTTTATAAAAGAGGTTTAGTTTATTATGAGATGGAAGATTATGAGAATGCCATTCAAGATTATAATACGGTTTTAAAACTGCAACCCGAACAAGCAAAAGCTTATCGAGCTAGAGGAACTGCACGGGTAAAATCTGGGGATTTACAAGGAGGAATGGCTGATTATACCCAAGCTATTCAGATCGAACCTAAAAACCCGATTGGATATTATGATCGAGGTCGATCAAGATTTCATTTAGGAGATTATCAAGGCGCTTTAGGAGATTATAATACCGTCTTACAACTTGATCCCAATAATGCCGAAGCCTACGCTAATCGCTGTAGCGTTTATATTAATTTATGGAACTATAATCAAGCAATTACAGACTGTACGGAAGCCATTAACCGTGTTCCGAATGAAGTGGCTTATAATAACCGTTGTATTGCCTATTTAAACCTCAAAGATTATTCAAAAGCCATCGAAGATTGCTCAAAAGCAATTGAACTGACAGGGAATGATTATAAAGCTTATAGTAATCGAGGATTAGCTCGTTTTGGTGCTCAAGATTATGAAGGATCAATTGCTGATTATACCAGGGGTATTAATATTAATCCGAATGATGCTGAAGCCTATGGAAATCGCGCTCAAGTTTATGTTAAAATGAAAAATTATGATCAAGCGATCGCCGATTATGCTCAAGCCATTCGTCTGAAACCCAATTATGCAGGCGCCTATTATGGTCGGGGATTAGTTCGGGTTGAAATTGGGGATAAAAGCGGTGCAATTAGCGATTTTGAACAGGCGGGGAAACTCTATTTGGAACAAGGCTTAACCGGGGGTTATAAAGATGCCCAGTTCCAAATGAAAAAATTAGAATAAAGGTGTTAGTCGAGTTTATCGACCAATGGGATGCTTAAAACCAGAGGCTTTAAATTGTTTGAGTTGTAAAGGAGGTTCCAGGTTAGAGGGAATGGAAATTCTAAATTCAAAATCACTAATCCCTGGAGGAACAATATCAATGCTTCCTAAACGTCCTCGATTTTGCATTACGGGATTATTGGTAGCATCATAAATCCGACCAAAAATATCAGCATCGACAACGACTTTCCCCGATGTATTATTAGCTTTTCCCATAATAATAAAACAGTAAGCATCTTGGCTCGAACCACTAGAAACGGCACCTTCTGCTAATTCCGGGGGACAATCTTTATAACTTAAATCTTGGAGTTGAATGGGAATTAATGCCCAAGCGGGAGGAGTCCAAAAGCTGGTAATTAAAAACCAGAAACAGGCGCCAACAATAACCGATAAAGTTCTGAATTTCATAGACGATAAAAAGGGCGATCAAACCCAAAATTGACGGAAAGATTGAGTCTTTTTAGGACTCTAAATAGTGCTGTAGAGACTGACGCATGATTTCAACAGGAACAGGTTGCTGTAACCACAATTGTAAAGCGGCGGCTCCCTGCTGTATTAACATGGGTAGTCCATTTAAAATCATCGCACCTCTAGTGGCGGCTAAATTTAAAAATTCAGTCGTTCGAGGAATATAAATTAAATCATAGGCGATCGCACCTAATTTAATCTTGTCCATCACCGATGCTTCAAGGGGAGACTCCCCAACGTGGGGATACATTCCCACCGGGGTCGTATTCACCAGTAAGTCGGCTTGAGGAAGTAAGCTCGATAATTGATCCCAAGGACAGGTTTTAACCGCAACGGCTAAGGGAGACACCCGCCAACTGTCTTGGAAGGTTGCTAATTTCTGGGGGTCACGACCGACCACATAAATTTCCTTGATTCCTAATTCTACACATCCCGCTACAACCGCCCTCGCCGCCCCGCCATAACCGAGAATGACCGCCACTTTATCATTCCACTGTTGATGATACACTTCTAAGGGCGTAAGAAACCCTACAACATCCGTATTTGTGCCACTCCAGCCGTTATGGGTACACCAAACCGTATTCACTGCACCTACGGATTGTGCTAAAGTTGTTACCTCGGATAAAAAGGGTAAAATCGCCTGTTTGTGAGGAATTGTTACATTAAATCCTTGTACACCAATTGCCGTAAATCCTTCAAGAGCGGTTTTTAAATTAGGGGGGGAAATGGCAAAAGGAAGGTAAACATAATCTACACCCAAATGGGCGATCGCCGCATTCTGCATCACTGGAGACAGCGAATGTTCAATGGGATAACCTATCACCCCTAATAGTTTCGTAGTTCCTTTAATCATCATCAATATTTATTCGCTCCCCTAAACTTAATATTGAGCTTCCCTATCTTATAGCTGTTGATTAGTCAGTATATAATAGGGCGTATCCTTGAATTATTAAGGCTAGATCCGTTAAAAGATACGGGTGTAATTCAGTTAGAGAATATTCCATTCAGGAGGTTAGCAGAGTGAAGCGGACGATGGGACTCGAACCCACGACGTTCACCTTGGGAAGGTGACATTCTACCACTGAATTACGTCCGCGAATTTTTCAAACCTTATTGAATTATAACATAATTTCCCTAATTTTCAATAGTCGCAATCGGTGAAACCAGAAAAACCCGTGAATAGCAACGCTAGAATTAGCAAGGGAACTCACGGGTTAGGAATGGCTTAAATTATTTCGGAGTTGGTTGTGATAATCGGTTTTTGAGCATCACTGGGGCTAGTATTCAGCATTTCATCACTGTAGGCGGGAGGAGTAATCAGTGTTAAAGCTTGTTGTAAGGCTTCTTTCCGTTGCAGAATTAAATGATGAGAAGGGATCATATCTAAAATCTTAAAGCGTTCTAAGCGTTGTTTAATCTTACCTGCGGCGCCAACAATAAAGACGTGACGGCCTTTATCCACTGCATCCTTAATGGCATTTTCAATGGCTAGAGAAGCCGTAACCCCCAACATCGGGACATCGCTTAAGTCAAAAATCAACACATCATAATTTTGGGCCACCGATTCTTCACGGGCAATGGCCTTCGCGACCCCAAAAATCATCGGGCCACTGAGATAGAATAACAATACTCGACCTTGACCCGCAGCGAGTAACTCTTTTTCCTCCGGGCTCATGACAATGGCATCATCTTCATCACTAATGGCTTTCACATCTTGAGCTTGCATATCACTCAAGCGTTCAATGGTGAGAATATTAGCAATAAATACCCCCACACCCACAGCAACAATTAAGTCAACAAATACCGTTAATAACATCACGCCGTACATAATAATCGCTCCTTTAGCAGAAACGACGTGAGCACGTTTGAGGAAACTCCAATCGAGAATATCAATCCCCACTTTCAGGGCAATTCCGGCTAACACCGCCATCGGAATACTTTGGGTAAGACTTGCGGCACCTAAAATCACAATCAGCAGAATTACCGCACGGGTAATTCCAGATAAGGCACTTTTTGCACCCGTTTGGATATTAACAACGGTTCCCATTGTTGCACCCGCACCGGGTAATCCGCCACAAATTCCCGATACCATATTGGCAATTCCTTGACCAATTAATTCTTTATTAGAATCGTGTTGAGTCCGGGTAATACTATCAGCAATTACGGCCGTTAATAACGTATCAATACAACCTAACATCCCCAACATTACCCCATCCACTAACATGATGGTCAGTTGGTCGAAGCTAAACACAGGCATTTGCAGGACGGGGAGTCCGGTGGGAATTTCACCAATGCGACGAATATCAACCCCTTGGAAAAAGATTAAAGAAACGACTGTACCAATGACTAATGCCACTAATTGAGGGGGAACAATTCGCTTAAATTTGGATGGCATTAGGAAAATAATTGCCAAGGTTAAGCCTGCCAATGTGGCGTCTACAGGATTGATATTTGTCAATAGTTCCGGTAGGCTTTGGATGGTTCCCAATACACCGCCCTTGGGTGTGGCTTGCCCTAAAAACGGTGGGATTTGTAAGATGATTAAAATGATCCCAATCCCCGACATAAAGCCGGAAATCACGCTATAGGGCATCAAGGTAATATATTTACCCAGTTTGAATACCCCAAAAATAATTTGAAATAACCCCGCAATCATGACAACGGTAAACGCCATAGCCAAACCGTTATCGGGGTTTTTTGCCATCAAACTGGCGACAATGGTGGTCATTACCACCGTCATTGGGCCAGTGGGTTCGGAAATTAACGTGGGTGTGCCTCCGAATAAAGCCGCGAAAAAGCCCACACAGACTGCACCGTAAAGACCCGCAACCGGGCCAACACCTGATGCAACCCCGAAAGCCAAGGCAAGGGGTAGGGAGACAATGGCGGCGGTCAGTCCCCCAAATAGATCCCCCCGTAGATTATCAAACTTGATCTGGTTGAACACTTGCATAGAGAAATGTTAGGCTCCTGTTATTGTTTTTTGACTATTGTTAAAACACGGACTATTGATTTTTATCTATCGTGAAGCTTATCATTATCCCAACAGCGATCGCAAGCTCTCATTGAAAAATTTTTATCCTGAAATCTGGAATAGCCAGGAAGCCCAACCAGAAGCAACTTGACGGAATCGGAACTTTAACGGGTTAGGGCTAAAAGTATTGAATAAAAAAACAACTTAGGTCAGGGTGAATCAGTTATAATCTATCAAGGAATTCATCTAATCGATTTAAGTTCAATTTCCTCAAAATCCTGATGGTGTAAAGATTTTCGAGAATTTCGACCCTCAACAAGTGTAGATAACTTTTACTTATATAGTTTTTGGTTTATACAAAACGATAAATTTATTGATTTATATCTATAATAAAAACAGCAGGAACCTTGGACAGCTTTTGATTTCATAACCATAATGACTCAAGGAGGGATAGACTCTTGATGCAGGCAACTTTACATCAATTAAAAGTATTCGAGGCGGTGGCGCGTCATAGTAGCTTTACGAAAGCCGCCGAGGAATTGATGATTACACAACCAACGGTTTCAACTCAAGTTAAACAACTGACTCAAACCATTGGTTTACCATTATTTGAACAAATTGGCAAGCAACTGTATCTGACTGAAGCCGGAGAAGCGTTGCTATCTACTTGTCAGAATATTTTTGAACAGTTGGATAATTTAGAAATGCAAGTTGCGGCTTTAAAAGGCACAAAACAGGGACGGTTGCGGTTAGGAGTTGTTTCAACGGCTAAATATTTTGTTCCCAGAGTGTTAGGGCATTTTTGTCAACAATATCCAGGGATTGATATTGCTTTACAGGTGACTAATCATGCCACATTAATTCAACGAATGCAAGACAATCAAGATGATTTGTATATCCTGAGTCAACCTCCTGAAGATTTAGCATTATCCAGTCAACCGTTTTTAGATAATCCCTTAGTGGTTGTATCCCGACAAGATCATCCTTTAGCAGGAGAAAAAAATATTCCGATTAAATCTTTAGCGGGAGAACCCTTTATTATGCGAGAACAAGGTTCAGGAACACGACAATCGGTTCAAAAGCTATTTGAACGGTATAAAGTTGGGGTGAAAGTTCGTTTAGAATTAGGGAGTAATGAAGCAATTAAACAAGCGATCGCTGGAGGTTTAGGGCTTTCGGTTTTATCTCAACATACCTTAATTGCAGAACAGTTAATGGGGGAACTGACTATTTTAGATGTACAACATTTTCCGATTCATCTGCGGTGGTATGTGACTCATTTAGAAGGGAAACAACTGTCTATTATTGCAGAAACTTTCTTAAAATTTTTATTAGAAAATAGTAATCATGTTCCCCTATTAGGAACCCTGGCTTTACAGAGTGGAACGTTGCTCGGAAATCATCAGGTAGATTTAGTTAAAATGGGATGAAATCGGTTAGGGTGCGGAAAGGAAATGACATTTTAATTCATCTAAATATCCCCTGTAGGGCGAGGTTTTCTCGCCCTTAACTGCTTTAAATCCTTCTAAGATTAAAACCCCGGTTTCTTGAAGAAACTAGGGTTTTAGGGTGTAGTCAAAAATTATTTATTCATCATCATGGGCAAAGCGACGATAAAGGAAATCTAGGGCATAATTTCTGAGGTTATAATATTCGGGATCTTCCATAATTTGAGTGCGATCGCGGGGACGTTCAAAGGGAATTTCTAAGATTTCTCCAATAGTTGCCGAGGGGCCATTTGTCATCATCACTAACCGATCTGCTAAGAATAATGCCTCATCAATATCATGGGTAATCATCAATACTGTACAGCGATGATCATTCCAAATTTTTAACAATTCTTCCTGCAATTCTTCTTTAGTAATTGCATCCAACGCCCCAAAAGGTTCATCTAAAATTAACACTTCAGGACGAATAGCTAAAGCCCGTGCGATCGCCGCCCGTTGTTTCATCCCCCCTGAAATTTGAGGCGGTTTTTTCTCGGCGGCTTCTGATAATCCTACCATCGCTAAATGATCTCGAACAATGGCATTTTTTTCAACTTCTGATTTATTGGGATGAACCGCATTAACGGCTAAATAAACATTTTCAAAGACCGTCCGCCAAGGTAATAAGGCATAGTTTTGAAACACCACCATGCGGTCTGGCCCAGGTTTTAAAATCGGTTTTGAGCGTAATGTCACCTTACCATCTGAAGGAGTATTAAACCCGGAAACCATATTTAATAAAGTAGACTTTCCGCACCCGGAATGTCCGATCACGCAAATAAATTCCCCTTCATTTATCGTGAGATTAACATCTTTTAAAACCGTGTACGGCCCTTTAGCAGTCGGATAAACTTTAGAAACGTGATCAAACACTAAATAAGGCTGAGTTTTCCCCAGGGATTTTTTAGTAAATTTTTGACCAAAGGTAGACACAGAACTTTTAGCAGTAGTCATGGTTATTTTTCCTGAATTTTAAATTTCACAATTTAAAGATATAGAAACCGGGTTTCTTATATGAAATCTAGTTATAGATGCTACAGATTCTTCTCCCACCCCCCCTGTAGAGACGTTGCATGCAACGTCTCTACAGGGGAATATGTAGCAAATATTAAGGGATTTCATATTAGCAAAAATTTTTACTTATTAGCAAAAATCAAGGGAGAAACCCGGTTTCTGAAGAACTCAAAAATCAAGGGAGAAACCCGGTTTCTGAAGTCAAGCCACTTTAATTCGGGGATAATCTAAAACAACTTCTGTCACCGTAAAATCCCGTTTAATTTTCAAACTATTGAGATAACCAATGGGATCTTCAGTATCAAATTTTGTGCCATCAAATAATTGAATAGCGCCCCGACTATAACTAATTTCAGAAAGTCCTAATTCACGGGCGGCGGTACTAAAAGCGCCCACTGCACATAAGCGTTCTAAAATTTCCACCCAGTTGCGGGGGAAAGGAGTATGTCCCCAACGGGCCATTTGAACAATATGCCACAATTGTTCGGTGCGGCTGGGACGGTTGACGCCTTCGCCGAAAAATTGATGATGGGCATATTGACGCATCGGTTGATCCAAATTGCACGCGGTATCATTGGGGTCAGCTAATTGAATATATTCGGCGCGAGTTCCCAGATACGTCCGTTGGGCTAAAATTTGGCGAATTTCATCGGCATTTTCGGGGTCAGCACAATAGGCGGACGCCTCTAATAGTGATTTCACCAAGGCAATATGGGTATTGGGGTAAGCTGCGGCCCAGTCTTCCCGCACCCCTAAGACTTTTCCAGGGTGTCCTGGCCAAATTTCTAAGTCCGTCGCCACGGTAAACCCGACGTCCTCCATCATCGCCCGCAGGTTCCAAGGTTCCCCAACACAGAACCCATCAATAGTGCCAGCTTGCAAGTCCACCACCATTTGGGCGGGCGGAATGGTCAACAGTTCGACATCATGGTCAGGGTCAATACCCCCCGATGCTAACCAATAGCGGAGTAACAGGTTGTGCATGGAACTGGGATGGACAACGCCCATACGATGCTGTTGTTCTGGGTAAGACAGCAACATCCGTTTGAAGTCAGCTAGGCTGTAAATTCCTTGGTCATAGAAGCGACGGGCGAGGGTAATGGCGTTGCCGTTGCGGGTCATGGTGAGGGATGTAATCACCGTTACGGGTTTGGTGTCATCCCCCCCCAAGGTCATCCACAAAGGCATCCCAGAGGGCATCTGAGCCGCGTCTAAATAGCCTCCTGCAATGCCATCGCTAATGCCCCGCCAACTGCTTTCCCGCACCAGATGGACTTCATCGAGGCCGTGTTTTTCAAAAAATCCCAGTTCTTTAGCAACGGCCAGGGGGGCACAGGCGGTGAGGGGAACAAAACCCAATTCTAAATTAATTTTTTCTAAGCCATGACGGGATAAAATTTTATTCTTTTTCGCCCGCATTTTTTTGATGAGTTTTTGTTGGTTGAGGAAATAAATCATTTCACTCCGCAAGCGATAGTAACTGGGGTGTTCTACAACTTGCATCCGTTGACGGGGGCGAGGAATATCTACTTCTAAAATTTGCCCAATTTGTGATTCGGGGCCGTTGGTTAACATCACAATTCGGTCGGATAATAAAACCGCCTCATCGACATCGTGTGTCACCATTAAGGCACTAATTTGATTATCTTGGCAAATCTTCATTAATTGTTCTTGAAGATTTCCCCGTGTTAAGGCATCTAAGGCTCCAAAGGGTTCATCTAATAAAAGTAATTTCGGGCGTAAGGCTAGGGCACGAGCGATAGCAACTCGTTGTTTCATTCCCCCAGATAATTGGGCGGGATATTTATCGACGGCATGGCGTAAACCGACTAAATCAATATGACTTTCAATGATCGTTTTTCGTTCTCCTAACGGTAATCCTTTCATGACAGAATCAACCGCTAAAGCAATATTTTCTCGAACTGTTCGCCAGGGTAATAAGGAATAGTTTTGAAACACTACCATCCGGTCGGGCCCTGGTTTGGTAATTTTTTGACCTTCAATGGTGACAATTCCTTCTGAGGGTAAATCTAACCCGGCTACCATATTTAATAAGGTGGATTTTCCGCAGCCTGAGTGTCCAATTAAGGAAACAAATTCACCTTTTTTGATTTGTAAATCAATGCCTTTGAGGGCTATATATTGACCGCCTCCGGCTAAAGGAAAGACTTTATCAATTTGTTCAACTTCAATTAATGGTTTTGCCATGATTTTAACTCCTTAGTAATGATTTGGGGATGTTGCGGTGCGTGCGCTGCGCTTACGCACCCTACGGGTTTACTTTCTTTCACCGGGAACAATTAATTGTTGAATGTAACCAATACCTCGGTCTAAAATTAAACCGACTGCACCGATATAAACGACGGCTAAAAGAATGTCACTGATATAGTTTTGTTGGTAAGCATCCCAGATAAAGAAACCAATTCCGACGATACCGGACATCACGATTTCGGCTGCAATAATCGCTAACCAAGCTAAACCAACGGCAATTCTTAATCCCGTAAAAATGTAAGGTAAGGCAGAAGGAAACAGAATATTTAAGTAATATTCTTTGCGAGATAACTGCAACACACGAGCAACGTTATTGTAATCATCAGGAATTTGTTTAACGCCTTCTTTGGTATTGATTAAAATCGGCCAAACGGAAGTAATAAAAATCACGAAAATCGCGGCGGGTTGGTTTTGTTGAAAGGCAACTAAGGCAATAGGAACCCAGGCTAAAGGTGCAACCATTCGTAAGAATTGAAATAAGGGATCTAAGGCTTTATCTAAAATTGGGTTTGTTCCGACTAAAATTCCCACGCTAATTCCAACAATGGCAGCAATTGAATAGCCTTGAGCTACCCGTCCTAAACTGGCTAAGGTTTGCCAAAATAAGCCTTTATCTAAACCCCCTCGGTCATAGAAGGGATACATTAATAAAATGCGGGTTTGTTCATTGGTAATTACACTTAATGGCCCTGGTAAACGGGTAATTCCTGATAGAGATAAAAGTTGCCAAACTATTAAAAAACCCAGGGTTCCTATTAAGGGAAGAATAATATTTTGTGAGTTCTTTTTCCAAAATTCACCGAGGTTATCAGCAAAGCTATTTCCATTTGATCTTCTTTTGGCTACGCTTGTCATTTTGTTACAACTCCTTGAAAGTTTTTTCGGTTTACAATAAGAATGGGGAGGATTTACTTTTTAAGAATTAAGAATTATCTATAATTCCTATAGCTTTATTCTTAATTCTAAAGTGATCACTATACTTTTTTGATGGTTAAACTTTGAAGATAAGCTTCAGGATTTGCGGGATCAAAAGTAATTCCATCAAAGAATTTTTCAACTCCTCTTGAAGTTGAAGTCGGAATATCAGCCGTAAATCCAGCTTCTTGAGCCGCTTCCCGCCAAATATCTTCGCGGTTTACCTTATCAACAAGAGCTTTAGCTTGAGCAATATCTTGAATTTGACCTTGATGGAAACCCCAACGAATGCTTTCAGTTAAAAACCATAAATCATGGCTTTTATAGGGATAGGAAACATTACCAATGGGATCTTTCCAATATAACGGCCCTTTATTAAAGTCTTGAATAGCCGGTTTTCCGTCTCCCATCTGATAGTTTCCTTGATAGGGAGGAGTGATCACATCTTTGGGAATATTAAAATAATTCCGCCCGGAAACAATTGTGATTAATTCGGCTCGGTTTTCAGGTTTATCACACCATTGTTGGGCTTCCATTAAGCCTTTTAATAGGGCTTTTGTTGCCTTTGGATTTTGATCAACCCAGTCAGCACGAATGGCTAAATATTCTTCAGGATGATAGGGCCATATTTCATTACTAATACAAGCCATATAACCGATATTATCAGCAACAATTCGATAGGGCCAAGGGTCGCCTGTACTAAAGGCATCCATCGTTCCATTCCGCATTCCCTGAACCGTTTCTGCGGGAGGAACTGCAATCAAATCAATATCAATATCGGGGTCTATTCCGCCTGCTGCAAACCAATAACGAATCCAAAAATCTTGGTTAACATTGGGGAAGGTATGAGCCGCTTTAAATTTACGGCCATTGGTACTGGAAAAACTGCGAATATATTCAGCAGCATTTTTAATATCTAAGCCGATCCCTTTCCCTAAATGGGTATTTGCAATTGCGACACCATTGCCATTTGTATTTAATTGAGCTAAGACATACATAGGAACTTTTTTGCCCCCGGTAATAATGCCTTCTGTCATTAAATGGGGCATAGGCATTTGCCACTGTCCCCCATCAATTCCACCTCCATTTGACCCAATAGTAACGTTATCCCGTGCTGAAGCCCAGTTTGCTTGTTTGGAAACTTCAACATCACTCATACCATACTTAGCAAAAAAGCCTTTTTCTTTAGCAATAATTAATGGAGCAGATTCCACAATGGGAATAAAACCGAGTTTAATTTTTGTGACTTCTGGAGCTTGTTCTGGGCTAATATTTGCCACAGGAACAACTGTACTAGGTGAATTTCCTGCATTCGCTGTGGGTTCGGGTGGGTTGCCTAAACATCCTTTTAAAAAGATGGTACTAGCGGCAGAAACTCCGGCTGTAATTAAAAATTTTCTGCGAGAATAATGGTTTGAAAATTGAGACATAAAATCTCCTAACAACCTGCCTTTAAAACAATAGGTTGCTACTTACAAAATAGGTTTTGTAGTAGTTAAATCATTGAACACAAGGGATCTAGCTTGTCCTGAAAGGCAATAAGCTAGATTAAACATCACCCTAGGGTTAAGGTGACTTTGGCTAGAGCCGAATTAATAAAGAAGTCGTGTTAAGACTGTTCTTATCTATAAAGATAACAGCTTTTTTCCAATATGTCACTACTTTTTAGTGTCAAATTTTTATTTTTTCTTAAATATAGTGATCAAGTTTAGCTTATCATTCATCACTTTATTTGACCAAAATTTATATTTTCAATAATTAAAAGTTATCAAAAATGGCAATTTGAGGCAAAATCGGCTACTAAAACAATGATTCTGTTGTTTTAGTTAACGAAAAACCACTAGATTCCAGACATTGATAAGAAACAATACTCAATAAACTTGACATAGAGAAAAGCCTATGAAAATAAGAATGTCAGATAGGGAGCAGGAGAAGCAAGAGAAGTGGAAGAACGCTAGAGCTACCCTCGCTCAACGATTTTAAGCCGTAAACCCACTGATAACTGATAACTGATAACTGATAACTGATAACTGATCATCAAAGCAAACCCAATTTTTGTAACGCGACTTCTGCGGCTCTTTTCTCCGCATCCTGTTTTCGGCGTCCTTTCCCATAACCATATACTTTGTCCCTAACCCGAACTTCTGTCCGAAATTCCTTGGCGTGATCTGGCCCAGATTCTCCGACGACATAATATTTCGGGTTTTCACCGTATTCCGCTAAGGCCCATTGTTGAAAGCGGTTTTTACAATCAATTAAGGTTTGGGGTGTTGTTTCTGCTTGGGGAAAAATAATTTCATTGACAACAGCCGAAAATAAAGGATAAATAAAATCTCGAACAGCATCAATATTTGTATCTAAATAATAAGCACCAATATAAGCTTCAAAGGCATCACTCAGTAAAGCGGGGTTAGTTCGTCCCCCATCTCGAATGGCTCCTTTTCCTAACCGTAATAATTCCCCTAAATTAAATTGAACTGCAAATTTAGCGAGTTGTTTTTCATCGACTAATGCTGACCGTAAGCGCGTCATATTCGCTTCACTCATTTTTGCCATGTCTTCGGGATAACGTTTTTTAAATAGCAATTCTCCCACTAAAAATCCTAAGACCGCATCCCCTAAAAATTCTAATCGTTCATTGTCTTCTCCTGCATTAGGATGTTCATTAATATAGGAACGATGGGTGAGTGCTTGTAGTCGCAATTGTTCGTTTTTGATTTCGGGTAGTTTTGTCATCATTATATAGGAATCCGTATAAGATTTATGATTCAATACTGTAGGGGTTATGTCCTTCCAAACTTAACCACAAAAACGGTTGGGATTAACATCACCCCTACAATAAAATATTACAACCTTGGCGCGGATTTCTATATCGGATGAAAGCGATGGGCTTCCCCCCACGGGAGGCGATCGCTATTTTTCTAAATTGTAACTAAAATCAACTCTCCATTGCGATTTTTTTTAATAATTCCCTCCTGAATTACCGCTTCTACAAATTTACTAAATTTAGAAACAATCTTTCCATCCGGTCTGCAATATGAAACTTTTTTACAGCCCGAAATTCGAGGATGATCTTTAATTAAATTACCCATTAAAGCAAGAGTCGCTTTTTTCCCTTTTGCTTGAACTGTTTTGATCAACTCAATTAAGTATTTTTTAGCTTCTTCGTAAGTAACCAAAGCCGGATGCTCTAGTTTTTTAGATTCTTCCTGATTTGGATTAATAGAAACAATTTGATTAATCTGATAAACCTCATTAACAGCTTTTTTTAAGCCTTGAGAAATATTGCTACCATAAATTAAGATAACTTTTATTCCTAATTTTTTTAAATCCTCAACTAAGGTTAAATAGTCTTTATCTCCTGTTATGAGAATCACGTTTCTAATTCTTCGATCATTGTTAATATGTTTTTTGCAATGCTTAATAATTAAATTGTCAACGGCATTCTTTTCTCTCGAAGGAACAGTAATTGTTTCAATTCCTACCTGAAAAACAGTTTGTTCTACTAATTCTTTTTCTCTTCTCCAATAAGCGTAAGCATTGCTAATCAATAAATCAAATTTTTGATCTAAGTATTGATACAATAGTTGAACTTTTTTATCAGGAATTTTAACGTTTTGAAAATCCCAATAAAGTGCTGTAACAGGTTTCATAACAGACTCCTAATATTTGAACTAATTAGATGCCTAGCATTCATAAAGTTTGTAATTCTAACCCTTCAGACCCTTGGTGTAAATTAAAGTATATTATTTCCAAGTCCAAAATAGAACTCGAAAACTGATCCTGTCAGCACCAGAGCTAACGTATTGAATTAAAACCCTAAGTTGAGAGTGGTTTTGGCTAAAGTCTCAAGGATCGGAATCAGAAATATAGCAATAGGCAACAGACAGAAGACAAGGGATAGGAGTAAAACGCTTAAGAATTAAGGATCACAGCGATCATTAATGTCCTGACTGCTTTGCTAAATGCTATATTTTTGATTCCGATCAATGAGGCAGAAGTCAATTTCCGGCTCAATGCCAGGTGATTCTACTATAATCAAGCCCTCTAAGAATGTCAAGTCTTTTATTGCCAAAGCTTAAACTCCAACAGAGTCACGACTTCTCCGTTGGAGTCTAAAAACTTGTTACACAGGTAGAGTGGGCAAAAACTAGGCTTAATCTTAAGAAAAACCCAGTTTTTGATCACTATTTCAAACAGAAGCTTTTTTTAAACACCCAAGTTTGATCTCAATTGAGATTAAACTTTATGGAACCAGATTATGAGTTTTCTTCATTATCTTGATTATTTTGTTCATTATCATTATCTTTTTTATGGCTATTTTTACCTCCTTTACGACCAATAGCAGCCATGTGTTCGCGATCTTGGCTGACTGCTTTACCACCTTTGCGGCCCGCTTCTCTGGCCTCTTCAGGAGTAAATTCATGAGCGCGGCCTGACTCATGGGCTGCTTTACCGCCTTTGCTGGCTATCTCCCGTTGTTTTTCTTCGTCCATGGAAGCAAATCCACGTTTTTCTGTCGCCATGATTTTCTCCTTATCTTTTCTTGATTGGCTAAACACTACTGTATCTCTCTGATTAAGGTTTACCTTCTACCAGAAGACAGAGTTAACTTCTTCCACGAATAAACTGAAAGATAGAATAATTTATCCGTCAACTTTTACCTTAGTCAACGTCCAATAATCCCTAGAAATTGGCTCTAATCAGAAAATTTATCAAATTTGTGATAAATCCTTCATTTCCCTCACTAAAACAGCCAATTCTTACACTCCGTCACGGTTAGCCCAAAAGACTGATAAAAGGATTGAGATTAATCCGAGAGTTTCTACTATTAATTATAGCATTACTCAATTAATTTGTGTATAAGGTTGCCCCGATTGAATCACTAGGCAATTGATCCCAGACTTTATCGCTGTGAAACCTCCTTAACAATATCACTCTTTTATCTAGGGTATTTTTATATTTTAAAGTATATCAATAAATCGAGATTTTAAGTTAAATATTGCCGAAACTCAGTCGGAAATTAATAAATAATTGTATAAAATAAATCTTTCATTTTTTCCTTTCCGACTTGAGCAAATAATTCATCAATAGAACTCGCATCTGCAATTAAATTCCCTTTTTCTAACGCCACCCATCTCCCCCGATAATGTTGGCGATGTTGAATCACCCAATTAAGATTTAAGGGTGTATCTGGATTGGGAGCAAGTTGATGAAAGGGCAAATTTCGAGAAGCTAAAATTCGAGCATAGCGTTGAATTTTTTCATGATTAGGATAATCTTGACTCGCTTGGGCACAGAGGGTTTTTGCTTGATTAAAATTCCCTTGACTTAAGGCCCAATCAATAGCTCGAATGACTTCTTCGGGTGTATCAGAATTCATACTGTTGTTGACTGTTGATTGTTGACGGTTGACCCTTGGTTGTTGACCGACAACCAAAATCCTATCTATTCCCTTGTCCCCTCATCCTCAATCTTGCCTTCTGACGCCTGTATCCAATCTTGCCACAAATCAGGACGACGCTCACGGGTGCGCTGAAGTTGCTGTTGTTTTCGCCATTGCTCAATTTTCTGATGATTTCCTGATAATAAAACATCAGGAACTCGCATTCCTCGAAACTCCGCAGGTCGAGTATAGTGAGGGTAATCCAGTAACCCATCTTCAAAGCTTTCTGCTTTGAGAGACTCCTGTTTTCCAACCGTTCCCGGTAATAATCGTACAACTCCATTAATCAGTGCCATTGCAGGAATTTCACCTCCAGTCAGGACAAAATCCCCTAAAGAAACTTCACGGGTGACTAAGGACAAAATGCGTTCATCGATACCTTCATAATGCCCACAAATTAAAACAATCTGATCAAAATTTAAAGCTAAATTGCGGAATAACCCTTGGTGCATTTTTTCCCCTTGGGGCGTTAAGAAAATCACTTCTCGACGAGGAAGTTGGGGTAAGGATTCAACGGCTGCATAAATCGGTTCAGGTTTCAAGACCATCCCCACACCCCCCCCATAGGACTCATCATCCACCCGGCGATGCTTATCCGATGCAAAATCACGGGGATTAACTAAATGGACATCAGCAATTTGCTTTGCTAAAGCTTTACCTAAAAGACCTGAATTCAGGGGAGAGGCAAAAAAATCGGGAAATAGAGTAATAATGTCAAAACGCACAGTATTTAAGATTGACGAGTGGATCACCTGACCCAAAAAAAAGTTTAAGCAAAAACTTGCACAGAAGATGTCATGCTATATGATAGTCCATAAACTTAAATATTTCTTAATTCGTATCAAAATATACTAAAATGGATTAGCTTTTTTTGATTGGGCAAAGCTACCTGAATCAGGTTTCTCGAAATTTCCCGATCCAATTAGGGGGAGTTTAGGTCGCTTACCCAAGTTACAGATTAATTCAAAAAGATCTGTACTCATTGTAGCCAAATCGAACAACTGTTGGTAACAAGCCGTAGGTGGTGACAAACGCCCCTAATCTTGAACTTATTCTCATGACTAGGAGATACACTATGCAGCAGTTGACATCTCAAGCCCTTGAACACATGATTCCCCAACAAACTAAAACCTCTATTCTCATTATTGGTGGAGCAGAAGACAAAGTTCATGGACGTGAGATTCTGCAAACTTTTTTTCATCGGGCTGGTGCTTCCAATGCCAACCTAGCCATCATTCCTTCTGCCTCCCGCGAACCCGCCATTCAAGGAGAAAGATATCAAAAAATCTTTGAGGAAATGGGGGCCAAATCCATTGAAATTTTTGATATTCGGGAACGTCATCATTGTGAAGAGCCCAAATGGCACGCCTACTTAGAAGGCTGTACCGGGGTATTCATGACAGGGGGTGATCAACTCCGGCTTTATAGTTTATTAGCCGATACCCTGCTAATGGAGAAAATTCGCATTGCTGCCCGACAAGGCCGGATGGCTTTAGCGGGAACCAGTGCGGGGGCTGCCGTTATGGGTCATCACATGATTGCTGGGGGAGGAAGTGGCGAATCTCCTAACCGTTCTCTGGTGGACATGGCAACGGGCTTAGATATTCTACCGGAATTGCTAGTTGATCAACACTTCCACAACCGCAATCGTATGGCACGACTGATCAGTGCGATCGCAGCCCATCCCGATAAAATTGGCATTGGCATTGATGAAGATACCTGTGCCTTATTTGAAGCGGAAGGTTTATTGCGGGTGGTGGGGAAAGGAACTGTTACGATTGTGGATACCCACGAAATGTCCTACACCAATCTGGTGAATGCGGGAGCGACTGATCCCCTGAGTGTATTCAATCTCCGGGTACATATTTTGTCCTATGGCGATCAGTATAACTTCCATTCCCGGCGTCCGAGTTCTGCCCCTAGTGTGTAAACCGTGGACATCGGAATCTGGCTGTGGGAGGTTGCCCAGGTTTTTCCCGGTGATTACGATCAGGGAATCCTAACTGAAGCCATTGAGGATTGAAGGTGAGGGAATAGCCTAGGGGAAGTCAGGACAGAAAATTTCCGCCCTTGAACAATTCCTAGGAGCCGGGTTGAAGGTGTTGTTAAACCCTTTAATTAGGGCATCTCTACGGCTCATCAGGCTCCCTGCTTTATTTGATTTTGAGGGTTCAGCTTTCAAAAATTGTAAATCCCCACTGGCCCAACCTCCCAGCATTCAATGGTTTTAAAAAAACTGTTCACTGCAAACAGTTTCCAAATCACCTTAGCTTGAAATTGAATAAAGCGGACTATTGCCCTGGAACATTCCTGCATCACGGACTCACACGGATATGAAAATTCTTAAAATACAAACCTTAAGAGGCCCAAACTACTGGAGCATCCGACGTCATCACCTGATTGTCATGCGCCTAGATTTAGAAGAATTAACTGAACGCTATAGTTGCGATATTCCAGGTTTCTATGAAGGCTTAACGTCTGTTCTCCCGAGTTTGGTTGAACATCACTGTTCACCGGGAGTCCGAGGGGGGTTTCTCAGCCGCGTAGAACGGGGGACGTTAATGGGGCATATTATTGAACACGTCGCCCTAGAACTCCAACAGTTAGCGGGCATGACTGCCGGATTTGGTCGCACCCGTGAAACCTCAAGTCCAGGGATTTTTCAAGTCGCCTTTGAGTATGATAACGAACACGCCGGACGTTATGCAGGAAGAGCCGCTGTCCGCCTATGCCAAAGTATTGTGGATACGGGAACCTATCCAGCCGAAGAACTCACCCAGGATATTGAAGATCTCAAGGAATTAAAAGCCCAAGCCTCCCTCGGCCCTAGTACAGAAGCCATTGTCAAAGAAGCAGAAGCCCGTGATATTCCCTGGCAACAACTGAATGCTCGATTTATGATTCAGTTTGGTTATGGCTGTTATCAAAAACGAATTCAAGCCACACTGAGTAATCAAACCGGAGTATTAGCGGTGGAGTTGGCCTGTGATAAAGAAGGCACGAAACAAATTCTCCGCGATGCAGGAGTTCCAGTTCCTAGGGGAACAGTCATTCGCTATTTTGATGAACTGCAAGATGCCATTGATGAAGTTGGGGGTTATCCCATTGCCATTAAACCCCTGGATGGCAACCATGGCCGAGGCATTACCCTGGATATTACCAAATGGGAAACGGCTGCTGCTGCTTACGATGAAGCCAGTAACGCTTCTAAAACCCATAGTGTGATTTTGGAACGCTTCTATACGGGTCGAGATCATCGCGTGTTAGTCGTGAATGGCAAAATGGTGGCTGTAGCTGAACGGGTTCCAGCCCATGTTGTGGGGGATGGCCAATTAACCATTGAACAGTTAATCGAAAAAACCAACCGAGATCCCCGTCGCGGTGATGGCCATGATAACGTCCTCACCCGGATTGTTGTGGATAAAACCGTGCTGTCTATGGTGGCGGAGAAAGGCTATACCCTAGACAGTGTATTACCGGCTGGGGAAATTTGTTTTCTACGGGCTACGGCTAACTTGAGTACGGGGGGGAGTGCCATTGACCGTACCGATGAAGTTCACCCGGAAAATGCTTGGTTATTTGCTCGGATTGCTAAAATTATCGGTCTGGATATTGCCGGAATTGATGTGGTGACACCGGATATTTCCAAACCGTTGCGGGAAGTGGACGGGGTGATTGTGGAAGTTAACGCCGCACCGGGATTTCGGATGCACGTCGCCCCCAGTGAGGGTTTACCTCGGAATGTGGCGGGGGCAGTGATGGATATGTTATTTCCCCCCGGTCAACCCAGCCGTGTCCCGATTTTAGCCGTAACGGGAACCAATGGAAAAACCACTACCACCCGTTTACTCGCCCATATCATTAAACAAACGGGGTTAGCCGTTGGTTATACCACCACTGATGGTATTTATATCGGCGATCATTTAGCTGAACCCGGAGACAATACTGGCCCCCAAAGCGCTCAATTGATTCTGCGTGATCCAACGGTAGAAGTGGCTGTGCTCGAATGTGCACGGGGGGGAATTCTGCGGGCGGGTTTAGGATTTGATACCTGCGATGTCGGGGTGGTGTTGAATGTGTCGGCGGATCATTTGGGATTGGGGGATATTGATACCATTGAACAAATGGCAAAAGTTAAAAGCGTGGTGGCTGAGGTGGTCATGCCGAAAGGTTATGCGGTGCTGAACGCGGATGATCCCTTAGTGGTACAAATGGCTGAACGGGTTAAAGCCCAAGTTGCTTATTTCACGATGAATCCTGAGAATGAAATTGTCCTCAAACACACGGAATCCGGGGGATTAGCTGCGGTTTATGAAAATGGCTATTTGTCGATTTTAAAAGGGGATTGGACACTTAGAATTGAGCAGGCGGTGAATGTTCCGATCACGATGAAGGGTCGGGCTCCGTTTATGATTGCCAATGCCTTAGCGGCTTGTTTAGCGGCTTTTGCTCAAGGGGTAAAAATAGAGCATATTCGGGCGGGTTTGTCAACCTTTGTGGCTTCCACATCCCAAACCCCAGGACGGATGAATTTATTTAATATGGGTAGCTATCACGCCTTGATTGATTATGCCCATAATGCTGCCAGTTATGCCGCATTAGGGGCTTTTGTCAAAAATTGGCCAGGGCCTCGGATTGGGGTTATTGGTGGCCCTGGCGATCGCCGAGATGAAGATTTTGTGATGTTGGGTCAACTCTCGGCGGATATTTTTGATGAGATTATTGTCAAGGAGGATGATGATACTCGTGGCCGAGAGCGGGGTTCGGCGGCGGAATTAATTAGTAAGGGTATTCAGCAGGTCTTAGGACGAGTTCCAGAGCCTCGGATTCGTTATGAAATGATTTTGAATGAAACCGAAGCGATTAATACTGCTTTAGACCGGGCTGGGGGGGGTTCGTTAGTGGTGATTTTACCCGAAAGTGTAAATCGCGCTATTCAATTAATTGAGTCCCGTAATCCCATTAAGGAATCAAACAACAATTCCCATTCTCCGAGTTTGAATTCCTCACCAGTCAGTTTAAAACCTTCTCAAGTTTAATCAGATTATCCCTAAAACCCCCGTAGAGACGTTGCATGCAACGTCTCTACAGGGTTAAAATTAATTTTCTTCTAATGCCTTTAACAACATTTCTCCCATTTCCTGACACCCGACTAATTTCATGCCCTCAGACATAATATCCCCCGTGCGATATCCCTGATCTAATACTTTTAAAACAGCATTTTCCAACAGATCCGCCGCAACGGGTTGATCTAAACCATACCGTAACATCATCGCAGCACTCAGGACTTGGGCAAGGGGGTTGGCTTTATCCTGGCCCGCAATATCCGGCGCTGAACCATGGACGGGTTCAAAGACCCCAGGGCCAGATTCCCCTAAACTCGCTGAGGGTAACATTCCGATACTGCCCGTTAACATCGCCGCCGCATCGGAGAGAATATCGCCAAATAAGTTCCCCGTGACGATTGTATCAAACTGTTTAGGGGCGCGAACTAACTGCATGGCAGCGTTGTCCACATATAAATGAGATAATTCGACATCGGGGTATTCTGAGGTTAAAAGGGTAATGCGATCGCGCCATAACTGAGAAACATCTAACACATTCGCCTTATCTACAGAACAAAGTCTCCCTCGACGCTTCTGGGCGGTTTCAAACCCCACACGGCCAATGCGATCAATCTCTGATTCCGTATAGGCCATTGTATTAACGCCTCGTTTCTCCCCGGTTTCCGTCTGAAAAATTCCCTTGGGTTGTCCAAAATAAATTCCCCCTGTCAGTTCGCGGACAACCATAATATCCACCCCTTCTACCACTTCTCTTTTCAAAGAAGAGGCATCAATTAAATGGGGTAAAATTGTCGCAGGACGCAAATTCGCAAATAATTTTAATCCCGCCCGTAACCCCAATAACCCAGTTTCGGGCCGTTGATGACGGGGTAAATTGTCCCACTTGTATCCGCCAATGGCTGCCAACAGTACCGCATCACTCTTGAGACACTGTTCTAAGGTTTCTGCTGGTAAGGGTTCCCCGGTAGCATCTATCGCCGCCCCCCCCATCAACGCTTGATGAAAATCGAAAGTAATGCTGAGTTGTTTTCCGACGACTTTTAACGCATCGACAGCCACCGCTATAATTTCAGGGCCGATGCCATCGCCTGGAAGAAGAGTAATGCGGTAGTTTTGACTCATATAGCTCGATAGTAACGAAAAAGATTAGTTAGACGATGTTGAGCATTATCAGCGATCGCCCAACCTTCAAATATAGCATTCTTGGGTCAAAAAGGGTCAAATTTAGTTTAAAATAAGATTAGAGGAAATCAATCCCTTTGGGAGCAAAGATTTGAGCTTTTAGCCCATGAGGGAATTAAAACAGAGGAAGGAGGGCACAGGCATGGCATATCACAAAATTTTAGTGGCAATTGATCGCACTCCCCAAGCAGAGTTTGTCTTTCACCAAGGCTTACAACTGGCTAAACTCTATCAAAGTCAGTTAAAACTCTTTCATTCTATTACTGTATCACCGATGATTTTAGGTTCCCCTGGAGATTTATATGGTCAACGGTTAAACCAGGTGGCACAAATTCAACATGAATTAATTGAACAAGAAATTAATGAAGTGGCAGGATGGTTATCAACTTTTGTCAATTATGCCGAACAGCAAGGTATTTCCATTGAAACCGAATATCAAATCGGAGAAGCCGGATATTGGATACGAGAAATTACTAAAAAATGGGAGGCTGATTTAATCGTCATTGGCAGACGTAACCGTTCAGAATTAGCCGAATTATTTTTAGGAAGTGTCAGTAATTATACGGTGCATCACGTTCAATGTTCTGTATTAGTTGTACAACAACCCGATGATTAGGCAGACGGGGTGGGGGGTGAGTTAAAAAGTTGTTTTATTTTTGGGATAAAAACAGTTTATAGGCTGGATTTTTATTCTCATCCCAATAGCGATAACCTAATGTATCTAAAAACGCTTGCCATTCTGCCATTTCTTCAGGGGGAACCTGCATTCCTACCACAATTCTACCATAATCTGCCCCATTATTGCGATAGTGAAATAAACTAATATTCCAGTTAGGACTCATGGAACAAACGAACTGCATTAACGCCCCTGGACGTTCAGGAAATTCAAACCGATACAGTAATTCATGATGGGCTAAACCAGACCGTCCGCCGACCATGTGCCGCAGGTGTAATTTCGTTAATTCATCATCGGTTAAATCTATGGTTTTAAAGCCATTTTGTTCAAAATTTTTGATCATTTCTGCTGCATCAGCCCGATTTTTAATCTGCATTCCCACAAAAATATGGGCTTCTTGTTCATCGGCAATGCGATAGTTAAATTCAGTTAAATTGCGCTTTCCAATACATTCACAAAACTTGCGTAAACTTCCAGGTTCTTCAGGAATTGTCACCGCAAAAATAGCCTCTCGACGTTCTCCAAATTCGGCGCGTTCTGCTACAAATCGTAAGCGATCAAAATTCATATTCGCCCCACAGGCAACGGCGACTAAGGTTTGTCCTTGAATTTGTTCTCGTTCAACATAAGCCTTTGCTCCTGCAATTGCTAAGGCTCCAGCAGGTTCTAAAATAGAACGGGTATCCTCAAAAACATCTTTAATTGCCGCACAAGTATCATCCGTATCTACTAATATAATTTCATCCACATATTCTTGGCATAACCGGAAGGTTTCTTCCCCCACTTCTCGCACCGCTACACCATCCGCAAATAACCCTACTTGCGATAACTTAATTCGATGTCCGGCTTTGAGAGATTGTGACATAGCATCGGCATCAACGGGTTCAACTCCGATGATTTTAATTTCAGGACGTAATCGTTTAATATAAGCCGCAATTCCTGAGATTAATCCCCCCCCACCAATGGCAACAAAAATAGCATGAATCGGTTGTTGATATTGTCTTAAAATCTCCATGCCAATTGTACCTTGTCCGGCAATCACATGGGGGTCATCAAAAGGATGAATAAAAGTTAATCCTTTTTCGGCTTCTAATTGACGAGCATAAGCACAAGCTTCATCAAAAGTATCGCCATATAAAACCACTTCACCCCCCCTTGCTTTAACGGCATTGACTTTAACTTGAGGGGTGGTTACAGGCATGACAATAATCGCTTTTGTTCCCAATTGAGACGCACCGAGAGCAACACCTTGGGCATGATTTCCGGCTGATGCGGCAATCACTCCCTGCTTTAATAAATCAGGAGAAAGATGAGCCATTTTGTTATATGCTCCCCGCAATTTGAAGGAAAAGACAGACTGCATATCTTCTCGCTTCAAAAGTAATTTATTATTCAGACGGGCGGAGAGGTTAGGAGCGTATTCTAGGGGTGTTTCTTGGGCAACATCGTAAACACGGGCGGTGAGAATTTGTACTAAGTAGTCGCAAAGCATGAAGTTGAAACCAAGGCAAGGGGTGACACATCATTATATTACAGGATTGGTGTCACTATTTGTTATTTTAAGAATAATAGTTGAGCCTCAATTTAAAATTTTGATAAAGAAATCCTGATTGTTAAGGTTAATAGAGTAGAATTTGAGGTAACAATTTAGAGGGTTGAGGCTCTGATTTATGGATAAATCTATTGTGCAGTTAGTGGATGAACTTCCCGCCGATAATATTACGGTGAAAGTCTTAAAGGCTATTGATTATTTAATGCCGGGACAGTGGACAAATTTAGTCGGATTTGAGAATAGTATTCGTACTATTACAGGGGAAACCGATACTCAAATCATCCAAAAAATTCGAGATCGGGCTGTTGTTTTATATCATGATCCAAAATCTGGTTATCAATCAGCCGTTCAATTATATCAAACGATTGATACGGCTGATGTAGCAATGGCAACGGCGGCTTTAGCCAATAAAGTTGGAGAAAAAATCAGCTTTCTGTCGATTTTAAGCAGTATTACGCCTAAACCTGAAGTTACCCAAAGCTTTGATTTGGTTTTAAAAATTGCCGTTGAGATTATTGCTTTTTGTAAGTTAAATGGCATTCCTCAACCTAACCCTCAAGAATTTGTTAAAGCCCTAAATAATAATTATCAAGATGCCGCATTAATGCGGATGGTGGCTTTAGTTTGTTTAGATGGAATGTTGCCATTAGGCCCTAACTTTTTAAGTAAAATCCATCAAACAATTGCTCAATCTGATACCAGTATTTTAACACAAAATCCCGTATTTTCAACCTTGAGTAATTTTATTCCGGGGGTTACAGCCTCGGATAAATTGGGTTTTCTGAACCAAGGGTTTGATGCGGTTCAGAGTTGGATTAATAATTTAGTCGCTCAAACTGGAATCACGCCCCAATCTATTTTTAATGCGTTGGGAAATTGTATCCAAATTGCGGATGATAATTTAGATTTTGTTGCTGCTTTTATTGATCAAAGCACGAATTATTATCAACATACAGGAATTCAAACCGTTGCACGTAAACTGATTTTACACGCTCAAGAGTCTGTAAAATCTGAATTACCAACAGGAACTTTACCGATTAATTCTAATCCGGTATCGGGTTCTGTTTCTTCGGGTTCGACTCAATATCAAGTCGGTCAAACGGTAGAAGTTTGGGATGAAGAGGATGAAGATTGGTATGAATCTACAATCCAAAAAGTGAAAGGAAACGAGTATTTTATTCATTATGTCGGTTATGGTTCATCGGATGATGAGTGGGTGGATGAAGATGATGTTCGGGTTCGAGATCATAGTGCAACGGATGATAATGGATATGGAATAGGTCAAAAGGTGAAAGTTTGGGATGATGAGGAGGAAGAATGGTATTCCGCTATTATTGAAAAAATTGAAGGAGATCAATATTATGTTCATTATATCGGTTATGATTCCTCCTATAGTGAGTGGGTAGATTCAGATGAAATCAGTTAACCAATTTGAGGAAAGTTATATGAAATTCCCTTATTAACGCTACAGATGATCCCCCCCAACCCCCCTTAAAAAGGGGGGAGATGTGTAGCATACATTTGTACAAATTACCCAAATTGTAGGGGCGAGGTTTTCTCGCCCTTACAGGGGAATGTGTGTCCATTGTTTGAGATAAATCCTCCTGAAATTCTGATTGTACAATCCCTTTAGATTTGCTATAATAATTGTTGAGCATACGCGATCGCTTCTTCAATGGTTGTAATTTTTCCTTCAATTTGTCCTAACTGAATCTCTAATAAAAGTTCTCCAACTTTAGGACTCGAACGTAAATTTAACGCTTCCATTAATTCATTTCCTGTTAATAACAGTTGGGGATGAGCAACAGGATCATTGGGGTTTACATAACGATTCATTAAAGGAGCAAGACTATCTAAGGAAAATCCATCGGCTATTGCACTTACAATTAAGGATGGAAATAATAATCCTAAATTCTGGAATAAAAAATATTGTTCTTTTAAGGATAATTCTCTGCTTTTTAATAAAGACAATTGAGATAAACCTTTTAAAATCCCTATCGTGCTTCTTAATTCTAATTTACTAAATTTTAACTGTAATAATTCTGATTCGGCTACAGTTAAATCTTGATTTAATAAACAAGTTAATTTTGCGATCGCCAAACGGGATATTTTTATAGTATAACTTAATTCTTGAGATAATTCAAGTAAAATTCTAGGGTAAATTTCTCCTAATTTTATCGCGGATAAATCTATTTGAGATAATCGCTGAAACTGCTGATTTCCAGTTTTAAAATAAGGAGAAAGTAAACCAATTTCCCAAGCTTGTTGGAGCAAATTTGTTGCATTTGGGGTATTTAATAAATAAACTAACTCGGTGCGAATGCGTTCGACGGCAACCCGACTTAACAACGGTGCAAATTCTTGAATAGCCGCTTGGGTTTGATCTTCGATTTCAAATCCTAATTGGGCAGCTTGACGATATCCTCTTAATAATCGTAACGGATCATCTTGTAAATTTTCTGGAGAAATCATTTTAATTAAACGCCGTTGTAAATCCTCTTGACCTTTGTTAGGATCAATAAAGGTTTGGGTAAACGGATCAAAAGCGATCGCATTGATCGTAAAATCCCGTCGGCGTAAATCTTGCTCTAAACTATTTCCTTGTGCTTGAGCAAAGTCAACTGTTACTTTGCCAAACACAACCCGTGCAATATGCCGTTGAGCATCCAACAAAACAAACCCAGCCTCATATTGTTCAGCCAGGGTGCGTGCCGTTTTTACCGCATCTTGTAAGAGGACAAAATCTAAATCTAAAATAGTGACTGTACGACCTATTAACCCGTCTCGAACTGCACCCCCAACTAAATAAACTGGTTGAGGTAAATCACTGAGTTCAAACGGCCAAGTAACGGGAGAGAAGACATCGGCTAAAGCTTCAGGCATTGCAACAAAAATCAATGAGATTGTCAAGCAGGTTAAGGCCTACCTACGCTAAATTAGCATCAAAGGGATGGACAAGTTTCACCCTTGGCAATCACCGAGGAATAAAATCATGTGTATTTGTGTGAATTGTCATTATGTTGATCGCTGTACCACCTACCACGCCGTAGAAACCCAGCATCAAGAACGCCATTTGACGGATAACCCCACCTTTGAACCCACCGAACCCACCATTAACGTCAATATCCGCACCCCTAACGACTATGAAATTGAAATGGAATGGGATGTAGTCGGATGTTTGAGTTTTAAAGAAGAAAAGGGTAAATGGGCGAAATTAAGACCAGGGGAGTTAGTTCCAACTTAAACAGTCATCAAATATCCGCATTATCAGTTATCAGTTAATGGTTGAGTTTTAACTGTTGGCTTTGTTAGTTTTTAATAAAACTCTTCCCATTCGTAATTCGTAATTCGTAATTCGTAATTCCCTGTTCCATTCTATAAAAAATGAGTTATTGTTTTAATCCGAATTGTTCTAATCCGCAGAATTTGGCTGATGGCAAGTTCTGTCAAAATTGTGGTTCTAAATTATTGTTGAGTTCTGTTTCTGATCAAGCTGAGTCTGTTGTTTATCGAGGGATTCAATTAATTGGACAGGGGGGATTTGGTCGGACATTTTTAGTGGTTGATGAGAGTCAACCCTTAACACCTTATTGTGTGATTAAACAATTTTTTCCTCAAGGAAGAAATGCGAGAAAAGCCACAGAATTATTTGAACAAGAAGCTAAACAATTAAAAATCTTGGGGCAACATCCCCAAATTCCCACAGAGTTAGGTTATTTTGAACAAGATGGCTATCAATATTTAGTTCAAGAATTTATTGAAGGAAAAAATTTAGCTCAAGAATTACAAGAAAAAGGAGTATTTACTGAAGAAAAAATATGGTTTATTTTAAAAGATTTGCTACCTATTTTGCAGTTTGTTCATGAGAATAAAGTCATCCATCGAGATATTAAACCCGAAAATATTATTCGTCGTTTTAATACGAAAAAACCGATTGGAAATTTAGTTTTAGTAGATTTTGGGGCTGCTAAATTAGTCACTGGGGGAATGTTACCTAAAACCGGAACCATGATTGGAAGTGCCGCCTATACTGCCCCAGAACAATTAATGGGGAAAGCTGTTTTTTCCAGTGATTTATATAGTTTAGGAGTGACTTGTATTCATTTACTAACTAATGTTCCTCCCTTTGATTTATTTGATAGTGCAGAAGGAAATTGGGTTTGGCGAGATTATTTAAAAGCGCCTGTCAGTGATGAATTAGGATATATTTTAGATAAAATGTTGCAGGGTGCAACCCGTAATCGTTACAATTCGGCGGCAGCAATTTTACGCCAAATTAATCCTAAACCGGATTATGTTCCAGTAATGCCGGGATTAAAAATAAATCCTGAAACGGGATTTAAACCCTTACCAGAACAGCCTGAATTTATTCAGCCTTCTGCTTCTATTCCGAATATTTCTGATGTTTCTGAACCTGCGGTTTCTGAAGAAAAAGTTCCTGAATTACCCCCACCAAAACTCTTAAATAAAATTAACCTAATTTCAGGAATTCTTCAAAAGCGTTTAGAGCCCTATGGGATTATTCAGGTGAGCGTCAATCAAAACCATATCAATCAGTTAACGATTGTTTTAAATCGAGATAAAAATCGCTCTGTAAAATATAAAGAGTTAGTTCCAATTATCGGATATGAATTAACCTATTGCCAAATCAATAATCTTGAGAAAGTCAAACTTTTAGGGCGAGTGAATAATCAAAATGTTCCTGAATGGACATCTTCGTTAAAACTAGATCGAAAGACAAAAATTAGAAATCAAATGATCCGATTTCAGAATCAGAAGTTTCTTTGGAATTTGTTTCAATTGACAACTCGAACATTTTGGAGCCAGCAAATTAAAAAGAAAGAATTCTGGCTTGATCTGTTAATGGTTGCCATGATTATCTTTATCTTTAGCGATAAAATTATTATCTTAAAACCCATCATGGCTTTAGTGATTGCGGGAGGATTTTGGGGTGTTAAACATCAAGTCACTCACACCAATACTCTGCAACTAAATCAACTGTTTGCAACGATTACCACTCTATTTTTAATGTTTGGCTGGTTAAATTTAAGGATTTGGGCGGACGGAATGTTTGGTATAATCCTAGCGGGCTTGTTTATTTCCATGCCCATCTTTTTTTCCCGCAATCCTTCTTAATTAGACCCTGTGCAACCGATTTCCTCTCAACCCGTTTATGGTTTAGCCATTCACACCAGTAGTCCTGACCTGGGATTAGCCATCAGTAATTTTCAAGACGTTCAGCGCTGTCAATCCTGGGCGATAGGACGGGATTTATCCACCCATCTGCATCACTATTTATTAGAGTTTATTCAACCCCAAACTTGGTCAGATTTAGGATGGATTGCAGTGGCGAAAGGCCCAGGAAGTTTTACTGGAACTCGGATTGGAGTTGTTACAGCCCGCACCTTAGCTCAACAGTTAAATATTCCAGTTTTTGCCATTTCTAGTTTAGCGGCGATCGCCTGGAAAGAACAACTTCAACGCATAGAAAATCAGGATAAAAACTTAGTGATAGCATTAGAAATGCGAGCACAACGAGGTCAACTTTTTGTGGCAATTTATGGTCGAAATCCAGAAACCAATTCCGGGTTAATTCCCCAATTAGCGGATTGTGTAATGTCCTCTCAGCAGTGGGAACAAACCTTAGCATCTTGGCAAATTCCCTATCATCGGGTAAAGGTAGAAGCAGGATTAGGAGAAACCGCAATGCAATTATTAGAATTAGGATATTTAGACTGGAAATGGGGAAAGCATTCTCACTGGTCTGAAGCATTGCCTTATTATGGACAGCATCCTGTAGAATTCTCTTAGAATTCTGATTTTAACCCTCCCTTAAATAAAAGCCTGCTTTTTTTAAATAACTTCTTATGAACAAATGACAATTGGCTGTTAAAGTTGGGCTAGGGTGTTTTTGAGATCAAAGTTCATCGATTAGCCAATCAGGCTATTATTTGATGGGTCTATAGATTGCATCCTGAAATTTCCCACATTAAGGGAAATTAGGACTTGTGATGTGTAATCAGATGTTATTGAGTTGGTATTCTATGATTTTTACACCTGATTTATTTTTGAATTTAGGAGCAGCAGATGTATTGGCTCAAACGGCATCTTCGGCTTCAATCGGTTCCGATATTAATATAATAGAGGCATTCTTTTTAGGATTGATTCAAGGAGTAACGGAATTTTTACCCATTAGCAGTACCGCCCATTTAAAAGTCATTCCAGTTATGTTAGGTTGGGGAGATCCCGGTATTGCATTTACAGCCATTATTCAGTTAGGTAGTATTGTGGCAGTGGTGTGGTTTTTTTGGCAAGATTTAGTTCAAGTTGTCCTGGGATCATGGCAAGCGATTCAGAAAAAGGATTATGAGTCTGTAGACTTTCGTTTAGCGTTAGGGATTGCGTTAGGAACCATTCCAATTGTCTTTTTTGGATTGTTAATTAAACTTTTAATTCCTGATTATGATAACTCTCCTTTGCGGAGTATGGTAGTAATTGCATTCGCTTCTATTGGGATGGCATTCTTATTAGGATTAGCCGAAAATATAGGAACTAGAAAACGAGATTTTGAACAGCTAAAAGTCCGAGATGGGGTATTAATGGGATTAGCCGAAGCCTTAGCCTTAATTCCCGGAGTATCTCGATCTGGATCTACCATTACGGCTGGATTATTTATCGGTTTAGAACGAGCAACCGCCGCCCGATTTTCCTTTTTATTAGGAATTCCAGCAATTACTTTAGCGGGAATTGTAGAATTAAAAACGGTGTTGGTTGATGGAATAGGGAATATACCAATCTTTCCTCTGTTGGTAGGTTTAATTTCCGCCGCCATTTTTTCCTATTTATCCATTGCTTGGTTAATTCGTTATTTACAAAGCAAAAGTACCTGGATTTTTGTTTGGTATCGTCTTGCTTTTGGAGTCATGATTTTAGCTGCTGTGTGGGGAGGTGCGTTAAAGAATATTTAGAATTAGTAGGGAACAGGGAACAGGGAACATAAAACAGGAAACAGGGAAGAGCAAGAAGAAGATTTTACTGTCTTAGTGTGTTGTATTAGCCTACATCCTAACCCTGTTTGCGCGACTGGTTTACAATGTAGAGATATTCCATCCTGTTCCCTGCTATAACATGATTCGTCCTGCTAAAATTACAACTGTATTACCTGATTCTATTGCTGAAGAAATTGGCTTTGAACCTGGAGATGCCATTATTTCAATTAACGGACAACAACCTCGTGATTTAATCGATTATCAATTTTTATGTGCTGATGAAATTTTAGAATTAGAAGTTTTAGATCGATTTGGGAAAACCCATGAACTTGAAATTGAAAAAGACTATGATCAAGATTTAGGCTTAGAGTTTGAATCCGCTTTATTTGATGGATTAATTCAATGTAATAATCGCTGTCCGTTTTGTTTTATTGATCAACAACCCCCCGGAAAACGAGAAACCTTATATTTAAAAGATGATGATTATCGCTTGAGCTTTTTGTATGGTTCCTATTTAACCTTAACTAATTTATCTCAACGAGAATGGGATAGAATCGCTCAACTACGCCTTTCTCCGTTGTATGTTTCCGTTCACGCCACCGAACCCGAAGTCAGAATTCGCTTATTAAAAAATCCCCGTGGGGGTCAAATCCTAGATCAGTTAAAATGGTTTAAAAAGAATCGTTTACAAATTCATGCTCAAGTGGTGGTTTGTCCAGGGATTAATGATGGTCAACACCTCGAACAAACCCTCTTAGATTTAGCTCAATTTCATCGCGGTAGAATCCCAACCGTTGCTTCCGTCGCGGTGGTTCCTGTGGGGTTAACTCGGTTTCGTCCTCCCGAAGATGAATTAATTCCAGTTACGCCTGAAAAAGCTCAAGAAATTATTACTCAAGTTCAAAATTTACAACAAAAATTTCAACAAGAATTGGGTTCTACTTGTGTTTGGATTGCGGATGAACTCTTTTTAATTGCAGGTGCAGAATTACCCCCTGAATCCCATTATCAAGATTATCCTCAAATTGGTAATGGGGTAGGTTCTATTCGCAAATTTATTAAAGAATTTGAACAAACCGTTAGACAACACCCAATTCAATCTTGTTCCATTCCCCGTCAGTTCACTTGGGTGGTCGGAAATGCCGTTGAAAAAGCCTTTCAACCCTTGTTAAACTCCTTAAATGACATTTCAGGACTAACGGTGAATTTGGTGGCTTTAGCGAGTCAATATTGGGGTCAAGAGATTACGGTTACAGGTCTATTAACCGGACAAGATTTGCTGCAAGGATTAAAGGGAAAACCATTAGGGGATGGGATTTTATTACCCTCGGTGATGTTAAAACAAGGAGAACCTGTGTTTCTGGATGATATGACCGTAGCGGAACTCGCAGAACAACTGGAAACGGAAATTTTTCCAGTGAGTAATGTTGAAGAATTAATCTCTATTGCGTTGAAGAATTAACTTTAATTGGAACAGAAATGGTGTAGATCACTGAATTCTTATTCCATAATAAAGGAAGATTCACGATCAAGCCCATTTTTGTTTCAAAGGGGGTCAGGAGACAATGGTAGTTTCAGAAGAAGTTACATTTCCCATTTCTAACGATTATATTGAGCGTGATTTTTGGGTTGTTTCTCCCGATACTTCTATTTTTGATGTTGTTCAACAGATGACTCAAAATCCCCGGAAAGCGAGGAATGGACAGTCAGAACCTGACCAACAATCAACCTATCCCAGTTGTGTTTTGGTGTTAGACCATCAACAATTAGTCGGTTTACTCACAGAACGAGACTGTGTAAAATTGGCAACCCAGAGACAAAATTTGCACCATATTCCTGTTTCCCAGGTAATGACCCGACAGTTAATTACCTATCAAGAACGGGAGATTCAAGAACCCTTACAGGTGATTTCAATTCTACGCCAACATCGGATTCGTCATTTACCGATTGTGAATGAAACAGGACAACCTGTGGGAATTGTAACGCCTCATAGTATTCGTGGTATCTTGCAACCAGCCGATATTTTGAAATGTCAATCGATTCGAGATGTCATGGTGAACACTGTGATTGGTGGCTCTCGAAAAACCAGTGTTTTAAAGTTAGCACAACTCATGACAGAGCATCAAGTGAGTTGTGTGGTAATTGGAGACAAATTCACCCCTGAAAAAATTCGTCCTTTGGGAATCTTAACCGAACGAGATATCTTAAATCTTCAAGCTTTGGAACTGGATTTAAGTCAGTTAGAAGCAGAACAAGTCATGAGTCAGCCCTTATTATTTATTAGTCCCAAAGCGTCTCTTTGGGATGCTCATCAATCCATGCAGCACCATAGAATTCGGCGGTTAGTGGTGGCGGATGAGCAAGGATATTTAGCGGGTTTGGTCACTCAAACTACGATTTTACAAGCGATTGATTTGAATGAATTACAAACGGTTATCTCTCTTTTAAAAAAACAGCTTGAAAAAGTCCAGGATGAAAAAATAAATCTTTTAAATAGTATTAATTTTAATTTAAAAAAAGAAGTTACAATTCATACCAAAAGACTCAAAGAACAAAGTCAAAGACATCAGCTTTTAACGGATACCGCTTTACGAATTCGAGCTTCTTTAAGTTTAGATCTAATTTTGAAGACAACGGTGACAGAAGTTCGGCAATTGTTAGAATGCGATCGCGTGATCATTGAAAAATTTGAAGCCGATGGTTATCGAAGAGTCATTGTTGAATCTGTAGAAAGCCCCCAATACTCACTTCTCGATGCAGGGGTCATCTATCACAATTCTGATTCAGATTTAGCTGTTGAAATTCGATTTGAAAACCAGCTATGGGGTAGATTAATTGCTCAGAATTTTAGTATAATTCAGTCATGGGAACCCGAAGAAATAGAATTTTTGGAAAATTTATCAGTTCATGTTGCTTTAGGAATTCAACACGCGACGTTACTAGAGCAAATTCAACAAGCCAATCGAGAATTAGAAGCCAAAGTTCAAGAACGAACGGCTGAATTAGCACAAACCAATGAACGATTAAGGCAAGAATTAGAGCGCAGTCAAGAAACCCAAACGGCTTTAAAACACCAACAAGAAATTCTGAATAGTTTTTATAATTCTTCTCCAATGATGATGGGTGTTGTTGAACTATTTGAAACGGATGTTTTATATCTTTCAGTCAATTTAGCAACGGCTCAATTTTTAGGGAAAAAAAATGAGGAAATTCAGCATAAATTTGTTAGTCAATTGGGGATAAATTACCCGTTGCTTCAACATTGGATGAATCATTATCGAGAAAGTCAACGTTTAGGAAAACCCGTCAAATTTGAGTGTCAATATGATCAACCTGATGGGAAAAAGAAATGGTTATCAGCAACGGTGTCTTATATTGGTTTATCGGAAAATGATCGTCCTCGGTTTTCCTATCTTGTTGAAGATATTAGCGATCGCAAACGTTATGAAGAATCCCTAAGACGATATGAACGCATTGTTGAAACCACTGGAGATGCGATTTGTTTACTGGATCAGAACTATATTTATCAAGTGGCTAATCCCGCTTACTTAAAATTGATAGATCGACCCTTAGAAAAGGTGATTGGTCATTCTGTTTCTGAGGTTTTAGGGACTAATTTTTTTGAGCAAACCATTAAACCTTCTCTGGATCAATGTTTAATCGGGGAAGCCCTTCAAGATGATTTATGGGTGGATATTGATCCTGTTAAAAAACGATATTTGAGGCGTACCTATACCCCCTATTTAGATGAACAGAAAACGATTTGTGGAATTGTTGGCAGTATTCAAGATTTAACGGATCTCAAAGAAGCCGAAAATGCACTGAAACACAATGAAGAACTATTTGCTTTAACAGTGCAACACGCTCCTGATGTCTTTGTAATTTATGATTCAGAACGTCGATTTGAGTATGTCAATCAACGAACCTCAGAATGCACAAAAATTCCCATAGAAAACTTCATCGGTCGTCGAGATGAAGATGTTTACCCCCCGGATGTTTATTCTAAATATCTGCCCTTACTTGATCATGCAATTGCGACCAAAACCGTACAAATTGGAGAATTTACATTGCAAATGGAGGGACTAGAACCTTATATCGTGATTATCAAATACGTTCCCCTTTTAGATGATAACGGAGAGGTTCAACAAATTTTAGGTATGACCTTTGATATTGGCGATCGCAAACGCATGGAAGAAACTCTACGTCAACGAGAAGAACAGTTAAAAGCCGTTGCTGATAATATTCCAGGCGCAATTTTTACCTATATTAAACGCCCCGATGGTTCTGGTTGTTTGGAATATATTAGTGATGGTTGCTTTGAAGTCTTTGGCTTAACAGCCCTGGAATTAATGAACAATCATAAACTTTTAGAACCCGGGTTTCATCACGAAGATCTCCAGAGACATCGAATAGCAATTGTAAACAGTGCAGCCACCCTCACCCCCCTGTTTTATGAGTTGCGATATCAAATGCCCAATGGGGATATAAAATGGATTGCAGAAGCTTCCCGTCCTGAATATCGAGACAATGGAGATATTGCTTGGCGAGGGGTGATTTTGGATGTCAGCGATCGCAAAAAAACCGAATTAGAATTAAATGAAACCAGCGATCGCTTAAATTTCCTGCTCAATTATTCTCCCATTGTTATTTTAAGTTGCAAACCAGAAGGTAATTATCCGATTACTTTTATCAGTGAAAATGTTAAAGAAATTGTTGGTTTTGAACCTCAAATTTTTTTAGAAGATTCGAGCTTCTGGATTCAACAGATTCATCCTGATGATGTAGAGTGGGTTTTAACCAACTTAGCAACAAAATTCACTGAGGATTATTATGTTCATGAATATCGGTGGTTGAAAGCAGATGGAACTTATAGCTGGTTTTTAACACAGTTAAGGAAAATTCGAGATGAAGCGGGAAATGTCGTGGAAATGTTGGGATATTTAGTTGAAATTAGCGATCGCAAAAGCTTAGAGCAAGAATTAGCCACATTACTCGAACAAGAAACCCGTCGGAGTCAAGAACTAACCCAAAAAAATATAGCTCTCGAACAAGCTCGACGGGAAGCAGAAATGGCAAACCAAGCTAAAAGTGAATTTCTGGCTAATATGAGTCATGAAATTCGTACACCCATGAATGCCATTTTAGGATTTACAGATTTACTACAATCTGTTGTTCATGAACCGAGATCCGTCTCTTATTTAAACGCTGTAATCACCGCTAGTCGAACTCTACTGGCCTTAATTAATGATATTCTTGATTTGTCTAAAATTGAGGCGGGGAAACTGGAACTCGATTATGGCCCTGTTAACTTACGGGTGCTGATTCAGGAAATTCAAAACATTTTTAACCATAAAGCCACAGAAAAAGGGTTAGTTTTACACATCCAAATTGAAGATAATGTCCCCGAATTGATTTATATTGATGAGATACGATTACGTCAAATTTTATTTAACGTTGTCGGTAATGCTCTTAAGTTCACGGAAAAGGGATATATTAGCATTTCTGCACGAACTCAAACCTATTGTGCCTGCAATAGCGAAAAGGTTTGGTTAGAAATTGCGATTGAAGATACAGGAATTGGGATTGCACCCCATCAGCAGACTCGTATTTTTGAAGCCTTCGTTCAAAGTGCCGGACAAAGTAATCGTAAGTATGGAGGCACCGGTTTAGGATTGGCGATTACTCAACGCTTAACTCAAATGATGGGGGGAATTATATTGCTTCAAAGCCAATTGCGACGAGGCAGTATTTTTACTTTTGTATTTCCCGACATTGCTCAGTCTAAAAATCCGATCTCGGTGAAATTAAATTCTGGTGAAGATCGCAATCTCAACCAATTTCAAGCTAGTACAATTTTGGTTGTTGATGATGTTCAATCTAACCGAGAATTAATTCAAGGATACTTTGCCGGAACTCATCATTTATTATTTCTAGCAGAGAATGGGAAACAAGCAATTCAGATGGCAAATGTTCATCAACCCGATTTAATTCTTCTGGATTTACGGATGCCGGAGATGGACGGAAAAATGGTGGCTCAATTTCTCAAACAAGATGAAAAAACTCGACAGATTCCGATTGTGATTTTGACCGCATCTTGTCAAAGTGAAGAGCAAGCAAAAGTTCAATTACTCTGTCAAGGATTCTTGCGAAAGCCGGTCAGTTTGCCACAATTAGTCAGAGAAATGAAGCGACATTTAATATACCAAAGCTCTCCCGAAAATACCGAGATTGACAGAGAAAGTCCGAAAGAAAAATCCGGGGTTTCTCCTGTTTTATTCCTCAGTTCTGATGCGTGTACAGAACTCCTGTTTCAACTTCAACAAGAAGAAGAACAGGTTTGGAATACGTTGCGAAAAACATTAAGAACCAGAGATTTACAACATTTTGTTCAACGTCTGGCTGCCTGGGGGCAACAGTATCAATATCAACCCTTATTAGATTATATACAAACTTTAGAAACTCAATTAGAAGCGTTTGATTGGAATACAATTCCTCAAACCATTGAGGATTTCCCTCAGATTCGAGAAAGGTTAAAACTTTACTGTAAAGAAGGACTTTGATTTATGCCACTCAAAACATTTATTCCTGAAAACTTTCTGATTTTAATTGTTGATGATATTACTCAAAATCTGAAATTAGTCGGACAAATGCTCACTGAAGCCGGATATAATACTACCTTTGCAACCAGTGGTTTTCAAGCGTTAAATCGACTAAAAAATAATCAAACGGATTTAATTTTGTTGGATTTAATGATGCCTGAAATGGATGGATTAGAGGTTTGTCAAGTTATTAAAAGTGACCCCAAGTTTGAAGACATTCCGATTATTTTCCTCACCGCTAGTCATGAAGAAGAGAGTTTAGTTAATGCCTTTGAGATGGGGGCTGTTGATTTTATTACGAAACCGTTTATCAAAACTGAATTGTTAGCACGGGTCAAAACTCATTTAACCCTAAAACATACAACCGACATCTTAAAAAACACTTTGTTACAAATCGAACAATTATCTCAACTGGATTCCCTGACCCAAATCTTAAATCGTCGCAGTTTCTTTAAAGTGGCTGAAGTCGAATTTAATCGATCAATTCAACAGGGAAAAATATTTTCTTTATTGATATTAGATTTAGATCATTTTAAACAAATTAATGATCAGTATGGCCATCTCATGGGTGATCGCGCTTTAATCACTTTTACATCAGTAATTAGGAATTACCTCAGAGAAGCAGATTATTTTGGACGCTATGGGGGAGAAGAATTTGTGATTTTATTATCAGATACTAATCTCGAAGATGCAGTTAAAATTGCCCAAGATATTTGTCGTTTAATTGCTAATTTATCTATCCCAACGGAGAAGGATAATTTACAAATGACGGTGAGTATTGGAATCGCTATTTCTGAACCCCAGGATACACGTCTTGAGGATATTCTTTCAAGGGCAGATAAATCCCTATATCAAGCAAAAGCTCAAGGACGAAATACTTGTTTTGCTGATTCTTTAAAACCGGGTTAACTGTCTTTTAATCAGCTTAAAACCGGAATTATTTCTTTTCCAAATACTTCAATAAACTGTTTCTGTTCTCGATTAACATTATGTAAAATAATCTCATTAAACCCTAGTTTAATATCTTGTTTTAACCAGCTAATATGTTGTTTGAGATCAGACGAAATTCGGACATTGTTTTCAACTTCTTCTAAAGTGACAAATTCTCCCAGTGCATCAAATTGTTCAGGATTTTTTAAATCTGATAAAACCAGACTTTGAAAAATATTATTTCGCCATTGATCAAACGCTCCTTGTTTAGCAATGGTTTCATTAGCATGATAGGATAACTGCACTTTTAAAATCATGGGTTTTCCCTCTCCTCCTCCGCGATAAAAGGCATCAACCACTTCTTTTAATTGTTCAGGGGGACGAGATGTAGTAATTAACCCATCAGCCCAACTTCCTAACCATTCGGCGGTTTTAGCGGTAATTGCAGCGCCAATTATTAAGGGATTAATTTCAGGACGGGTATAGAGTTTTGCTTCTTCAATTGTTACTAAACCTCGATGGGTTACGGTTTCACCCGCCCATAAAGCTCGAATAATATCAACACATTCTTTTAAACGACTATTGCGATCGCTTTTACAAGGCCATTTATCCCCTGTTATATGTTCATTTAACGCTTGACCACTACCGACGGTTAACCAAAATCGATTCGGAAAAAGTTCCGCTAAAGTTGCAGCAGCTTGGGCAATAATTGCCGGATGATATCGTTGACCTGGGGCGCAAACAATTCGATAGGATAAATTCGGTGTGGCTTGCATTGCCGCCCCTAACCAAGACCAAGCAAACCCACTTTGTCCTTGCTTTTCACTCCAAGGATAAAAATGATCAGAAGATAAGGATAAATGAAACCCCGCTAGTTCGGCTTGTTGAACATAATTTAACAATTCACTGGGTTTAAATTGTTCGTGGGACGCATGATAACCAATCTTAACCATGATAAATTATCCCTATAATAATTTTAGTTTTTTGGATTCACTCTCAACCAACGATATCCATAAGCTGATAAAGGAATAAAAGTCAAACTTTGATCGAGAGGATCGTAATATTGATCGCCAAAAACATCCATTAAATATTGATAATTTTCACTCGATTTTAGGGTAATATTACAACCTTGATCCCCTAAATTATGCAATGCTAAAATAGATTCATCTTTGCCTTGGCAACAGTGAGCAAAGACAGCAGGGTGATCGGTTTCTAGTAAATGCCATTTTCCTTGACCGAATTGGGGGCATTGTTTGCGAATACGGATTAAACGTTCTGTCCAATTAATCAGGGAATTCGGATCACGTTGTTGTTCACAAACATTAACTAATTGATAACTATATTCCCCCTCACTAATGACAGGTTGGGTGAGATTTTCAGCCGGAGCATTAGAAAATCCTCCATTGGGTTGATTTGACCATTGCATCGGCGTTCGGACGCTAGTGCGACCCTGCAAAGATAGATCATCTCCCATACCAATTTCTTCACCATAACGTAATAAAGGAATTCCCGGTAAACTCAACATTAAACTATAAATCAGTTCAATTTTTTTGCGATTTCCATTCATCATGGGTGCAAGTCTGCGGCGAATTCCTCGCCCAAAAATTTGCATATTTTTTTCGGGTGCCAAGGCTTCAAAAACTTCTTGACGTTCGGATTCACTTAACGCATCTAAAGTTAATTCATCATGATGACGAACAAAATTTAACCATTCTCCTGTGTCGGGAATATCGGGTAATGCTTTTAAACCTTGCCACAATGTTGATGCTTCTTGACGTACCAAGGCTAGGAACATCGCTTGATTAACTAAAAAGTTAAATAAAATCTGCATTCGATTCCCATTTCCAAAATAAATTGGAATTTTATTGGGGGGAACATTTGCTTCTGCTAATAACACCCCGTCCGTGCGATGGGAGATCACAAAATTTTGCATTTCCTCTAAAAAGTGTTGTAAATCTTCTTGGGTTTCTCCATTAATTCCCACGCCTTTAATTAAAAAAGGAGCCGCATCAATTCTAAACCCAGAAACTCCCAACTCTAACCAAAAACCCATAATTTTACAGATTTCTTCTTGAACTTCTGGGTTAGAAATATTCAAATCGGGTTGTTCTTTAAAAAAATGATGTAGATAATAAGCTTCTGCTTTTTCGTCATATTCCCAAATATTATCTTCTATGGTGGGAAAGGCAATTAATTCGGGTTGATTTTTGGGGGGTTGTTGTTCTGACCAAACATAATAATTTCGATACTTAGAATTTTTATGAGTTCTGGCATCTTGAAACCAAGGATGTTCAATAGAAGTATGATTCACGACTAAATCAATAATCACTCGAATTCCTTGACTTTCAGCTTGATGAATAAACTTGACAAAATCCCCTAAAGTTCCCAGACGAGGATCAACGTTATAATAATCCATGACATCATAACCATTATCTCGATTGGGAGAAGGATAAAAGGGTAATAACCATAAACAAGTGATTCCTAATCCTGATAAATAATCTAAGCATTGCGTTAAGCCTTCAAAATCTCCCACCCCATCGCCATTAGCATCTTTAAAGGTTTCGACATCTAAGGAATACATAATGGCATTTTTATACCAAAAATTTTGTTTAACCATGAGGGATAATCACTTGATTTTACTGAAACTAAAAAACTAAAACTAGGAATACGCAATGGTACTGAGTAAAGCGTTTTCCGACTGTCGAGAATCGAGGCGAGTATGTTGGACAACAATCGGAACATCCGACTCAAATACACTGGCATAATCTGTATCACGGGGAATAGGTTCAGGGTCGGTTAAATCGTTAAATCGTAGGTGTTTTGTTCGTCTTGCGGGAACCGTCACACAATAGGGGCCAACGGGTTCGCGATCGCTAAAATAAATGGTGATTTTTACATAAGCATCTTGATCAGAAGTATTCAAAATACAAGCCGTTTCATGACTGGTAAATTGAGGCTCTGGGCCGTTACTATAGTTGGGAATATAGCCTTCAGCGATCGCCCAACGAAGACTTCCAATGGGTAAATTATCTCCAATTTGTAAAACCATAGTCAATTATTCCTTAATCATTAAAGCTTAATATTCATTGAATTTCAATGATTGATCTCCCTTTATATAGAAGTTAATCATATTTAAAAATTACTTTCTTCACCCTTAAGATGGAAATCAAAAATTAATATTAAAAACCCAGCTTTTTATAGAAACTGGGTTGATAAAATCATGGGTTTGAATACCATAAAATCTAAGGAATTTTATCGAGCATAAGGTCTACCTACTCCAGGTTGGACTGTAGAGCCTGAATAGGGTTTATGAACACCGACGGATGAGCCAACCAAAGTTGAAATTAATCCTAACAAAGAGCCAAAGGAAAATGCCCAACTCGCTTTAGCTGCATTCGAGGCTATATCTTGAGCCTGCTGTGCCGTGACATTGGGGTTATTAGCCGGAACATTGACACCGCCTTCTTGAACTTGATTAATCACTTCTCCAGCATTAGACGCAACAATGCCAAAAATACCCGATACCCCACTTGAAAGCAACCAAGCGCTAATTGCTAAGGTCGTAGCCCACAAAATAGCACCATTCAGGAGGGCGGTGGTACGATTCATTGGCCCACAAACACGAGCCATTAACCAACCCCCAACAAACAAAGCAATTAATAAACTAATAATTGACCAAATCCCAACGGCTGTTCCCGTATCTCCCGCATTAGAACGAGGTGCGCCGGAGTTGGCAAGTCCAGTTAAACCAATGGCGGCACCAATTCCACTCAGTATTAATTGAGTTCCAATGGCAATAACTAAACCTGCAAAAATGGGGCCCCAACGGACACGATCATGATAGTCTGTTCCCGCAGCAACGGGATGATCAATAATTCGGCCGGATTCATCAGTGTATGCCATTTTTTTTAGCTTCTCCTAAAATTAAAAAGTCTGAATCTTTGAAGTTTATGTAGGTAATGCCTGATTAACAGCATCTGTTGATTCGGTATTTTTTAGCCAATAATCAACGTGCTTATACATTAACCTTTGGACAGAGAACTCATCGTCTAGCAAAAGTTATATTATTAATTGTGTTTCGGGTTTTCTTCTATAACTTGAGGAAGAGTTTTAATCAAATTCAAGTTATAATTCAGATCTTATAACTTGGGATAGATGTTTTTTTATACAAGATAAATAGATTAAGTATTCCGAGAATTTCATAAAATTCTTTCAGGTTGAGATATCCCTAAATGGGAAGAAGTGGGAGTCTATCTTTATGAAGTTATTAAATCTAGCTTCAGTCAGATACCGTGCAAATAGCATATATAAACAGGAAAACATCATGGCTAATCGAACTCACCCATCTAAAGGAAAAAAAAATCAACTTCCTCACAATCAAAACTTAATTCAAGAGATTAAAGATGAGATTGAATTGAATCAAAATCAAGAACCGACCTTAGCAGAATTAGCAAGCATTGAGGAGGAAATTGGTTTAATAGAAATTTCCGTTGATCCCGAAGAACTCAATACGGTAATGATTGATGATACGGATGATAATTGGGATATTAATGATGATGATGTAATTGATGAAAGTGATGATCCAGAAATGATTAGTGATTTACCCCCAGAAATTACCCAATCATTAGGAACAGGACTACAAGGACAACCCACTGACCGTGCGGGTAGACGCGCTCATTTAAGCCAAAGCGATCAATTTAATCAAGCCAGTGCAATTTTAACGGGTGGAGATATTGATGCTAATTTTGAACAAGCCAATGCTGTTGGGGATGAAGCCGTTGGCGGGACGGTCGCCACACCGGATCAAGATATTGTAGAGGAAATTGCCGCCGCAGTGGGTTTAGAAATGCGCGATCGCTCTTCCCTTCGGACAACAGAATTTTTAGAAAAACGAGATGATCAACGCTGGGAATTAGATCCGACTTCTTCTGAGGATTATGAAGACCGGGAAAACGAAAGTTTGTAGTCTAAATTGATAGGGGAGAATCAAGCCTCTAAAAAAATCCCATTCCGTCACGAATTTAAGCGGTTTTAGAATTATCTCTCTCCCAAGCAAATACGGTTTCTTAGGAGAGGGATAGAATGATTATTATCAATATAGAATTTTATAGAAATTAATCCTGATATTGATATAGTATTTTAAAGAAAACGCTCAGATGATATTCAGCATCACTGTGTTCTGAATAAAATTTTCCTATCTTTAATAGCAATTGCTCTTTGTAATTGTCTGCTGAACCACTCCAATTAGGAGGCGGTTCAATTTCACGCCAAAAGTTTTTGGCTTTTATTAAAGTTAATAACACATAAATTAATTCATTTTTACGAGTGACATCTACGGTAGAGTTAAATTCCTGAATCCAAGATATTTTTAATTGATTAACATCAGTACAGTTTAAACTTTGACAATAGTTAATTCTTTGACAGGCAGTTATTAGATGATTTTTTAAATCAGGATCTTGATTAATTAATTCAGCCATATCTTTATAGATATCTGTCAGTAAAAGATTGTTTCCTTTATAAAGGGGAACGGGAAGCATGAAACAACTATCAAACGTTTCTTGCAATTCAGGTATAATAAAATAGGATTCTTTATGAATTAAGCCTGTTACCCAAATACGATGTTGGGGTGCAGTTTGCTGATTAACTTTTAATCCTTGATAAAGGTCATAAAAAATGGTTTCGGTATCGGGAAATTGATAATTATGACCAATCTCTTTAGATTGAAGGTCTAAATCAACAATAGCAAAAAGTTTTGTGGGTTCTAAATAGGATTTACTCGGATCTTGTTGATGTAAATCTAATAAACTAAAATAACTATTAATCACATCTTGGCGATCGCCACAATTAAAAAATTGAGGTCGGTATTGACTCCATCCTTGAGGAACACAAGCTTTATAAAAGTTCGCATCAGGCATCTTCTCTATTTTACTATAGCTTTGTGGTGAAGATCTACCCTCAAGTTTAGGAATATCCCCTTCACATAGAATAACAATTTTATTTTTAATTCTGCGAGATTGAAGAATCGTTTCACAATGTTTTTGTAATCCCTCTGGGTTCAGACTCATGTTTCTTAAGATTAATCTTTATTTTTAATTAATTTGGGTTCAATTTCTTTAACGTGAGCAGGGGTTAATGCTTGACATAATTCGTAAGAGTGGGTTGCTAAAATATATTGGTTAGTAGGTTCCCATTGTTCTAAATCAGAAATAATTTGATATTGCCAATCTGGATGTAATGCAATTTCAATTTCATCCATTAAAACAATAGCATCTTTAATTTCATAATATTTAAGTAAAGTATAAATCGTTAAACGTTTTAATTCACCATGACTCAGATCTTCAGGATTAAGTTTGATAGTTTTTCCATTCTTTTCCCACTCAAAAGTCACGCCTTCAAAATCTTCAGTAAGATTAATTTTTTTATCAATTAAGACTTGATTGAGTTCTTGGAGTAAACTCTTATAATGGTTCCCATATTGACCTGCTGTTTTGAGAGCTTCTCTAAAGTCTTGATCTCGAACAAGTTTAAAATAGTCGATTAAAACCTCAACTGCTAAAAAATCATAAGTAAAAAAGTTATTAAGTTCCGATTTGGCAGAATTTAACTTAGAATAATAATTTCCTCGATTATTAGGATTTTTAAATAAAAGTTCTGTAGTAGAGCGAGGAAGAAATAGGAAAACTTGTGTTGATGGAGCAATTAAAAATATATGTTCAGAAATTTTTTTCAAAAAATCTTTATTTTGGTTTTCCTCTATTAATTGATTTTTACTATCCTTAATTTGGCAAAGCAGGATTCGATTATTTCTTGTATTTCTTCTTCTGCGAACAAACCTATAATCATCATCCTCATCATTCTCATCATCATTTTCATCATTTTCATTCTCATCATTATATTGACCAATGGGTATAATACTGGGCTCTTCTTCCCAAAAACAACCGTTATTCTTGTACTCTTGTTTCTTAGTCTGTCTTTGACAAAAAAAGATTAATTGAATTAAATTACTCTGATCATCAATATCTATTTTTGCAATAATTCTATTATCATCACCTTCAGGGATGTCGAAATTTAAGAGAATATTCTTTATAAAATCAAATTGATCAGGATTCGCTGAACAATGCAATAAGACAAAAATTAATTGCAACAGTGTACTTTTTCCCCCTCCATTCTGACTTCCTAGGGGGAAAATTTTAGGAAAAAAATCTTTTTCAAAGGTAATATCGACTTGATTTAAAGCCCGAAAATTAGGAACTTGAACTCGGACTAAGTGCATACTAGACTCCTGATTGTGTGGAGTTAAAACGATACCTTAATAAAATATAGAATATAACATTGCGATCGCTAACCCCCCAAACTCAGAAACCCAGTTTCTCAGCTAGTTTAAAGGGATAAAATCAAAATCTTTGTTTAGAAACCCAGTTTCCGGGGAAGTACAGACCCTGGGTAGGGACAAAAGGCTTTTGAGTATTTTTTGCCAAAGCTGCGATCTCAGACAATCCAAGTGTTCCTATAATATTAACAATTGAAACAAACATCCCAAGAAAGCCATAAATCCGCGTTAGGGAACACAGATAAGATTATGAGCAGAATAGAAACCCGCACAGAACCGATGGTCTTGAACATGGGGCCACACCATCCCTCCATGCACGGGGTCTTGCGGTTAATTGTGACCCTGGATGGGGAAGATGTGGTGGACTGTGAACCCGTCATTGGCTATCTGCATCGCGGTATGGAAAAAATCGCCGAAAATCGTACCGTTGTCATGTACGTTCCCTATGTTAGCCGTTGGGACTATGCGGCGGGAATGTTCAACGAAGCGGTCACGGTCAATGCTCCAGAACGATTAGCCGGAGTCACCGTCCCCAAACGGGCTCAATATATTCGGGTGATTATGCTGGAACTCAACCGCATCGCCAATCACCTGTTATGGCTTGGCCCGTTCCTGGCTGACGTCGGAGCCCAAACCCCATTCTTCTATATTTTCCGAGAACGGGAATTAATCTATGACCTCTGGGAAGCCGCCACAGGATACCGGATGGTGAATAATAACTATTTCCGCATTGGGGGGGTAGCGGCTGATTTACCCTATGGTTGGGTGGATAAATGTCGAGATTTCTGCGATTATTTCGCCCCCAAAATTGATGAATATGAACGCTTAATTACCAATAACCCGATTTTCCGACGTCGAATTGAAGGGTTAGGGGTAATTACCCGTGAACAGGCGATTAACTGGGGATTATCTGGCCCGATGTTACGGGCGTCTGGGGTGAAGTGGGATTTACGCAAAGTTGACCACTATGAATGTTATGACGAGTTAGACTGGGATGTCCACTACGAAACGGCCGGAGATTGTTTCGCTCGTTATTTAGTGCGGATTCGGGAAATGCGCGAATCCGTTAAAATCCTGTATCAAGCCTTAGACGGTTTACCCGGTGGCCCCTACGAGAATTTAGAAGCGAAACGGATGATGGAGGGGCCGAAATCTGAATGGAATGGCTTTGATTATCAATTTATTGGTAAGAAAATTGCCCCGACATTCAAAATTCCCCAAGGGGAACATTATGTACGGATTGAAAGTGGCAAAGGCGAACTCGGCATTTATATCATTGGGGATGATACTGTGTTTCCCTGGCGGTTCAAAATTCGAGCGGCGGATTTCTGTAATTTACCGATTCTCTCGGAATTAGTGCGCGGAGAAAAAGTTGCTGACTTAGTGGCAATTCTCGGTAGTATCGATATTATCATGGGCTCTGTTGACCGCTAGAGTTTGATAGGTAGAAATGGGATTTGGGGCGAGGTATTCTTGTCCCTATCCCCAAAACAGAATTACTCTCAAATCGCTGCATCTCGTCAAAAAATTTACAAAAATTTATAAAAATAGAATTCCAAAAGTATTGTTGTATACTAATACTAGATTGAAAATAACAGTTGTGTTGAAAAAAACGAGTCCGTTTACAGAATAATTTTTAAGGGTGATCTTCATCGAATTGCTCACAACTCAAGTTGAAATCGTCTCAATAGTCTTGATTCTTTTCAAAAGTAACTAACTTTTAAAAAGAAAATATTAGGTATTATGGAGTTAGAGGCTATCACCATGAAAAGCAATGAAATTGTTGAACGCTATCTTCGGGGAGAACGAGATTTTAGAGGGTTAGATTTAACGGCGGAAAATTTAATTGGAGTGACCCTCAATCAAGCTAATTTATCTACTTCACGTTTAAAAGATGCTTCCCTAGCGAGAGCTTATTTAGAACGTTGTTTTTTAATGGATGTTAACTTAAATGGAGCGTTTTTATATGGAACAAATTTAAGTTTTTCAAAATTAAAAGGCAGCTATTTAATTGAAGCTGATTTAACCAAAGCTAACTTACAAGGAGCGCAATTAAATGGAGTCGATTTAACCAATGCGAAACTGAGTGGAGCTATCCTATTATCGGTTAATTTATTTCGGGCGAATTTAACAGGGGTCAATTTATGTGGGGCAAATCTTAACGGAATTAACCTGCGGTCTGCTAATTTAGAAAGAGCCAATTTAAACTGGACAAATTTAAGTGGTGCGAGATTAAGTGGGGCTAATTTAAAAGGAGCGCAGTTAAATAATGTTAAACTCAATGGCGCGTTTCTAAATGGCTTGCAATTAGAAGGCGTTGATTTTAGTGGGTTAGACCTGAATGAGGCTAAAATGAGTGGCGCAAAATTGGCGGGTGCTAACTTAAAGGGAACCGCATTACACGCTGCTCAAATGCGATTTTCTAATTTAGAAGGCGCGAATTTACAAGAAGTTGATTTACATGAAAGCATTTTAAAAGGCGGACAATTCGTTTCCGTTAATTTAATGAAAGGCGACTTACGGGATGCTGATTTGAGAAATGCTGATTTGAGTCATGCAAATCTCAATTTAGCTGATTTATCCGGTGCAGACTTAACCAATGCTAATCTTCAAGGCGCTTATTTGTGGGGGGCTAATTTAGAGGGGACTTGTTTAAAAGGGGCAAATTTAACAGGGGCAAGTTTGCGAAATGCTAAACTCAATGGGGCTGATTTACAAGATACCATTTTATGCGGTGCAACCCTGCCAAATGGTCGAATGTATTAACTCTTTAGCCCTATTTTGATGCGGAATAAGCCTACAAAGCTACTGTTAATTCAATCCAAAAATAGGCGATTAAAAGCGTTATTAAAGTAACAGGAACACCAAACTTTAAATGGTCTATAAATGTAATTTTATAACGCAATTTAGCCGCAGATTCTACTATAATTAAATTCGCAACGGAGCCAAATAACGTTAGATTTCCGGCTAAGGTAGATGCTGCTGCTAATATTAACCAAGATTTCGTATCCTGGGGGTTAATTAAAGGCTGCATCATTAACACCGCCGGAACATTAGAAATTAAATTAGAAAGAATTACTGTTACTCCTAACAGTCCGGCGGTAGTTTCCGCAAAGGGTGTAAAAATTTGTAGCAGATTTAAGCGTTCGGTGGCGGCGGTGAGAATAAATAAACCCGAAAACATCACTAATAAATCCCAATCCACTTGTTTTAAGATTTTTTCGGGTTTAATGCGACGAGTCATCAATAATAAAGCGACGGCCGTTAATGCCGAAATTCCTAATGGATATCCCGCTATAAAAGCAACAAATAATCCACTGGTAATCACAACGGTTTTGATTAATAAAGGTCTAACCATTTTCACCCGAATTCGGGGAGGAATCACAAGCGGTTTTAAGGAACGAACATCAGGATAAAATAACCACAATAAGGCAATTTGTACCATTAACCCCAAAATCGCAACGGGAGTTAAGATTTGGGCAAATTCTAAAAAGGGAATTTGGGAAAAAGAACCGATTAAAATATTCTGAGGATTCCCGTTAATTGTTGCTACAGAACCAATATTAGTCGCCGCTCCTAAAGCAAGTAAATAAGGAATAGGATTCAGGCTTAGAGTTTGAGTTAAACTCAAAATTAAAGGGGTAAATACTAAGGCTATTGTATCATTTAAAAATAAAGCAGACAACCACCCACAGCTAAGAGTTAAAACAACTAATAATCCAAATGGAGTATGAGTAATCCGAATTAAACGATTGAGAAATAATTGGAAAAAACCGGAATAAGCTAAATTAGCATTAACGACCATCATACTTAATAAAAAGATAACCGTATTGGCATCAATGGCTTGCCAAGCTTCTTCTAAAGTTAAAATACCTAAAGTAATTAAAAAAGCTGAACCCACTAAAGAAATTGTCGCGCGGTTCATCCGAAGACCCGGTATTTTTCCTAATGCTAATCCTAGATAAGTTAAAGCTAAAACTAAATATTGAATCCCAGTAATAAACTTCACATTTCCTTTCACTAATAGGGTTAGATTTTAAAGTGTAAAAACGTTAAATTTTGCGTTTATACCTATTTTTAGGTTCCACTAAAACTATCGTTTAAAATTAAACCGACCGTTGACTTTTTCTCCTTGAATATCCGTCAACACCGCAACTTTATATTCTCCTGGTGTTTCTCCAGGGAGAAGAACCGCATAATGTTCTCCTTGAGGATCATAACTTAAATCTAAGGTTTGTTGCTCACCATTAGGCAGTTCAACTTGGGCTGTCACTTTTGCATCTGGAATAGATTGATGATTATCCCCCGTCAGCAGATAAAAATCCAGATGAGTTCCGCCAGTTTCCGGTAATGCAACTAATTCTAAATGATATTTCCCAACTTCCACCACTTGCCCTCCTTTATTGGGTGCAGAATGGTCTTTTGCAGGGGTTTCTGCGACTGGGGTTTGAGCAGTTGTTGTGGGAGTTGCAGCAGTTGGAGAACTGGTTGTTTGTGTCGTTGGTTCAGGTGAATTTGTGGTTTGGGTTTGGCTACAAGCGACAATTAATAATAATCCAAAACCGATGAATAGATGAAATTTGGGTTGAAAAAATTTAACCATTGGGAATTCTCCTTACTGTTAGAATTAATCTGACAAAGACCCTGGATAAAAGGTTCCTGTTTCTTGAGACAGTTCAGCCTTATTTTTATCCTGTTTAAGTTTCGGAAATAACAGTTTACCAAACTGAGTATAGAGTGCGGGAATGACAACTAAGGTTAATAGAGTTGATGTAAATAATCCTCCTAAAACCACAATGGCTAACGGTTGCAAAATTTCCTTTCCGGCTCCAGTTCCTATTACTAACGGCCCCAACCCTAATGCGGAAGTAAAAGCAGTCATTAAAATCGCATTTAAGCGTTCCATTGACCCTTGAGTAATAACTTCTTTGATGGGCAACCCTTCAGCAAATTTAGTATTGTAATTATCGACTAATAATAACCCATTTCTCGCCGCAACGCCAAATAAAGTAATAAATCCCACCAACGAGGCAACGGAAATAATCCCACTGGTAAAGGCGACGGAAATCACTCCTCCCACTAATCCTAACGGTAAATTAATCATAATCATAGCGGTGGAAGGAACAGATTTAACCGATAAATACATTAAAACGCTGATAATAGCAAAGGCAATTAAGCTAAAAATAATTAAATTTTGAGTTGCCCGTTGTTCCGATTCAAATTGTCCGCCATATTGGATAAAATACCCAGCCGGAAGTTGCACCTGTTGTTGAACTTTTTGTTGAATTTCATTCACAATAGACCGTAAATCCCGACCAGAGGCATTAGCTGAAACCACAATTAAACGGGAGACATTTTCACGGTTAATCGTATTGGGGCCAGTACCATAATTAATGTTAGCAACTTGGGCTAAGGGTATTTTTTGACCTGCGGGAGTATCAATTAATAAATTCCCCAAGGTTTCTAAGTTATTTCGGGCATTTTCGGGCAGCCAAACTAATAAATCAAAGGTTTGTTGTTGTTCTAAAACCTGTGACACCACTCGACCATTTAAAGCGGTTTCTATTAAGTTAGAAATTTCCCCAACGGTTAACCCATAGCGTCCCGCTTGTTGACGGTCAAATTGAATCTGAATTTGGGGAATGGGGACTTGAGGTTCCAGTTGTAAATCAACAATACCATTCACACTTTTCATTAACTCTTCAATCTGTTTTCCTAACAGTCGTAATTCTTCTAAATCAGGGCCAAATATTTTAACCGCAATGGCACTTCTAACCCCCGATAAAACCTCATCCATTCTATGAGAAATAAACCCCCCAATATTCGGGGCGACTCCGGGTAATTTGGCAAATTCTTCTCGGATTTTTTCAATACTTCCAGGTCGGTCTTGAATACCTTTTTCACTGAGTTCTACGTCTAAATGGGCGGTATTCACTCCTGCCGCATCTGCATCTCCAGGGGCACGTCCTGAACGTAATTGAATATAATCAAATCGAGGGTCATCTTTTAAGGCATCTTGCATGGCAAAACCTGCCCGATTTGTTGCTTCTAAAGATACCCCTGGATAGAGGGTTAAGGTATTGACTAAAGAGCGTTCTTGAAATTCGGGTAAAAAGATCCGTCCTAAGTTAGGAACAATAATAATTGTAGCAATTAAACTGGCAAAAGCGATCGCTAAAATTATTTTAGCAGAGGACATGACAAATTTTAAAATAGACCCATAAATCCGTTTAAAAAATCGAGCAATTGCTGTTTCTTCTGTAGGTAATCGCCCTTTCGGTAATAAAATAGCACACAGGGCAGGAGTGACCGTTAAAGCGGTTAATCCTGATGTTAAAACCACCACTAAATAGGCAATTCCCATCGGGGTAAAAATTCGACCTTCAACGCCTTCTAAAGCAAATACAGGGGAAAACACTAATCCTGTAATTAATGTTGCCCCAAATAAAGAGTCCCGAACTTCTTGGCAGCCTTCAAACACAACTTCTAAGGCAGGTCTAGGGTGAGGAGATAATCGATTTTCGCGTAAACAACAATAGACATTTTCAGCATCAACAATCGCATCATCAACAGCATTTCCAATGGCAACGGCTAACCCCCCTAATGTCATGGTATTAAGTCCTTGACCTAAGAAATTCAAACCCAATAATCCTAATAATAACGATAACGGTAAAGCCGTTAAACTGACAACGAGCGCTCGCCAATTCATTAAAAACGGAATTAAAATAAGGGCTACAATTATGCTGCCTTCGATTAATGCTTCTCGAACATTTTCAATCGAAGCTTCAATAAAATCTTCCTGTCGAAAGGTATTATGAATTTCAATTCCTTCTGGTAAACCCGCTTGAACTTCTGCCATTGCCACTTCAATATTTCGCGTTACCGTTGGGGTATCGGCTTGAGGTTGTTTATTAATTAAAATCACAACCGCAGGTTTTCCATTTAACCATCCATCCCCTCGTTTTAAGGCTGCACCGAGTCGAACTTCCGCCACATCTTTTAAGCGGATGGGAATGCCATTGCGAGAGGTAATCACCGATTCTTTTAAATCTTCAATGGAGGTAATTCTTCCCACCCCTCGAATTAAAAATTCTTGGTCAGGATTGGTTAAAAATCCTCCGGGTGCGTTAGTATTTGCTTGTTCTGTCGCTTCAGTTATCGCCTGTAACGAAACATCATAAGCCTTCAGTTTGGCGGGGTCAACTAAGACTTGATATTGACGAATATCTCCCCCATAAACGACCACTTGAGACACTCCAGAAACCGCTAATAAACGGTTCGTAATCTGCCAATCTACTAATCTTCTAACTTCCATTAAATTTATTTTTGAGGAGGATTTATTATCAGATTGAGGAGAATTAATCGAATCCGTATATTTTTGATCATCCGTTAAGGTTAAGGCATATTGAACAACGGTACTAATGGGGGAACTAATGGGAGAAAGTTGAGGAGATTCAACACCATCAGGTAGTTTTTCTTGTGCTTGTTGTAAACGTTCTGTTACCAATTGTCTCGCTTGAAAAATATCAGTATTCCAGTTAAAAATTACTTTAACGACCGATAATCCCACCGCCGACGCAGAACGCACCGTTGTTACCCCTGGTGTGCCATTAATCGCACTTTCAATGGGTAAGGTGACTAAAGATTCCACTTCTTCCGGTGCGAGTCCGGGTGCTTCGGTTTGGATTTCCACTTGAGGCGGTGCAAAGGCGGGAAACACATCAACAGGCATTTGAGAAACGACCCGAACAATCCAAATAATAATGACCGCCGCCGCTAAAATCACTAAATATCTGTGTCGAATTGACCAACGAATTAATGTACTTAACATTGGGGTTTATAATCACAGGAAACAGCAAAAGTTATTAACCATCACATCGAAATTAAAAATTTAGAGATTTTATATTACAAGCGACGATGATTATTACTGGGTAATTCGCAATATTTTCCAATATATTCTTGTGGTAAATCGTTAAATTGAGAGAAGGATAAGGAAGGAGAATAAATTGTTTTTTGAGATTGCGTTCGACGACCTAACCAAAATGCACCAACCGCAATAATACCGCCCGCAGGTAAAAGCATATAAGGTAAAAGTTGAGAAAATTCTGTTGAATTATTAGCAGGTTTTTGGGCTTGGGGTTCTGCTTTTTTACCTCCTCCCCGTAGAGATTGAGCATAAAGTTGTAACGCTCCTTGAACGACAACTTGATCTCCTTCAAACAATCCTTTTTCAACTTCTATTTTTTGATTAAACTTTTCCCCTAATGTCACTTCAACGGGTGCAAAATCTTCTCCATTTTGAACATAAACTAAATTTTTACCATTCATATTCACCACCGCATTTGCGGGAATTGATAATACTGGACTTACAGTTTTAGACGTAATTAATTCTAATTCTGCAAACATTCCCGGTTTTAATTTACCCTCTAAATTCTCTAATTCTGCCCAAACCGGAATCACTCGACTTTCCCCCTCAACCGTTGGAGATATTTTAGTAATTTTTCCTGAAAAAACTTGATTTTCTAACCCGGATACTTTCACTTGTACTTGTTGACCAACTTGAACATCTTTTAAGTCTTTTTCATAAATATTTGCTGTTGCTAACACTTTTGTATTATCTTGAATCGTCATAATCGGTAAACCCGCATCATCTACCGATTGACCTAATGTAATATCTCGATGACTAACAATTCCTGAAATCGGAGAAGTAATCGTAACAGTTCCATCTTGGTCTGCTCCCGTTCCTAACTGTCTCAACCGAGTTTGATATGCAGTTTGACTTAAATTAAATCGAGATTTAGCTGCATCTAATTCGGCTTTTGCCCGTTTTAATTCAGCTTCTGCTTCTAAGACTTCTCGCCGTTGTTTGGCTCTGACTAATTCCGCTTTAGCTGTTGCTAATAAAGTTTCCGATTCTCGTAAATCTCGAACAGGTAAATCAATTTCTGATTGTCTAACATTAGTTTCTGCTGCTAATACATCGCGCTGACTTTTGGCTTTTGCTAAATCTGCTTTTGCTTGGGATAAATGAGCTTGAGATTCTAAGAAAGTTCGCCGAGGAATTGCTCCAGTTTCTACTAATTTTTTATCTTGATCATATTGTTCTTGAGCAACGGCTAATTCTGTTTCAGCTTGGGCTATTTCTGCTTCAGCTATTTTAATTTGACGTTGATAATTTTCTTGAGCAACGCTAACAACTGCACCTCGATTGACAATAGAGTTATCCCGTTGATAACGCGCCTCGGCTGCGATTAATTGATTCTGCGCTTGTTCAATCTCCGCATTAGCAATATTAACTTGACGTTGATAGTTTTCTTGTGCTAATATAAAATTAGCTTCTGCTTGTTTAACTTCTGCTTCTGTGGTGGCTGAATTTTGTAGCGATTCTACTCGTAAGGAAACTAATTCAGGACTCGATAAAACCGCAATGGCTTCTCCTTTTTGAACGGTATCCCCTGGTTCTACAAATAACTGAACAATCTTACCCGCCGTTGGAGAGGTAATTTCTACTTTTTTATCGGGTAAACTTTCAATTTGTCCAGTGGTTTTAATTCCCACATCCATGAATTCTTTTTTAACAGGTTCTACCCGAATTCCCATGCGTTGAACCGTTTGAGAATCAACTTTAATTCCCGTCCCAGGGGTCGCCTCCATATTCCCTTCAAATTCATGACCACCATGTCCCGCATGAGCAAAGACAATAGTGGGAGTGGTGAGTAATAAAACAGCGAAAAGAGTTCCTGACCCATAAGCAAGTCGGGAAACCCAAAAACGGAAACTCAAGACGTTCATCATCGTTAACAAAGGGGATATTGCTACGGGTTTTGTCTTCGTAGTTTCCAATATAAATATGAAATCAGGATGAAATCAGAATTTATGCACCCTAAGAAACCGGGTTTCTACCTGGAAGTGGGGAGAGAATTGGGTGTTAGGTTAGTGTCTTGATTTCCGATTTCTCGTCGCAGTAAAAGTTCCGGTGTAGCTTGACGAAATGCTCCACAATAATATAAACTTAAAACGGCTTTATAAGCCCAGTGAGTTGGTTCAACATCAATATAAGGATTCGGTAAACGATCAGCTTGATTTTGAATACAAGCATTAATAATTTCTTCCCGTGTTGGTGCTGATATTTGCTCAAAATCTTGGGATATATTTAGAGGTTTTTCTTCGGCTTTAAGGGGAGTGAATAAACCAATGATTGTTAATAGAGTTATCGAAATTAAGGGTAAATAATAAGGTTTCATGGCGAACAACTCCTCAATAAATTAAAGTTTAAATTCTGAGGATTGAGGCAATTTCCGAAATAACGATTTTTGCCAGATAAAAATTGCGATCGCACCCAAACAAAACAACCCCATCACCCCAGCTAACGGATTTTGATCAATTCCGGTAATTGCCTCAGAAACCGTGTCAGAATAATCAATGAGTTTTCCCACATTAATCATATAATAACCCCAAACTAACCCCCCATGCAACCCCATCGGTAAACCCAACCAACCAGACGGACTTAACGTTAAACGAGGGGAAGAAGCGGGAAACCAAGCTAGTTTAGAGATCACTAAAATTGATCCTAATAACACTAACCCCGGAAATTGTAAGGCTGTTCTTTGAATTTCGGATAAAGGTTTAATAAAATGTAAACTTGCAAAAATTAAACTATTTATTCCTAATGCTATTTTCGGGGAATAATCTCGGTTTAATTCATCAAGTAACCATCCTCTAAAAAATAATTCTTCTGCAAACCCCACTCCAAAGGCAACTAAAAACCCTTCTAAACTAATTCTGAAAAAATCGGGATTTGGAGATTGCCATTTCACCCAACCGAATAGAGATTCGATTAAGAATAATCCCATTAAACTGATTAATCCTAATCCTAATCCTTTAAAATAATTTTGATAATTTTTAGAGTTAAAGACTAACCCATAACGAGTTAGGGGGTGAGATTCACGATAAATTAATTTTGCCCAAAAGTGAATTAAAATCAGAAACTCGACATAGAGAAAAATCAATGTAATAATACTAACAAAATTGCGATCGCTCACCCATAAATAAAAAGGTGCTGCCAAGGGGAGCCAAAGCAACACCAACATTAGGAGAAAAATAACAATTCTCAGAAAAGCAGGGTAGTTTCTTAAAAATTCAAAATCGTATTTCAAACCTATTGTCCTATCATTGAGGAAGTTTATTCATCGGGTTCAATCGTGCTGATGAGTCCATGAGTTTTTAAGGTTTCACAGTAAAATTCTGCGTGTTCTTGAGCGCAAGTAATCACCAACGCTAGGCCATTGGTATGAGCTTCCATCATAATACTCACCGCCTGGGGTTGAGTCAAACTTGGAACAGTTTTCATCAACACCTGGACGACATACTCCATCGAATTAAAATCATCATTATGCAGCAAAACCCGATAACGGGGTGCTAGTTTACGAACAGTCTCACTTTTTTGTACGGTCTCGACAGACACGGCTTTTTCTCCTTTTTGAAATAATGGAAAGGGTTTAGGATTAGTAAAATCAATAAATTATTAGACTTTATACAGTTTAATGAATCCTTGCGGGAGCGACAAGGTTGTTGAGAGTTGACTCTGGTTCAGTCCCAATCAAAGTTAAACTATTGAACAGTGGTATCCGTGATGACTGATGACAGAGGAAGAACTGCGACAACTAATCGAACAAGCAGCTAGAGAAAATTGGACAAAACTCTATCTCTCTGGCAATGAATTAACGGCTTTGTCCCCGGAAATCGGTCAACTCACGAATCTGCAATCCCTCGACCTGGGTGGCAATCAACTCAGCAGTCTGCCTGGGGAAATCGGTCAACTCACGAATCTGCAATCCCTCTACCTGCATAACAATCAACTCAGCAGTCTGCCTGGGGAAATCGGTCAACTCACGAATCTGCAAACCCTCTACCTGCATAACAATCAACTCAGCAGTCTGCCTGGGGAAATCGGTCAACTCACGAATCTGCAAACCCTCTACCTGTATAACAATCGACTCAGCACTCTGGCTGGGGAAATCGGTCAACTCACGAATCTGCAAACCCTCTCCCTGTATAACAATCAACTCAGCAGTCTGCCTGGGGAAATCGGTCAACTCACGAATCTGAAAATCCTCAACCTGTATAAGAATCAACTTAGCAGTCTGCCTGTAGAAATCGGTCAACTCACGAATCTGCAAACCCTCAACCTGAGTGGCAATCAACTCAGCAGTCTGCCTGGGGAAATCGGTCAACTCACGAATCTGCAAACCCTCAACCTGAGTGGCAATCAACTTAGCAGTCTGCCTGGGGAAATCGTTCAACTCACCCATCTTAAAAAGTTGGATTTGCGAGGAAATCCAGTCCCCATTCCCCCTGAAATTTTAGGCTCCAAAAATCTATCGGAACATCCGGGTAATGTGAACGAGATTCTAAATTTCTATTTTCAAGTTCAAAATCCCCAGGAAACTGAACCCCTTTATGAAGCAAAATTCTTGATTATTGGTGAAGGGGGAGCAGGTAAAACCTCCCTCGCCAAAAAAATAGAAAATGAAGACTATGAACTGCAAACCGATGAGAACTCTACCGAAGGCATTGATGTGATTCAGTGGCAGTTTATCAACTCAGAGGGACAGAAAGTTCGAGTCAATATTTGGGATTTTGGCGGACAAGAAATTTACCACCATACCCACCAGTTTTTCTTAACTGAGCGCTCTCTGTATGGAGTAGTGGCGGATACACGGGAGGAAAATACCGACTTTTTCTATTGGCTGAAAGTTGTTGAACTTTTGAGTGATAATAGTCCAGTCCTGATTATTAAAAATGAAAAACAAGAGCGTCAGTGCCAAATTAACGAGAGACATTTGCGTTCAGAATTTACCAATTTAAAGGAAATTCTCTCAACAAATTTAGCGACCGATCGCGGCTTATTAGAGATTAAACAAGCCATTCAATACCAAATTAGTCAACTTCCCCATATTGGCACTCCCCTACCTAAAGTTTGGGTAAGAATTCGTTCTGATTTAGAAAACGATTCCCGCAACTATATTAGTGAGGAAGAATATTATCGCCTGTGTCAAATTAATGGCTTAAAAAATCGCGAAGAAATGCAACAAATCAGCCATTATCTTCATGACATTGGAGTATTTCTGCACTTCCAAAATGATTCCCTATTAAAAAAGACGGTAATTCTTAAACCGGAATGGGGAACAAAGGCAGTTTATAAAGTTTTAGATAATCAAACGGTTCAAAAAAATTTAGGCTGTTTTACCCAAGCCGATCTCGCGGATATTTGGGAAGATATTCAATATGCTGAAATGAGGGATGAACTATTACAGTTAATGATGCGGTTTAAACTCTGTTATGAAATTCCGGGTCGTCCCCAAACCTATATTGCCCCTCAATTGCTTTCTGCAAATCAACCGGAATATGATTGGACTAATCAACAAAATCTCATCCTGCGCTATGAATATGAATTTATGCCAAAAGGGATTCTCACCCGCTTTATTGTGGAAATGCACCGCTTAATTGAGGAACAAAAACAGGTTTGGAAAAATGGTGTGATTCTCAATAATAATAATCGAGCTAGGGCGGAAGTGATTGAATGTTACCGCTATCATAAAGGGGAAATTAAAATTCGGGTTTCTGGGTTCCAGAAAAAAGAGCTTCTTTCTATCATTAATAATAAGTTCGATGAGATTCATCAATCCTTTGAACGCTTGCAATATAAAACTTTAATTCCCTGTAATTGTTCTCAATGTCAGGACAACCCCGATCCCGAAAACTACCCCTTGGATCGCCTTTATAAATATCTTCAAGATAACCGACCCACAATTGAGTGCGGCAGCAGCTATGACAGGGTAAATATTCGAGGTTTGATTGATGATGTGATAGAACCTATATATAATAGAGATGATCCCTTTCCCCCGTCGTCCAATAAGCGACAACAAAACATTAACATTAATATTGGTCAGGAGAATCCAACCATGTCTAATACTTATCAAAAGCATTCTGGTTCTGGCGATAACGTCGGACGGGATAAGGTGACGCACAACATCTATAATAATCAGGAGATTCAGCAAACTAGCCAAGAAATTAACGTTTTGCTGAGTACCATTTCCCAAAATTATGAACCGAATACACCAGCCGGACAAATGATGATTGGTGCGAAAGCCATTGAGATCGTTGACCAAGATCCGACACTCAAAAAAAGGGTAATTGGTGCTTTAAAAAGTGCAGGAGAAGAAGCACTAGAACAAATGATTGAACATCCCGCCGCTAAAGTGTTTATAGCAGGTGCAAAAGGCTTTATAGACCCAGAAAAATAATTTGATCTTGTGTTGATCTGCTTGTTTGTGGCGGTTCTGATTCGCTAAAGTAATAATGGGGTGAGCGATCGCCATCCCGAAACAGACAATATTAACAGTTGAGCGTCCTCTGCTGAGTGTCAAGCCCCACACCGGACATCTGAACACGATAACATAAATTATCTACAAGAGGTTTGAACAATCAAAAATTTGTTCTTATGCCTTTGGGTAAATTAAAATCCCGTATAAAACAACTTTGCGATTTACACGAGATTAGATTTATTGAAACCGAGGAAGCCTACAAATTAGATTAAACTAATTCTGTCCGCAGAAACGAGAGTGTCAATAATTCACAAAATCATCTTTGAGCAGCAATTCCTGAGCAATCTAACGCTGTTGGTTTAACAAAGGACGAACAATCCAATACCCAGCACCAAAAGCAACGACAACAATCACCACAATCGACACAATTAACCAAAATCCACTGAGTTCAGAACGCTGAGATTTTGACAGGGGGCGTAACCGAGCCTCCGGTTGTTCTGTAAAAAAGGGTTCTGCGACTTCTGGTATTAAAGGTTGTTGTTGTTGAGGAGCCTGGGGAAAGGGAAAATTCGGTTCAGGAGCTTGGGGTTGGGAGGTAACACCAGGGGCGATGTCGAGAAACGGAGAAGTCGCAGCCGTCCCAGAACCACTCACCGGGGATGAAACATCCAAATTGAAAGAATTAGCTACTGGAGGTGCAAAGGAAGATTTTTTTCCTTGACCTACATTTTGAGCTTTATTAATGGCTTGGTGCAACTGAATTGCGGCTTGAACCACGTTTTCCAGTTCTTGACGAAGCTGGTGATTTTGTTGCGTTAGCTGGTGATTTTGGGTTTTGAGGGCTTCTAATTGAGATTGAACTGTTTGTAACTCAGCCGTGACTTCTCGATAGATAGAAATCGGAATAGATGGAGAGTAGTTACTCGATGCCACTGACGGATTAGGGCTGGAGGTGTCAGCATTTTGCATAGGGCGGGTGATCAAGGGTGAACATCAATTGGGAACTGATAAAATTAACCTGGTGGGTCAGGTTAGTTTGTTATGTTTCAGGATAACTGTCATTAGAACGCTTTGCACCAATTTCTTTAAGAAATTTCAGAAAAACTTCCGTTCTATTCACTAAACTTTAAAGAGTCCCTGTTGAATCTCAATTTCATGAGCCACTCTTACACTGAAACTCCAGAATCTCCCGCTACCAGTCCAGAAGCATTAAAGTATGGTGAACGGGAAATTGCCCAAGGACAATTGATTACCTTCCCGAATCCCAGAATGGGCCGTCGCTATGAGGTTCAAATTACCTTACCCGAATTTACCTGCAAATGTCCCTTTTCCGGTTATCCCGATTTTGCCACAATTTATTTAACCTACGTTCCTAACGAACGAGTTGTGGAATTAAAATCTATTAAACTCTATATCAATAGTTACCGCGATCGCTATATTTCCCACGAAGAATCGATTAATCAAATTTTAGATGACTTTGTAACTGCTGCTGACCCCCTAGAAGTCAGAATTAAAGGAGATTTTAACCCGCGCGGTAATGTTCATACCGTTGTTGAAGTCCAGCATCTGAGAGTCAACCCAGAATCCTAGTATAGCTCTTCCTGATTAGACCCCAGGGCCGTGAAATTCCTGTTCGTAATTCGTAATTCGTAATTCCCTGTTCCCTCTTCCCTCCCCTTGTGAGAATTTAAACTCCCATGATATAATTGTAGGCTGTGTCGAATTTAGGCGAATCCATGCCCAAACTCAAAACTCGTAAATCCGCAGCCAGACGTTTTAGAGTCACCGGCAGTGGAAAAATTGTACGTCGTCGGGCTTATAAAAGCCATTTATTACAACATAAAAGCCCTGCTCGCAAACGCCATCTGTCTAATATGGCCTTAGTGAGTGAGACTCAAGAAGACAACGTGCGTTTGATGCTGCCCTATTTGTAAGCCTCTAAGCAAATTTTAATTAAAGGAAACGTAAAATGACCCGAGTTAAACGCGGTAATGTTGCTCGCAAACGCCGCCAAAAAATACTGAAACTTGCCAAAGGATTCCGGGGGTGTCAGTCTACCAACTTCCGCACCGCGAATCAGAGAGTTATGCAGGCGTTGAAAAATGCCTATCGAGATCGTCGGAACCGCAAACGGGACTTTAGACGGTTGTGGATTACTCGGATTAATGCAGCGGCTCGAATTAACGGCATCAGCTATAGTCAGTTAGTTGGCAATATGAAAAAAGCCAATATCTTAATCAATCGTAAAATGTTAGCCCAACTGGCTGTTTTAGATCCTGAAACCTTTGGGAAAGTGGTTGATCTCGCCAAAAGTGGAGCAAAGTAGTTTTAATTTATTAAAACAGCCTGTTAAACTCAATAGACAGATTGCCAATTATCGGCTAAGGTGAAGGATCGATTGCATTTGATCCTTCTCCTTTGTGTTTCAAGTTAATTAAAATTTTACAGTTTTAATCATGGATACTAATCTTCCCATTGCCTATTTATTACTTTTAGTGGTGTTACTTTCCGGCGCTATTGTTTTCCTGATTCGTCAAATTCTGAAAACTCGTCGTACAGAAATCACCCTGTTTGATCTGCAAACTAAATTAGCAAAAGAACCGGGAACTGCACAAGAATACTATCAATTAGGAAGTATTTATAACGATAAAAAACTCTATTCCCAAGCCGTAACCCAATTACAAAAAGCCTTAAAAGTTGGGGAAGAGGAAGATCCCCAAAATTTAGCCATGATTTATAATGCTTTAGGATATGCTCATCTAGCTAAAGAACAATATGATATTGCCATTCGCCAATATAAAGAAGCCTTAAAATTAAATCCCATTTATCCCACTGCTTGTAATAATTTGGGTTATGCTTATGAGAAGAAAAAGCTAACCAGCCAAGCTTTAGAAACTTATGAGCAAACCCTAAAAATTGATCCCAATAATCAAACCGCAAAACGTCGGGCTGAATCTCTACGCAAACGGGTTGGTATTCCCACAGAAGTCGCTTAATCAGTGATCAGTGATCAGTTATTAATTGACAGCTTGTAGTCAAATCGAGAAAACTATTAGAATAGGATTCAGAAATCTTTGGGTTTGGGTTCCTTCGGCAGTAATCACTCATCAGTAAAAGGGTTAGCTATTCACTATTACAGCCATCATTAAGATTTCAACCCCATTGATGATTTTTCTAACTGATAACTGTCAACTGCCAACTGATAACTGATAACTGATAACTGATAACTGATAACTGATCACTGTTATGGCAAATTTTCCCCAACCTGCCCATCCGAAAACGGCTTTACTTTTGATCAATCCCCATGCGCGCAAAACCCAAAAGAATTTATCGCAAGTGGTTTATCAACTTCAAGCCTTGGATTTTGATATTATTCAAGAGTCCCCTGAACATCCGCAAGAGTTTACCTCAACCATTCAACGATATAAAGATCAAGTGGATTTTGTGATAGTCGGGGGGGGAGATGGAACCCTGAATGCGGCGGTGGATGGGTTGGTAGAAACGGGTTTACCCCTAGCAATAGTCCCTTTAGGTACGGCCAATGACTTAGCCCGTACCCTAGGAATTCCCGCCTCTGTGACCGAAGCCTGTCAAATCATTGCCTGTGGACATCAACAAAAGATTGATTTAGGCTGGGTGAATGGTAAACACTTCTTTAATGTGGCCAGTTTAGGATTGAGTGTGAAGATTACTCGTAAACTGACCAAAAAATCTAAAAAGCACTGGGGAGCCTTAGCCTATGTATGGGCTGCAATTCAAGCTACGCTAACGGCTCGACCTTTTCGTGCTTTAATTGAAGTAGATAGTCAAATACAACGGGTCAAAACTTTACAAATTGCCGTTGGGAATGGCAAATATTATGGAGGTGGAATGTCCATTGTCCATGATGCCACGATTGATGATCAACGTTTAGACCTTTACAGTTTAGAAATCAAACATTGGTGGCAAATTCCTTGGGTGTGGTTAACCCTGAGAACCGGAAGACATCGGGAAGAATTAGGGGTCAGAACCTTGTCTGGTTCAGACTTTCAAATTTATACCAGTAAACCCTACCCAATTAACACCGATGGGGAAATTACCACCTGGACGCCCGCTCATTTTCGAGTCATCCCCCAAGCTTTAACCGTTTTGGTTCCCCAACCGAAGTAAAAATGGCAGGGGATACCCGGTAATAATACTGAATAGACAACAAAATTTTCAAATCTTAACTTTACAATCAACCATTTGTCAAGATTTAATTCACTAGATTAAGAGAGTTGTAATTGTTGTGACATCTTGTGTTTTTTTCCGTCAAATTTGAGTAAACTCGGTTATTCTTGAAATTTAAAGAAAGTATTAAGCCTCCTGATGACGGAGAAAGACTACTTTCTGGCTCACGCAGAATAACAGCGTTTTTTTCTGTATAAAAACCGACAAAACTGCATCCATCGGAGGTTTTATGACTCCTACAATGCTTCGTCAACTTTGGTCACTGGTCGAAAAGACCCAAGCATCCACTCTGGTTACTCTTGATGATGCGAGTCTTGTCCAGTGTTTACTGAAACAGTTCAATAAAGAAGCTTCTATCAACGGAAACGAAGTTGATCTCTTAACGGATTACATTTGCTCTCGCATTTCTTTAATTCGGGATATGGCGGAAGCGCGCTTATCTGGAGAGGCTTCAGCTTAAAATCCATTTGTTCTATATTTGTCGGTTCGAGGAAATTTAAGGTCATCTTATGAGTTGGAGGAAAACCGTGATGATCTTAACCCTCTACCCGATTGAATTTTGCTCAAAAAATTGCAGGGAAAATTCCCACATTAAGGTAAGCTTAAAGCGTTTGAGGTAACTCCTGGGGAGCTCATAACCTCAAGACCTTTAGAACGCTAAACTTGCCTAATCTATACACGAGCAATATAAAACTATGCACAAATGCGGCTCTTTGCTAGTAGCAACACTCTTGTTAGTGGCATCCCTAACAGCCTGTGAATCATCCAATACTACTAGCACGAATACAACTTCACCCGGGGGAAACTCAACACCTGCTAGTAATTCGGGAACGGGTCAAAGTCGCCTTGATATTGTCAAGCAACGGGGAAAGCTGATCTGTGGCGTCGATGGTAAAATTCCCGGATTTAGCTTTGTGAATGAAAGTGGCGAATATTCCGGCTTGGATGTGGATGTGTGTAAAGCAGTCGCCGCGGCTGTTTTAGGTGATCCTAATGCTGTGGAATTTCGCAATTTGGATTCTACAGAACGATTTGAAGCGTTAAAAGCGGGAGAAGTGGATATGCTCTCTCGCAATACCACCTGGACGATTAGCCGGGATAGCTCTGTAGGCTTAGAATTTGCCCCGACAACCTTCTATGATGGTCAGGGGATGATGGTGCGTCAAGATAGTGGAATTACTAAATTAGAAGATTTTCAAGGAAAAGCGGTTTGTGTAGAAGCGGGAACCACAACGGAATTGAATTTAACCGATGCGATGCGTCAACGGGGTATCCAGTTTGAAACCGTTACCTTTCAACAAGCTGACCCCGCTTATGCTGCTTATGCTGAAGGTCGTTGTCAAGGAATGACGTCTGACAAATCTCAACTGGTCGCTCGTCGCAGTACCCTCCCCAATCCCAATGAACATCTTCTTCTGGATGTTACGATGTCTAAAGAACCCCTTGGCCCTCTAACAGTCAATAATGATTCTACTTGGTTTGATGTGGTTAAATGGACAACTTTTGCGTTATTTGAAGCGGAAGAATTAGGGGTGAAGCAAGACAATGTTGATCAACTTAAAACCAGTGATAATCCTAATATTAAACGATTCTTGGGAACAGAAGGCGACCTGGGGAAAGGGATGGGATTAAGTAATGATTTTGCGGCTAATGCGATTAAAGCCGTTGGGAATTATGGTGAAGTGTATGAACGCAACCTTGGTGAAGGTTCACAATTTAAGCTTCCCCGTGGACAAAATGCCCTGTGGACAAATGGCGGTTTAATGTATTCTCCGCCTTTCCGTTAAAATCAGTTATCAGGGAACAGGGAACAGGGAACAGGGAACAGGGAATAGGGAACAGGGAATAGTTTACTGATAACTGATAACTGATAACTGGTACAGACGCGCCATGGCACGTCTCTACTGATAACTGATAACTGATAACTGATAACTGATATGACAACCAACGGAGATCAAAAAATCCCCCTTTGGCGAGATGACCGATTTTGGCGCATTGCCTTACAAATTTTAGTGATTGTGATTGTAGTTAGTGTATTCGCTCTTTTAGGGGGAAATCTAACTCGAAATCTTAGACAAACAGGAAACAATTTTGGCTTTGATTTTTTAAAGACATCGGCGGGATTTAATATTCTCGATAGTTTAATTCCCTATACTCCCACTGATCCCTATAGCAGAGTTTTATTTGCGGGATTATTGAATTCTTTGCGGGTGATGTTTTTTGGAATTATCCTCACAACATTATTGGGAATTGCCGTTGGTGTTGCCCGTTTTTCTGATAATTGGCTATTGCGTCAGTTATCATTAATTTATGTTGAAATTGTCCGCAATACTCCCCTTTTATTACAGTTAGTATTTTGGTATGGAATTTTTGTCCAATTTCCACTAATTAAAGAAAGTTTAAACATTTTCAATTCAATTTATTTGTCTAAACAAGGAATTTTTCTACCTTGGCCGTCAGGAATTCAAGGGATAATTGGGTTAGGGATTTTAGTGATTTGTGCGATCGCTGCCTTTATTGTATCGAAAAGACGAACCAAAGTGATGGTAGAAAGAGGAGAATCTGGACAACCTCAATTGATTACTTTAGGAATCATTGGAATCATTGCCTTATTAACATTAACCGTAGGATTAAATTGGCAACGTCCAATGTTTAATCCTACCACCAATACGATTGAAGGAGGATTAAGACTCACCATTGAATTTACAACACTTCTAGTAAGTTTGGTCGTGTATACAGCCGCTTATATTGCTGAAATTGTGCGGGCGGGAATTCAATCTGTTCCTAAAGGTCAATGGGAAGCCGCCCGATCTTTAGGGTTAAAATCAGGTTTAGTTATGCAGTTAGTCGTATTTCCTCAAGCGTTACGGGTGATTATTCCACCGTTAAATAGTCAGTATTTAAACTTAGCAAAAAACTCTAGTTTAGCGGTCGCCGTTGCTTATGCGGATGTCTATAATGTTGCCAATACTACCTTTAATCAAACCGGAAGGGCGATTGAAGTCATGTTAATTATTATGGCAACCTATCTCACCATTAATCTATTTATTTCTTTAGGAATGAATCAATTAAACCGCAGTGTTCAATTACGAGAAAGATAAATTAAGGTTTCAACTGTCAACCCTAAACATTTATTCTTCACCATGACTTCTGTACCATCAACATCATCTCAGCAACCGCCTCAGATCGTCGTATTAAGCGCAAAGGAATGGTTACAAAAAAATCTATTTAATACTTGGTATAATACCCTGATTACCTTGGGGATTAGCACCTTATTATTCTTCATGTTAACACGGTTTATTTCGTGGGCATTTACCCTGGCTAAATGGAGTGTCATTCCTGCTAATTTACCGTTGTTTTTTGTGGGAAGATTTCCCAGTGATCAATATTGGCGTTTATGGATAATGTTAGGGATAATTTCTATTCTTTCGGGTATTACCTGGGGATTTTTAGCCCGAAATTCAAGACTTTTATTTAGTAAAAATACCTTAGTTACTTTGGGATTTGTTGGAATTCTGGCAGTTATTACTCCAGTTCCCATTATTTTCCGTTTCCTGCTGATAGGAATGCTATTATTATTACTAGCAGGAGCTTGGGGCGGTAAAACCATAGGAAATACTCAGCCAAAGTTGGGAAAGTGGTTGCCTTTTTCCTGGTTTTTATTATTAATAGTTTGTATTTGGTTTATTGGAGGTGGACTCGGATTAAAAGTTGTCCAAACCAACCTTTGGGGAGGACTGATGTTAACGTTATTGATGTCAATTGTTAGTATTTTATTGTCTTTTCCCATTGGGATATTATTAGCATTAGGACGACAAAGTGGTTTACCGATTATTCGTATTTTATCAACTATTTATATTGAAATTATTCGGGGATTACCCTTAATTACAATTCTATTTATGGGACAAGTGTTACTTCCGTTATTCCTCCCCGAAGGAACACGACCCGACCGGATTTTACGCGCTATTATTGGATTAACCATGTTTAGTTCAGCTTATTTAGCTGAAAACATCAGAGGCGGGTTACAAGCCATTCCCAGAGGTCAAACAGAAGCAGCAAAAGCATTAGGATTAAATACACCTTTAGTCGTTAGTTTAATTATCTTACCCCAAGCTTTAAAAGTCTCTATTCCTTCAATTGTGGGACAGTTTATTAGTTTATTCCAAGATACAACCTTACTTTCAATTGTAGGATTAGTCGAATTATTGGGAATGAGTCGATCTATTTTAGCAAATCCCAAGTTTCTCGGACGTTATTTAGAAGTTTACCTGTTTATTGGAATTCTTTACTGGATATTTTGTTATGCGATGTCTGTTGCGAGTCAAAAATTAGAAAAACAGTTGAATACGGAACATAAATAGACTGTTTTTGTTTGGGTGTATAAAATTCGCTGCTACAAAAACAAAGTCCGCCTGCGTGGACTAAATGATAGCGTAGGTAATTCAACCATATTTGGTATTTTATCCTTCTTTTTTTGGGTTAGATAATAATTCTTGTAAAACGGGAGTTTCTGAGTCCGATTTACTAGGGTTTAGTTGGTATACATTGACAGATAATTTTAATCCTAAAGATTTTAGCCAAAACCCTAAACTATAAATTGCGTCCTGTCCTGTTTTTGATAATACTTCGTCCAACTGTGCTAAATGTTGTTTAGCTTCTTCTGGGGTCATAGTTTGCGGTGCTAATGCTTCAGAAACATCAGTTAAAACCAGTTTTAATAATTCCGGTTCTGGAGAAGTTTCTAGTAAACAAGTTTCGATGTAACCTGCTGCATAGGTTAGGTCTTGAAGTCGTGAGATCAGAAAGGGTTGGTATGGTAAACTATTAAGCATTTTCTGATGTCCTGTAATCTTTCCAGTATTTTTGAGCTTGATCAATATCCTGTTTTTGGGTACTTTTATCACCCCCACACAGTAACAGTATAATCGTTACTCCTATTTGTCCAAAGTAAAATTGAAATTTGATCCAGTGAATCTTTCCTCAAGGTTCAAAATTAACAACCCCAAAGGAACAAACACCGTACAATAGAGGACAAACTTAACTGCTTGACCATTAACCCCCCCATTTAAAGCCATGACACAAATACAACCCACTACCGACTCAGTTCAAGCTGCAACAGAAGATTATGCCATTCTGGCAACCGATGTGCATAAGTGGTATAGCAATAATTTTCATGTTCTCAGGGGGGTTAGCCTTTCTGTTAGACGGGGAGAAGTTGTTGTAATTATGGGGCCATCGGGTTCAGGAAAATCGACTTTTATTCGCACTTTTAATGCGTTAGAAGAATTTCAACAGGGGAGTATTATTATTGATGGAATTAACTTATCCCATGATTTGAAAAATATTGAAGAAATTCGGAAAGAAGTGGGAATGGTATTTCAACAGTTTAATTTATTTCCCCATTTAAGTATTTTACAAAATGTGACTTTAGCTCCAATCTGGGTGCGACGTTGGCCCCAAGCCAAAGCGGAAGCAGTGGCATTACAATTATTAGAACGGGTGGGAATTTTAGAACAAGCGAAAAAATATCCCGGTCAATTATCTGGGGGTCAACAACAACGAGTTGCGATCGCTAGAGCATTAGCAATGCAGCCTAAAATTATGTTATTTGATGAACCGACTTCTGCTTTAGACCCGGAAATGGTACGAGAAGTTTTAGACGTGATGCGAACCTTAGCTGACTCCGGGATGACGATGGTTTGTGTCACCCATGAAGTCGGATTTGCAAGAGAAGTAGCGGATCGAATTGTATTAATGGCCGATGGAATATTAGTAGAAGAAGGAACCCCAGAAGAATTTTTTAATAATCCTAAAGAAGAACGGACTCAAAAATTTCTGTCTCAAATTCTTTAAGTTAAGGGAACAGGGAATTACGAATTACGAATTACGAATTACGAACAGGGAATAGGAAATGAGTTTGCTGTTCCCTGTTCAAGTTCAATAAACTATTGATTGGGTTGGGTATAGTTAGCCAGACAACTTGTAATAGCACCCTGAATCGCTGAATCTTGCATAATCTCTTGTTCTGTCAAAACTGCTAAAGACTTCAATTTTTCATCGGGAAGTTTGAGCAAATTTGTCAGTGTACAACGACAATACTGTTCACCTTTTGTCGGATCAAGACCCGATTGATTAATTCCTTGCAAACAGCCTTTCATGTATTCGCTACTAAAGGCTTGTGCTTCCTCATTCGTTAACGATAACGCTGGATGAGCAGGAATGAAAAAAACAGCACCGATTACTAACACCGTCAGAGGCTGGAAACAACGTAAATAAAAAGAACTCAACATTGAGATGAATAATTTTAGAGGTGGATTGAACAATCGCTTTCAATTTTAGAAGTTTTTGCTGGAATTAGTGGAAACCAGAATTTGAAATCGTTATTTATCCTTGTCCGAGAATATTATTCTCAACGGAGACAAACTGAAGTTGTGTAGGTGCAACCCCTTTAACTAACCCTAAAATATTTCCCGTATTGGCTATTGTAATCACCGTTACGGATGCTGTTTCAATTTGAAAATCTAGGGTTCTGATCTGGTCTGGCGGGAAGGGGCCACTACTTTGATAATCTCGCAAATCCCCATAGGTTAGAGTTTGTTGGGTTAAGACAATATCATTAACCGTTAACCCCCCCGTTAACCCAATGACATCGCCTTGGGCTGCATTGTAATCGAGAATAAAGTCAGACGTAATCGTGTCCAGATTGTCCAGTCCACCACAACCACAGTCTAACGGTGGCGGGGTCGCGGTATTGGTACGCAAAACAAACACATCTGCACCTTCACCTCCCCAGAGACGGTCAACCCCCAAATCACCGATGAGGGTATCATTTCCGGCTTCTCCGACTAACGCATCGTCTCCTTGACCCCCTCGCAGGAAATCATTCCCTTCATTTCCATAGAGATAATCATCCCCTAAATTACCGTTAAGTACGTCATTACCCGCACCGCCATACAGGATATCCAACTCTTGACCTCCCCGCAGGGTATCATTTCCCCCTTGGCCATCGAGGGTATCTTGACCTTGATTTCCAGCCATTTGTTCTGAGTCTATAGACCCTCGAACAGAATCATTTCCACCTAAAGCGGCTAACCCGTTAGGATATTTGGAGATAGCGACAGGATTAACCCCTAAGACCCCCGGTGCAATTTCAACGGTATCGGCATTTTCCGTTAATAAAAATAATCCCGATAACAGATCAGATGGGGTTAGGGGTTGGGAAATTACCATGATATTACTCGATAGAGAATTAATATGTATAGAATTCCCAACTATCAAAGAAGTTCCAACAGAAGATTAAAATAGAGTTTAAAATTAATTCGATGGATTAACGTTGAACTTGTCATAAAGAGGCTATTGAATTATGAGTTATGATTATGATTTGTTTGTGATTGGTGCAGGTTCGGGTGGATTAGCTTCTTCAAAACGGGCGGCATCCTATGGGGCAAAAGTTGCGATCGCAGAACATGATTTAGTCGGTGGGACTTGTGTAATTCGCGGTTGTGTACCTAAAAAATTGATGGTTTATGCGTCTCAATTTTCCGATATGTACCAATATGCTCAAGGTTATGGATGGGCGGTAGGGGCGAGGTCTCCTCGCCCTAAATTTAATTGGAATAAATTAATTACAGCCGTTGATACAGAAGTTAGACGCTTAAGTCAACTGCATATTAGTTTTTTGGAAAAAGCTGGAGTTGAATTAATTTCTGGCTATGCTAAATTTATTGATGCTCATACCCTAGAAGTGGGCGAGAAAACCATCACAGCCGATAAAATTTTAATTGCGGTGGGTGGAGAAGCCGTTAAACCCAATATTCCCGGAATTGAACATAGTATTACCTCCCGTGAAATGTTTTTACTTGCTGAACAACCGAAACGGTTTGCAGTTTGGGGAGGGGGTTATATTGGGGTTGAATTTGCTAATATTCTTAAAGGATTAGGCAGTGAAGTTACCCAAATTATTCGCCGAGATTTAATTTTACATGGCTTTGATGAAGATATTCGCAGCAATATTCAAGCGGGAATGGCTAATCATGGTATTCAATTTTTGACTCACACAATAATTGAAAAAATTGAAAAAACCGAAGCCGGATTACAGTTGTTTTTTAACGAGGATGACACAGAACCTTTAACGGTTGATGCGCTGCTTTGTGCGACAGGTCGTAAACCGAATTTAGCGGGATTAATGTTAGAAAATGCTGAAGTTGAAGTGAATGGGAAAGGAGCCATTCAAGTCAGTCTTGATAGTCGGACAAATCAACCTAATATTTTTGCAGTGGGAGATTGTACTGACCGGATGAATTTAACCCCCGTTGCGATCGCTGAAGGACGAGCATTTGCAGATACAGAATTCGGTCATCAACCTCGATTTATTACCCATGAAAATATTGCAACGGCTGTATTTTCTAATCCTGAAGGAGCAACGGTTGGATTAACAGAAACCCAAGCCCGGATAAAATTTGGCGATAATATTAAATGTTATACCGCTCGGTTTCGTCCGATGTTTCATAGTTTCACCGGATCAGACGAAAAAGTGTTTATAAAATTAGTGGTTGAAATTAATACGGATCGAGTTTTAGGGGCTCACATGGTGGGAAAAGATGCAGCAGAATTAATTCAAGGAATTGCGATCGCTGTTAGTATGGGAGCCACTAAAAAAGACTTTGATAACACAATGGGAATTCACCCCACCAGTGGCGAAGAATTCGTTACCCTCAGATAATCTAGTTATCAGTTATCAATTGTTCAGCATCTAAATGATCAATTTTAAAATTGTGAAATTGTTGATATTAGTAGAGTGCGTCACTAGGAATTAACGTACTCTTCTTTTTTTTGGTACATCGTAAGTTTTGTTAAATCTTCCTAATGGGTGAAGCATTCAGCCGTTGAATCGGCTTATAATAGGAATCAGATAACTATCAGGTGTAGGTTTTGGGTGGCAGCTATTGGAGGATAAAAGTATGAAAATCCTATCCACAGCAATATTTGGAGCAGCCACAGTGCTTCTACTCGGTTTTGGAGTCACGACTCCAGCCTATTCACAAAACTCTCAGGATCTAAAACAATTATTAGAAACCCGGTTTTGTCAAGGGTGTGATTTGAGAGGAGCTAATTTAAACGGTGCTCATTTGATTGGTGTAGATTTACGAGATGCTAATCTCGCAGGTGCAAATTTAGCCAATGCGAATTTAGAAGGTGCAGACTTAAAAGGTGCAAATCTTAAGGAAGCGAATTTAGAAGGTGCATTTTTAAATCAAGTTGAATTTAATGATGCTAACCTTAGTGGGGCTAATTTAACCCATGCAAATTTAGTTCAAGCTCAATTAGACGGTGCAAATCTTTTGAATGCAGATTTAACCGGATCTGAATTTGCAATTCCTACCCTACAAAGTGCTGAACTTCCGAGAGGTTTCGCCAATGATTTAGGAACACCTGAAATGAGTGCAGGGAATAATTCTCGGTTAACTTTCCCTGTAGGGGGGCCAGAATTGGATGAACCTTTTGAATATAGTCAAGAATATCTGAATCAAACGGTTAATCCTACTTTAAACCCATCACAGCCGATTGATTCTGATCCTTTTTTACGCCAAACAACCACCTTTAATGATGGCATGAGAGGAGATGTGAATCCATCAGGAGCAGGGGTGTTAAAACTTGATTTTTAGCTTTCATCTATGAGCAGTATTTCTGTTCTCGTTCAGCCAAAATTACTAATACCAGGGAAGAGAATTTTAATTATTTTCTTCCCTGTTTTAGCTTCAGTATGATATTATAATAAATCCGATTACGGTATAAATTAACAGCAGAAGGATGAAGAATTTTATCGATTTATTTTCTGGCGCAGGGGGAATGTCCTGTGGGTTAGAAATGGTAGGAATGAACTGTTTATTAGGAATTGATTTTGATCAATCTTCCTTAAAAACCTTTCAAGCTAATCATCGGACTTCTCAAACAATTTTAGGAGATTTGCGGGAAATTACAGTTGAATTAATTCAAGAAAAAATAGGTAATCAAACCATCGATTTAATTTGCGGGGGGCCACCTTGTCAGGGGTTTTCAACCATTGGGACTAATGATAAACAAGATCACCGCAATTTTCTGTTTTTTGAGTTTTTGCGGATGGTAAAAGCGTTTAAACCTAATTTTATTATTCTGGAAAATGTTACAGGTTTATTATCAAAACGGAATGAAAGTACATTAGCATTGATAATTAACAGTTTTAATCAATTGGGTTATACTGTAGATGTTAAGGTTTTATCGGCTCATCATTATGGTGTTCCTCAAGCCAGACGACGAACAATTTTATTAGGAAATCGTTTTGGAGTTAATAACATTTATCCTGAAAAAAAATTTAAAGATTCTGAAAAAGATCCTGATTCTTTACCTTTACCTCATACAGTTGAATGGGCTTTTAACACTTTATTAGAGTTTGAAGGTCAAACCTTTAACCATGATTTGAAAACGGCTGAAATTAAAAATGAATTAGAACGAAAAAGAATTCATTATATCCCTGAAGGTCAAGGAATTCGTTATGAACGAGATCAATTAGCCTATCTTCCTCCTTCTTTATGGTATGATATAGATTGGAAAAATATTCGAGAAGAACGATTTCGAGAAACCAAATTAAAGCGTTTAGCTCGTTACTCCCATTCGGGTACAATTAATACGAATAAAACCACTTATTATCATCCCACAGAAGATCGTTATCTGACTCCCAGAGAAGCAGCCGCGATTCAATCTTTCCCATCTAATTATATTTTTTATGGGACATTATCTCAACAATGGCGACAAATTGGGAATGCAGTCCCTCCGTTATTAGCAGCATCGGTAGGAGAGGCTATTTTAAAGTTAGATAACTTGAAAAATATTTTAGAAAAATGTTATTCTATATCGGACTTTAAAACGGTTCGTTCTGATGCGTTTAATTATAGATTTAAGGAAAAAATAACCGAACAACAGCACTAAATCCTGGTAATAACGGCGATGTAATTTCGTCTGTTTCTAATAAAGTTGCAACTTGAACTAATTGTGCTTGTTCTCGACGATAAATTTCCACTTGTTTAGTAAAATAATTAACAATCCAATATTCTTGAACTCCAGTAATAGAATAAAGTTTTAATTTAGCTTGTTTATCTCGGCGTTCATTTTGTTTTCCGGGGGATAAAACCTCAATAATTAATTCAGGTGCACCTGTTAAATGTCCGGCTTCATCTTCAATTTGTTCAAGTCGTTCATGAGTGACCCAAACGACATCAGGAATAACGCTATCAAATTCGGAAAAAATTAAACCTGGAGCGAAAATTGTTACACCTAAATTATTCGACTCTGACCACATATCTAGTTGACTAAAAATTTTACCACAAGTCTGTTGATGGCGGCGATGGGGAGAGCGAGTCATACATAGTTCTCCATCGAGAATTTCATAACGTATCCAGTCATTTTCCGGTAGTCCTTCTAAATCGTGAATTGTCCAGCGTACTTGTTCTAGGGTTTGAATCATCATGACCCCCTTTTTGGGTTTGATAATTTTAATTATAGGAAAAATGGGTGCGTGCGTAATTATAGGAAAAATGGGTGCGTGCGTTAACACTTACGCACCCTACGGGTTAATACATCATAAATTCAGGACTTCCTAAAATTAATGCACCTCTTAAATTCGGGTCAGTTTTTTCTAAAACAGAACGAGTTTGAGGTGAGAAATTATTCTCTAATGTAGAAGCTAAAAATTCTGCATCAATGGGTTTTCCATCGTCTAATAATCCTCTGGATAACGGAACAGATAAACTACTCCGACGCACCATTGCATCAGGATTTAACCAAGCAGATTGAATGTTTTTATAGCCATCAGGAGACGGACAACCATATAAAGGCATTCCTAATTGATTGAGGATACCATCTAAGGGTTCAAAATTGGTGACAGTTCCAACTACTCGCATAATAGAAACCAGATATCGATAAGGAGTTTTAAATTTAGTCTGATAAATATTAGGCTGCCAAAATTCGTCACTTTTAAATAAAGTTTGGAGAACAGTTGCAATATTTCCATCACTATCTAAAAACGTTTGGGATAGTTTTTTAACTAGAGAATCAGAGGGATTATCACTGACAAAATTTTGAGCTAATTTATAACTAATATGTTGAGCCGTAGAAGGATGTCGTGCTAGAATATTGAGAGCTTCTTCTCCTTCATTAATACCACTTCCTTTAATCGAATAGCCTAAAAACACTTTATTAGTAAAATCATGACGAGATTCTTCAAAATAAAATCCGGCTTTGGTTGAGGTTTTTTCAAGGGGTTGGAAGAGTCCCCAGCCTGTTAAAATCTTCGCTAACGCAATAATATCGTTTTGAGTGTAACCTCCATTGACTCCTAACGTATGTAACTCTAATAATTCACGAGCATAATTTTCATTTAAGCCTTGAAATTGCCCTTTTGCACCTGGACTTCCGGGTGCAGTATTTCGCCAATTATCTAAATAAACTAACATCGCTGGATGTTTAGCGGTAGCCCCTAATAATTGTCTAAATTTTCCTAAAGCATGGGGTCGAATGGCGTGTTGTTCATAAGAACTAAAAAACTGTCGGGTAAAGTTATCTTTTGCTGCAAATACATTAAAATGGTTATACCAAAACTCAACCATCACTTCTTCCAATTGACGCGGACTTGCAAAGGCTCTTAACAAACGTCCGCGTTTCGCTTGCTGCATAATTTTTTGATTAAAACTTTGCTTAATTTTGTTCATCGATTTGTTATCTAAACCGAGTTTTTGGGCTTGTTCTACGGTTTGTTTTTCTGCTAAAATCACCTCACCGGGTTGCCAAACTAATGTATTTAAAGGGTTCAATCTATCGTTTAAATTGGCTGGATAGGAAATCGTTTGGGGCTGAAGTTGAGTCTTAATATAAGTTTCAATCCCCATCTGTTGTATCTGTTGAAGTTGTCCAGGGGTAATTCCAAAACTTAGGCGGTTGATCAGATGAAAAAGTTTAGGATCGCTCATAATAGTTAATCATTATTCAAACTAGATCTTGAAACCAACACAAAACTTAAACCCTAATTAATTCGTAATTCGTAATTCGTAATTCATAATTCGTAATTCTCTATTGCTGATATTGAGCTTCAATAATAAACTCTAACATTTGACCTTGAGAACTGCCAAATTTTAACTGCATTCCTGATATTAATGGGATTTCTTGATGATGAATTCGTTGCCATTGTTGAGCATTAAAAACTAACGTTCCATAACGGGAAAAATCCCTTAAAAAATAATTCGGTTGTGTTTTTCCATCCGAGCTATGACGACAAAAAATTTCAGCGTGTTTGGAAGAAACCCACTGTTCAGAAACAATCACATCATTTCCTTCCCCACGTCCCACCCGGACTAACCCCGTATCAACGGGCCAAGCTTGTACCGGGGTATTTCCCACCGAACTCATTAACCGTAACCACGCTCTAGGAATAACCCCAAACCCCGTTACCGCCGTATTTGGCATTTCTGTCTTAATTTGTTCTAACGGCTGGACTAACACCCCGTCAAATTCCGGGTGCATATACAATATCGGTAACGTCCAGGCGGGTTGATTGAATTTATATAAAGCTAACAACTGCTGACGCGCTACCGCAACCGCTTGATCTACCGGAAGCCGTTCTCCTAACGCTCTGGCAAAGGCTTGAATAAAGCTTAACGCCTCTGCGTCAGTAATGGAGTCCCGCATTCCCAACACCGCCGGAACTCCATGATGGATTAAAACCTTTGCTAAACTACTACTGGGAATCGCTTGAAATAGGGAATTAGACGCAGTTGATACGGCTTCCACCGCAGGTTGAGCACTCCAACAGGTATTAAACACCGCTAAAACAATGCCACATCGAACTAAGACCTGGGCGAGTTCTGTACCATTAACAGTGGTATCAGGACGCAAAAATAATAACCCGCCATCGGGGGCAGGAACCCCATGTCCGGCATAAAATAAAACGTTATAGCGATCGGTTTCTAACTCGGCAATTAAGTCTTCAACAGTAGGTTGAATTAAGGTTTTGATGCCACAGGAAACATGGGGATCGATTTGATTTCCGTGAGGATCAATACTACACTGTTCAAAGGCTTTGCTTAATGAGATCGCTTCTTCTTCTAGTTTTAGTTTTAACAGGCAAGATGCCTGTTCCACAGCATTATTGTCAATTTGATTTTCTCCTAAGATTAATAAAATATTCAACCCTTGGGCTGCTAACCGTTGAGGCAGAGGGTTAACATCAAAGGTGGTGCGACTAAACCACAGATTTTGACTCAGGGAAATGGCAGGTTGACCAGCTTGGGGTTGCATTGTTTCCCAAGGAATGGGAATTAAATCAGCATCTCTTAAATCTAAACGAATTCGTAACGGTTGATCCTGTCCGATCGCAATGCCTTGACTTCGATGTAAACTGGCTTGAATTGACCCCTGAAATAACCATTGCCAGAGATTAATTCCCAATTGTTGCATTAAACGGGTACTATAACTCAATTGTCGCCCTGAATCAGAGGTGGCAATTAAGGCTAAATTGTTAGTTGGTGGAGAACATAGACGATTGGGAATACTATGGGGTGAGAATAGTTCTAGCCAAGCTTGCCAGGTTTGGGAAAGGGGCTCTGGCCAGCTACTATCGTGGTGAACATATCCATTCCAATCAGGAGATTGTACCACCCAAGTTGCAAAATGATTAGCAACGGAGGTACTCATTCCGGCGATGGCAATACTTAAGCAAGGAGTTTCTGACGGCGACATTCAACTTATAGCAAGGAATAGGGAACCCGGAAAAACCATTGATCCTTTAGGTTTTATCATCAATTTATGTTCTAACAGTTCTAGGGACTGCTATATCAGGCAGTTTTGTTGCAATAAACAGGGATTTTCTGCTAGTTTATCCTGTTTTCAGCACTTGCGATCAGTTGTCTAAGCAATGTACCCCAATTAACGGTAATCTAAGTTAACGTTACAACTTAGAAAGCAAAATTTCTGTTCCACAGAGAATTATTCTACAAGAAATGGGGTACAACAATTGAACTTAGCCATTGACAATACAGAAAACCAGCAAGGAGTTAAAGGCATGAATTTTGATGTCTTATCCGGTCAAAGTTTCCCCTTGGGGGCTACCGTTTATCCCAAGGGGGTGAATTTTTGCGTTTTTTCTAAAAATTGTCTTGCTATAGAATTATTATTGTTTGATAGCCCGGACGCGGCTGTACCCACTCATATTATTCCCTTTGATCCCAAACGAAATAAAACCTTTTATTATTGGCATATTTTTGTTACGGGGGTTAAACCTGGACAAATTTATGGCTATCGAGTTTATGGCTTATTTGAACCGGAGTTAGGATATCGATTTGACCCCGATAAACTGTTGTTAGATCCCTATGCAAAAGCCATTGTTAATACAGAAAATTATAGTCGAGTTGCTGCTTCGGTTCCTGGGAATAATTTTGCCCAAGCTTTAAAGGGTGTTGTAGTTGATAATAGCACCTATGATTGGGAAGGAGATAAACCTTTAGAATTACCTTACTCCCAAACGATTATTTATGAACTTCATGTCGGTGGTTTTACCCGCAATCCTAATTCAGGAATTTCTCCTGAAAAACGGGGAACTTATGCTGGATTAATTGAAAAAATACCTTATTTAAAAGATTTAGGAATTACAGCCGTTGAATTATTACCCATTCATCAATTTGATGAACAGGATGCCGTTCCTCCTCGTAATAATTATTGGGGATATAGTACCATTTCATTTTTTGCCCCCCATCGACAATATAGTTCTTGTCGGGATGCCTTTGGCCCCTTAGATGAATTTCGAGATATGGTGAAGGCACTGCATAAAGCTGGAATTGAAGTGATTTTAGATGTGGTTTATAACCATACGGCTGAAGGCAATGAAGACGGGCCGACGTTATCCTTTCGAGGATTGGATAACAGTATGTATTATATTTTAGAAAAAGAGAATCCGGCTTATTATAGTAATTATAGTGGCTGTGGTAATACGATTAAAGCCAATCATGAAATTTCAGGACAATTAATTATTGATAGCCTACGATATTGGGTTTCAGAAATGCACGTCGATGGATTTCGCTTTGATTTAGCTTCGATTTTATCACGAGATAAAGAAGGAAATCCCATTGATGATGCTCCGATTTTATGGATTATTAAATCTGACCCCGTATTAGCCGGAGCTAAATTAATTGTTGAAGCTTGGGATGCAGGAGGATTATATCAAGTTGGGTCTTTAGCAGGCGATCGCTTTGGAGAATGGAATGGACAATTTAGAGATGATGTTCGCCGTTTTGTTAAAGGAGATGAAGAACAAGTTGAAAAGTTAGCCTATCGGATTATGGGGAGTCCTGATATTTATCCCCATCCTGATCGAGAAGTGCATTGTAGCGTTAATTTTGTCACCTGTCATGATGGCTTTACTTTAAATGATTTAGTGTGTTATAATGAAAAACATAATGAAGCTAATGGCGAAAAAAATAGAGACGGTTCCGACTGTAATTTTAGCTGGAATTGTGGCATTGAAGGGCCAACGGATGACTTATATATTCAAGCGTTACGCCTACAACAAATTAAAAACCTTTGGGTGATCTTATTACTGTCTCAAGGAACCCCGATGTTATTAATGGGGGATGAAGTTTGCCGCACCCAATTCGGAAATAATAACGCCTACTGTCAAGATAATGAATTAGGATGGTTTGATTGGAGCGATGTGGGCAAACATCCTGATGTTTTACGGTTTGTAAAGAGTTTAATTCGCTTTAAAAAAGAACTCCATCTTTTTCAATTAGATGATGTTTTAGAAGTGGATATTGAGAGCGATTTGCCTTATATTATGTGGCATGGAGTTCGCCTGGGAAAACCAGATTTAAACGAAAACTCTCGCAGTATTGCTTGTAGTTTATATCATCCCGAAAAAGGTGAATATCTACATATTATGTTAAATGCCTATTGGGAACCCTTAAAATTTCAAATTCCTCCTCTGTCTAAAAATGAACGTTGGCATCGTCTCGTTGACACCGCTTTAGTCGTTCCCAACGATATTAGTAGTTTAAGCGTGGCTCCTCCCATTTCGGTAAAATACTATCACGTTAGTCCTCGTTCTGCCGTTGTTTTAATGGCTCAATCGTTGAGATGAAGTATCCCACGCTGATCACGTCAAACGTGGGATACTGGTTACAGAAGAAACTAAAGTCCTGGGGGGAAAGGTTCTTGGCAAAGACTGTGAATTTCCTTGATCCGTTCAAATAGCCAAGGGTAATCCTCTCGATACTCTGGGATCAAGGCTAGGGGGCTCAGAAGTGCCGCAGCCGAGAGATCAGCGATACTGATTTGATCCCCGACTAAATAAGGCTGATGTTTCCAAACGGCTAAGACTTCAAAGGCTGTTTGTAAGCGGGTTTTAGCCAGTTCAACGGTAGCTGAATTAATCTGATATTGCCAACGGACAACTTGAATGACCAATTGACTCGATAGGGAGGGATCAATCACTTTCCCTTCCCCAGAACGAAATTGATAATAAATAAATCGAGTCGCGGTTCCAATACTTTCATCTAACCAATCTTCTAATAGGGCGGCTTGGGTCTGTTGCTGAAGATCACTGAGAAATAAAGGGGGTTGAGGATAATGGTGTTCTAAATACTTAAAAATTCGAGTAGAATCTGCAATAGCCTGGGGTTGACCCTCTAATTGAGGCAATAAAACGGGAACCGTTGTCAGTCCCGTTAAAGGTTTTAGTTTGAGAGTATGAAGGCCAGGGGTGAGATTTTCCACTTGATAAGAAATCCCTTTGTAGCCCAAGGCTAAACGAGCCTTCCGACAGTAATGGGATGTACTAAACTGCAACAGGAGCATAAAAAAATAAAACTGATCAACAATTAATAGGGGAAACTGCAATTTAACAATATTTTGGGGTTTTTTCGTGATTAGATAGTTACTAAGTCAGTTTAAAAATAAAAGGTTAGAGGGTTCTGTTGGACATTATTCCTACCGAGCCTGATCCCTGTTTCCATTGCCCCACACCGAAAGCTGAAGTCAAGGTAGGTAAATTGTATGGCTGTAGCGTTTAAATCAACTTCTTCCCCTCAACGCAGACCTTCTCGTTCCGTTCATCTTCCTTCCACTCAAAATAAAGTTATTTCCTTTGATCAAGCTCGGAAAAAACGGGTTATAACACCCTTGATGAATTCTGTCCCTTTGGTTGAGCCTCTGTCTCCCCTTCCCACACCAACTGTTGTTAAAGTGCTGCCCAAGCCAAAGCCACAACCCTTATGGTTAAGCTCTATTATTGCCTTACAACGGGCCTCATCCGTGGTCACATCCTTGATTATTGGCTCAACGTTAACGGTTTATGGTTTAACGGTTTATGGAGAGTCTAGTTGGACACAAGAATATCCCAGATTAGAACAATTGCGGGCCACCGAACAACAACTCCAAGCCGCTCAAGAAGTCTTAAAAAATGAAATAGCCATCCAAGCGGATCAACCGACAACAGGGCTTGTCGTTCCCCAACCCGGTGATATGATCTACGTTGAACCCGCAGCCCCCCGTCCCGAACTATCTCCCCCAGCTACTCCCCCCTCAGACCTTAAGCCTTCTGCTCACTCATTAACCAACAAACCGTTAGGATATTAAGGGGTTGACCGTTGATACAAAACCCATAACCAGATTGATTTCTTTCTCCCCCCCCGTCCCCCCGTCCCCCCGTCCCCCTGTCTCCTACTCTATGGCTTCTTCAGACTACTCCTCAAAGTCTCGTTCTCAACGACGTGCTTCTTCTCCTCATCAACGGGGGGATAATAAATCGGCTATGGGGCGGAAAAAATCTACGGTTGGGGGTCAACGGCGAAAGTCTACATCACGGAATACCGTGACCGTTGCGCCATCAACTGTGTCTCCAAAGCCAGGAAGAATCTCCATACCTTATCCTCGAAAATGCGATCGCAGCCGTTTAATATTAGTTTGGTTCATTATATTAGGTGGAATTTTTGGCCTAGCTTTTAATTTATTTCGCTTACAAATGGGTCAAGACTCTTCCTTTCTCAGAGAAAAAGCTAAAACGCAACAAGAACAACGAATTTTACCTTTTGTTCCTCGCCGTCCCATTACGGATAAAAACGGAAATATTCTGGCTTTAGATCGGCGAGTTTATACCCTTTATGCTCATCCTAAACTTTTTAAACAATCTCCAACGGAAATTGCGGAAAAGTTAGCTCCTGTGTTGGTAAGAGAAGACTTCACGACACCCAATGCTAACGAACTTGTTCAACTGTTTAGTACCTTACCAAGTGGGATTAAAGTAGCAGATTTTATTCCTGAAGAAGTCTCAAACCGCATTCAAAATTTAGGGTTTGATGGATTAGAATTGCTAGAAAATCGTCAACGACTTTATCCGCAACAGGATATTACCGCCGATGTCGTGGGTTATATTAATCCTGAAGGCAAAGGTCAAGCGGGAATAGAATACAGTCAAGAAAGTTTATTAGAGCGTACCATGCCCTCTTTGTCCTTTCAACGCGCAGCAAATGGGGCTTGGGTTCCTGAACAAATTGCCACCGGATTTATTCCCGTTGATGATTTACAATTACGGCTAACCATTGACACTTCTTTACAACGAATTGCCCGTAAAGCACTGCAAAAAAATGTTCAAGAATATAAAGCCAAACGGGGAACAGTTATTGTCATGGATGCCAGCGATGGCTCAGTCTTAACCCTTGTCAATGAACCGTCTTATAATCCTAATCAATATTATAAATTTGACTTAGAACGCTTCAAAAATTGGGCTTTAACAGACCTTTATGAACCCGGTTCAACCTTTAAACCCATTAACGTCGCTTTAGCCTTAGAAGCCGGAGCCATTCAAGCGGATACGGTGATTAATGATGAAGGAAATATTCAAGTCGGAGGCTGGCCGATTCAAAATGCTGACGGTGCTGCTAGAGGGGCCATTAATATTACGGATGTGGTGAAATATTCTAGCAACGTGGGGATGGTGAGGATTATGCAACGCCTGGAGCCAGAGGTGTTTTATGAAGGCTTAAAACGCTTAGGTTTAGGAACAACCCTAGGAATTGATTTACCCTTTGCGGCGGCTAGTACCCTAAAAACAAAAGAACAATTTGTCTCCGCTCCCATTGAACCCGCAACAACCGCTTTTGGCCAAGGTTTTTCCATTACTCCAATTCAGTTAGCCCAACTTCATAGCCTTTTAGCCAATGGCGGTAAACTCGTAACTCCCCACGTTGTTCAAGGGTTATATAACAGTAAAGGCCAACTGTATTGGAAACTTCCCCTTCCTGAACCCAAACAAGTGTTTTCCGATGAAACCGCCAATGCTGTTTTAAAAATGATGGAAAGTGTGGTTAAAGAAGGGGGAACCGGGACAAGAGCCGCAATTGAAGGCTATCGAATTGGGGGAAAAACTGGGACGGCTCAAAAAGCATCTCCTGATGGCGGCTATTCCTCGAATGCTTTAATTACCAGTTTTGTTGGGATTTTAAGTGTTGACCATCCCCGTTATGTTGTGGTCGCAGTGGTGGATGAACCCCTGGAAGGTCGCGCCGGAGGAATTGTTACCGCACCCATTGTTAAATCGGTGATGGAAGGGTTAATTCATCTGGAAAAAGTTCCACCCTCAGAAATTCCCTCAGAAACTCCGGGTCAGTAGAAGAGGGGAAGCAGGGGAAGCAGTACGAATGTCCTCGCTCGCTATCAACAGTCAACAGTCCAGAATCAATACCGTTTTGATTCTGAGTTAGTTGATGAATATAGAAGAAAAAATCTTAGCTGAGGAAGAAAAGGGATAATCTTGGGTTAAATTAAGATTCAGGAGTGAGTTGCCACTGGGTGAACTCTGTCTTTACCCAGCCATCAAAAACTCAGGGCGAGGCGACACGACTCAATGAAAACACGCTCTGTTTCAACTGATAAGGGTTTAGGAGGGCTGCTGTGCCAACAAACCAAGACCAAAAGATCTTTGCTATCTTCATGGAAGAAGCTGAGGAGCGTCTTGAAACCCTGCAAACGGGGCTAACAGAGCTACCTGCAATTATGGCTGATGCTGACCGGGAGCGTGTAACGGCCATCTATCGGGCTGCCCACTCCATTAAAGGAGCCGCCGCGATGTTGATGGACAAGATGCCCAGTCTCACCAGCATTAATAAGGTGTCCAAGCGCTTAGAAGATTGTTTTAAGATGGTGAAGGACACGCCACTTAAAATTGATGCGACAACCCAAACCCTCTATACTAAAGGGTTTGAAGTGCTGAAGAATTTAATTGATCGTGCGGCAAGTCCAGCAGGACTTTCAGAAGAAATGGGGGAGAAAATTCTACAAGCGTCCCTTCCCCTTTATGATAAGTTGGAAAATAACTTAAAAGGCTTGATGAGTGGTAAAGCACCCGCAGCAACAGCCCAAACAGCACCCGCGACCGAAACACCTGGGGTTGCTAATGCTGTCAATCAAGTTATGACGGTTCTTAAACCGATGTTGCAGGGATTTAAACAAGCAGAATCTCCAGAATCTCGTAAACAATTGGCGGGTTTGTGCGCTCGATTAACGAAAATTGGAGTCGGAATTGAACCTTGGCAAACCTTAGTTAAAACGGCTCATGGTGCGATCGCTAATCCTAAAAATTCTTTTAAAGTTTTAGCGAATCCCATTATTAACGAGTTAAAGCAAGGAGCCGAACTCTTACAAGCTGGAAAAGCAAACACAATTGCTCCGAGTGCAGCGTTATCAACCTTAGCGGGAGCCAAAGCAGCCGCTAAACCTGCCTCTGGAGAAATTACAATTCCGGCTGATCCGAAAGAGGTGGTTAAAGTTCTCTTGAAAACGTTTAATAAACAACAATTACAAGCGATCGCTCAATTGTTAATTAAACACGTTAAATCCTAAAAAACACTCTTTTAGACTATTCCATTTGGGGATATTCTTCCCATAAGGAAGTTGTAGAGCGCAAACTTAGGAAATTACCATTTCCTAAAATAATATGATCTAAAAGTGGAATCGATAAAAATTGCGCCCCCTGCAAGAGTTGACGAGTTAAATTAATATCTTCTGAACTGGGTTCTACATTCCCCGACGGATGATTATGTGCCAAAATTGCCCGTGTTGCGCCACTTTTCAAGACTTCTCTAAAAATATCACGGGGATGGGCGATAGTTTCCGTTGCACTACCAATGGTAATCACTTGAGTTCCTAAAAGGCGATGTTTCACGTCTAACAACAACACCGCAAATCGTTCCTGGGGTTGCCACATTAAATCATGACTTAACGCATCCGCCGCCGCTTGGGGAGTTTCAATGATGGCTAAATCAGGCGGTTTAGACTGAAAAACCCGTTTTCCTAATTCCACCGCCGCTAAAATAGTCGTGGCTTTTGCCGTCCCGATGCCATGAATTTGAGTTAATTCGTGAACCCCAATATCCCGTAGTACCGACAAGGGATCTCGTTGATGCTGACTTAACTGGTTTAACACATATTGTCCTAAACCTACCGCCGATAATTTTCCCTTTCCCTGACCCGTTCCCAACAGAATTGCAATCAATTCAGCCGTGGCTAAATTTCTGGAGCCAATGGCCATTAGTCGTTCACGGGGACGCTCATCACTGGGCAAATCAGCAATTCTGAGGCTATAGGTCATTTGGGCAGCACCCCACCAACGCAACATATATGGTATTAAATATTACTAAATTTTTTCCATAAGTTCAAGGTGAATCTAGCTTAAAGTTCCCGACTTTCAAAGGTTTTCCTCAAATTAAGTCTCCGCAATTCTAACTTGCGCTTGTAACAAAAGTGAAGTTTATAACACCAACAAGGCGGAACGCTTTTGAGGTGGGTCTTCTGACTGGTATTGATGAAAGCGTCAATGGGTTTCAACGACCTTAACAGAATCACCGACTTGAATTATTCCGGTATTTCGAGGAATCATATTAAAACCAAACATGACTCCGCGTGGCTGTTGTCGAAAGGTCGCTAAGGTTTTCAATGGTTCTTTTAACTCATTGCGTTCCCCACTTTTTTGATTGGTTGTTGTTACAATACAACGGCTACAAGGTTTGACTAAATCAAAATAAACCTCTCCAATTAAAATTGTTTTCCAATCATCTTCAATAAAAGGTTGATTGGTATCAATCACGATATTAGGTCTAAATCGATTCATCGGAATTTCTGGTGATGATGTTGAATAGGTTTCTTTGAGTTTTCGATTCAATTCTGCTAAAGAAGCCGTATTCGTTAATAAACAAGGATAACCATCGGCAAAACTGACTTGATTATTAGGATTAACGGCATAATTTGGATCAACAGGTCGAATAAAATCAGGAGATTGTCGCATTAACCGAAAATAAGGTTGTTGATCTTGTTTTAAAGCGTATTGTAACCAATCTGCAACAGCATCTCCTTGATCAATCGCAACGGTTTGATCCCGCCATACTTGTACCGTTTTGGAAGTTCCTGTTAATGTTGGTTGAAGTTTAAAGGGTTCAATTTCTTGATCGTCAACAGATAATTCAATCTGATTCTCTAATCGTTGAACTTGAATTTTAGTTAATTGGGGATAGGTTCTCTGGGTAACAAACTGACCGGATTCATCAACCCACATAAATTCTCGATCCCCTGCTAACCCTTTGAGTGTAACTTCAGCTTGGTTTAGGGCAATTCTGCCACAGGATTTAATCGGATAGATAAAAAGTTCTAGCAGATTCATGAATCAGATCTCCATAATAATCTAATTGCTATTTTAGGACTTACTCATCTATAGTAAGTCTAAATGAATTGTACACTCATAATGATCAAAATTATTAACCCTAAAAAGTGTGTAGGGGCGAGGCGCGCCTCGCCCCTACGATTGTTCGGATTTATATCTATTTCTATAAATAAATTTTTATTTGGGATTTTTAGATATTTAATATTAATAAAGGAGAATAGGAAACCCCAAAATATGATAATTTTCTGTTCCCTATTCTCAGCTTACTGTTCCCTTATTGATAAGCGTCCATGGGCAAACAAGAACAAACGAAATTGCGATCGCCAAAAGCATTATCAATGCGTCCCACAGACGGCCAGAATTTATGCTCTTTTGTCCAGGGTGCAGGATAAGCTGCTTGTTCACGGGAATAGGGATGATTCCATTCACCACAAATTAATGATGCTGCGGTATGGGGAGCATTTTTTAACACATTATTTGTGGCATCCATAACCCCAGATTCAATTTCAGAAATCTCCTGACGAATGGCAATCATAGCATCACAAAATCGGTCTAATTCTGCTTTAGATTCGCTTTCAGTCGGTTCTACCATCATCGTTCCTGCCACAGGCCAAGAAACCGTTGGCGCATGAAATCCATAATCCATTAAACGCTTGGCAATATCATCAACTTCAATGGCTGCGGATTTCTTCACAGAACGCAAATCTAAAATACATTCATGGGCAACAAATCCCTGATTTCCTTTGTACAAAATCGGGTAATATTCATCTAAACGACGGGCAATATAATTAGCATTTAAAATTGCCACTTTTGTCGCTTCTGTTAATCCTTTTGCCCCCATCATGGCAATATACATCCAAGAAATCACCAGAATACTCGCACTTCCCCAAGGTGCGGCGGAAACGGCCCCAATGTGTTTATTTCCTTCTAATTTCACCACCGCATGACCGGGAAGAAAGGGAACCAAATGAGACGCAACTCCAATGGGCCCCATTCCTGGCCCACCGCCCCCGTGAGGAATACAGAAGGTTTTATGCAGGTTTAGGTGGCAGACATCGGCCCCAAAATCCCCTGGACGACATAACCCCACTTGGGCGTTCATATTTGCCCCATCCATATAAACTTGTCCACCATTGGCATGAATGATATTACAAATCTCTTGAATTCCGGTTTCAAATACACCGTGAGTTGAGGGATAAGTTATCATTAATACCGCTAAATTATCTCGATGTTTTTCAGCTTTAGCTTGCAAGTCAGCAATATCAATATTGCCTTGGTTATCACAGACAACCGGAACAACTTTAAACCCGCACATGACAGCACTAGCAGGGTTTGTTCCATGAGCAGATTCAGGAATTAAACAAATATTCCGGTGAAGTTCTCCTCGATTTTCATGATATTGACGAATTACTAATAATCCGGCATATTCTCCTTGAGAACCCGCATTCGGTTGTAATGAAATCCCTGCAAATCCTGTAATTTCAGCCAACCAATTTTCTAACTGTTCAAACAGAATTTGATAACCTTGGGTTTGGGATTTTGGGGCGAAAGGATGAAGTTTTCCAAATTCTGGCCAAGTCACCGGAATCATTTCGGCGGTTGCGTTTAATTTCATCGTACAGGAACCCAAAGGAATCATTGAGGTATTTAACGATAAATCCTTGGTTTCTAAGCGATGAATATAACGCAAAAGTTCCGTTTCTGAATGGTAACTGTTAAAAACGGGATGGGTTAAATAGGCAGATTGACGAGTAAAGGGGGTAAGATGATCTGAGGCTTTTAACATCTCTTCAATGGTAAAAGGTAACTCAGACCCTGCAAAGATTGACCACAAATCAATCACATCTTGCAGGGTTGTGGTTTCATCTAAACTAATCCCAACTGTATGCTCATCAATGATGCGGATGTTAATTTCTTTCGCTTCGGCTGCTGACAGAATTTCCGTTAAGGATTTTTCCCCTAATTCTACTTTAATCGTATCAAAAAAGGGTTCTGTTCCCATTGAATAGCCTAAACGTTTTAACCCTTCTGCTAAGGTTAGAGTTAATTGATGAATAGTTTGGGCAATTTGTTGAAGTCCAGACGGCCCATGATAGACCGCATATAAACTTGCAATCACCGCTAATAATACTTGTGCTGTACAAATATTACTGGTGGCTTTATCACGGCGAATATGTTGTTCACGGGTTTGTAAAGCTAACCGCAAAGCAGGGTTTCCTTGAGAATCTTTAGAAATACCGACCATCCGCCCTGGAACGTTGCGTTTATAGGCTTCTTTAGTGGCAAAATAAGCTGCATGGGGGCCACCATAACCCAGGGGAACGCCTAAGCGTTGGGTACTTCCGACTGCAATATCTGCTCCGAATTCCCCCGGAGGAGTTAACAGCGTTAAACTTAAAATATCCGCCGCCACTGTAACTAAAGCATTGTGTTGATGGGCCGTTTCAATAAAATTACGATAGTCATAAATTGACCCATCACTCGCTGGATATTGCAGCAAACAGCCAAAAATTGGAGTATTAAAATCAAAGGTGCGGTGATCTCCAATAATAATATCAATGCCTAATGGAATTGCACGGGTTTTGACGACATCAAGGGTTTGAGGATGACAATCTTGAGAAACAAAAAAGCTGTTAGCTTTGGTTTTAGAAACCGCATAACTCAAACTCATGGCTTCCGCAGCCGCCGTTGCTTCATCTAATAAAGAAGCATTCGCAATTTCTAATCCGGTTAAGTCAATAATTAGGGTTTGAAAATTCAGTAAAGCTTCTAAACGACCTTGGGCAATTTCCGCTTGATAGGGAGTATAAGCCGTATACCAACCGGGGTTTTCTAATATATTGCGTTGAATCACACCGGGTGTGATACAATCAGAATAACCCATGCCAATAAAAGAACGATAAACTTTATTTTGAGAAGCGATCGCTTTTAATTGGTTTAGGGCTGCATATTCACTTAAAGCTTCGGGTAATTTTAAGCTTTGATTGAGGCGAATTGTTGAGGGAATGGTTTGATCAATTAAATCCTCTAAACTAGAAACCCCCAATAATTTTAACATTTGTTGAATTTCATCAACATTGGGGCCTAAATGTCGTTGAACAAACCCCTCTTGTCCCGTAGTTTGTGGGTATTTTCCGTTATCCGTAGCCACAGAAGATGACATCGTTTCAGTCTGGGTGTTTGCTGGGGAAGTAATCTCTAACATGAAACTCCGAATGAGGGTTGACGGTTGACGGTTAATAAACAACCAGATATGAGGGTTGATACCCGGTGTAAAAATCATGTAAACCATTGATACAATCAGAGTCTTAGGTTCAGCTTGAACCGAATCTCAAGTAACAACTGTTTACATTGGCTTAAAAATAGTTTACCAAAAGTTGAGATAGGGTGTAACGGAATCGTTACTGATGTCTGACCTCACCGCTAGGAAGGTTAACGGTTAGTCCGTGTGTCGCACTCAAGTTGATGGATTCAGCTACAATTGATTATTGGTATTAATTTTTTCCTGTTTCTGAATAGAAAGTCAGCGTCCGCCGTTTGATGGGAAACTGTAGAAATGGTGCGTGCGCTGCGCTTACACACCCTACGATTATGAATATTATTGAGATTATTAAACAAGATTATCAACAATTTCCTGATAATCAAAGCTATGATATTTATGCTGATAACGTTTATTTTAAAGACCCCATGAATCAATTTAATGGGTTAAAACGCTATCAACAAATGATTGGATTTATGAAAACTTGGTTTTGGGATATTCAACTGGATTTACATAGTATTACTCAAACTGAGAATTTAATAGAAACCCGTTGGACACTGAGTTGGACAACTCCCCTCCCCTGGAAACCCAGAATTTCTATCCCTGGACGGAGTGAACTCAAATTAAACCCCAATAACCTGATTGAAAGCCATATCGACTATTGGGACTGTTCGCGCTTGGACGTAGTGAAACAGCTATTCTTGCTAAAAACCCGCTAAAGTTAAAGAATGTAAACTAATTTTAAGTTTAAAATCGTATGCGCGTAATTTTAATGACGGGTAAAGGTGGCGTCGGTAAAACCTCCGTTGCGGCTGCAACAGGCTTACGCTGTGCGGAGTTGGGGCATAAAACCCTAGTATTGAGTACCGACCCCGCCCACTCCCTCGCCGATAGCTTTGATATGGAGTTAGGGCACGAACCCCGTCAAGTCCGACCCAACCTTTGGGGGGCTGAATTGGACGCCTTGATGGAACTTGAAGGCAACTGGGGGGCGGTGAAACGCTATATTAGTCAGGTATTACAGGCGCGAGGACTCGATGGAGTCCAGGCGGAAGAATTAGCCATTTTACCGGGGATGGATGAAATTTTCGGCTTGGTACGGATGAAGCGCCATTATGATGAGGGAGATTTTGAGATCCTAATTATTGATTCTGCCCCAACGGGAACGGCGTTGAGATTATTAAGTTTACCCGAAGTGGGCGGTTGGTATATGAGAAAATTTTACAAACCGTTACAAGGGATGTCGGTGGCGTTGCGTCCTCTATTTGAACCGATTTTTAAACCGTTAACGGGGTTTTCTTTACCTGATAAAGAAGTGATGGACGCGCCTTATGATTTTTATGAAAAAATTGAAGCCTTAGAAAAGGTGTTAACGGATAATACGCAAACCTCGGTGCGTTTAGTAACGAACCCTGAAAAAATGGTGATTAAGGAATCTTTACGCGCCCATGCCTATTTAAGTTTGTATAATGTTTCGACGGATTTAGTGATTGCTAATCGCATTATTCCTGAAGAAGTTACCGATCCCTTTTTCAAAAAATGGAAAGAAAATCAACAACAATATCGTCAAGAAATTCATGATAATTTTACTCCCTTACCCGTTAAGGAAGTTCCGTTATTTCCACAGGAATTATGTGGGCTTGAAGCTTTAGAACGATTGAAAGAAACGTTATATAAAGATGAAGATCCCAGCCAAGTTTACTATAAGGAAAATACGGTTCGTGTGGTGGAGGATAAAAATGAATATACGTTGGAATTGTATTTACCCGGTATTCCTAAAGAACAAATTCAACTCAATAAAACCGGAGATGAACTTAATATTAGAATTGGGAATCATCGGCGGAATTTAGTGTTACCCCAAACTTTGGCTATGTTGCAACCTTCTGGGGCTAAAATGGAAGACGATTATTTGAAAATTAAGTTTTCTAATGGGGTGAAGGTGTAAATTTTAGAAACCAGGTTTCTTTGAGTAACCTGGTTTCTAGGATGGAATTAATAAAAACTTATAGATTATGAAAATTAAACAATTAAAAATCCAATCTTTTCGAGGTATTAACAAATTAACCCTAGATTTTGAAACAGATTCACCCACTGTTTTAATTGGGACTAATGGTTCTGGAAAGTCGAGTATTCTTGAATGTTTATCCATTCTGCTATCCTGGTTTACAGCACGAATTCAAAACCCCCAAAGTTCAGGACGTTCTTTTGAAGAAACTGATATTAAAAATGACCAGAGACAAACTCATAATATTATTACTGTGGATTTCTGTAATTCACAGAATGTTAATTGGTCTGTTGTTGGTGTTAGGAAGGGATATAGTAGAGATATTAGCAGTTCATTTGTAGAGCTAAAACAAATTATTGATGAAATTCACAGTTCAGTAGAGGGGGAAAATTTATCATTACCTGTTGTTGTCTACTATCCGACAAATCGGGCTGTTCTTGATATTCCTTTAAGAATTAGAAATAAACATTCTTTTGCACAAATTGAAGCCTACGAAGAAGCATTAACTGGAGGACAAATTGATTTTAGACGCTTTTTTGAATGGTTTCGAGATCGGGAAGATTTGGAAAATGAACGACGTCTTAATGATTATTCCAGTTATAGAGATCCTCAACTAGAAGCAGTCAGAAAAGCTTATGAAGTTTTTATGAATGGGTTTTCTAACTTACGAGTGCAGCGTTCACCCTTACGCATGACTTTACAAAAACAGGGTGAAGAATTAATTATTAATCAACTTTCTGATGGGGAAAAATGTTTATTAGCTTTGGTTAGTGATTTAGCAAGACGATTAGCGATCGCTAATCCTAATTTATCAGAACCTTTACAGGGAAAAGGAGTGATTCTTATTGATGAAATAGAGCTTCATCTTCACCCAAAATGGCAACAAAATATTATTCCAGCTTTAACCCAAACCTTCCCAAATTGTCAGTTTATTGTTTCCACACATTCACCTTTAGTAATCAGTCATGTTGACTGGGTTCATTTATTGTGTGTGACACCGAATGATATAATTGTGAAACGGTTAAGATCCTATGGAAAAGATAGTAACCGAATTTTGGAAACGTTGATGGATTCTTCAGAACGTCCCGTTGAGATTCAAGAAGATTTTCTGGAACTATTTCGCCTGATTGATGGGGATAGATTGGAAGATGCCAAAAGATCACTTCAACAACTGCGAGATAAATTAGGAGAAGAAGATCCTAAATTTGTCAGGGCTGATGGCTTAATTCGACGGAAAGAAATTCTCAATTCATGAAATATATTCAAAAACAGGAAGAACCGCAAAATTTCAAAGATTGGAAACAACAACAAAAGTCCATTGGTGTCAACTGTGGTTATGAGAGTTTTCAAAATCCAGAAAAGAGATTAGTAAAGAAACAATTGATATTCTTAACCTGAATCACTATGATCTAAAAAGAATGCGAAGTGAAGCAATTGAGATATTAGGTATAGGAGAAGGTCTTACTGAAGAGGAAGCTCAAAAACTGGCTAACTTTTATAGTCAATTAGACGAAAAGGAACGTTATCAACCTTTTTGTGTTGCTATTTTGTACTCTTTGAGAGCTTATTTTGGGATTGAATTGTAATAAAAAATTATCTATTGCTAATGTTTATAAGGTGCGTAAGCGATCGCTTACGCACCCTACTTTTATGTTTTAATAAAGGGTTCAAAAACTGATAATAATTCGGGTTGACTCACAACTAATGTAGGATAGGATTGAGTTCCATAATCTCGACCTATTTCTAAGGGGAAGGGTTCGGGAGAGAGGGAACACCAAACCGCACCCGCCGCTTTAACAATTACCCAACTTCCGGCGATATCCCAAATTTTAGGAGTGGCTTCAACGCCTCCTAAAGTTGCACCGACGGCGACGGTGAGGAAATTATAAGCCGCCATGCCTAACATCCGAATTTTACACGGAATTTGGGGAGCGATCGCAATACTTCGAGAACAGAGGTTAAAAAAGTGATTAGAACTTAACACATCGGAACTGGCGTGAATGGGCTGACCGTTTAAAAACGCTCCTTCTGAACCCGTTAAACCCGATGAACCGAACCAAAACCCGTGAAAGGTTTGCTGTAAAGGAGGTAAATGAATCAAACCAAAAACCGGATTTCCTTGATACAGTAATCCTAAAGAAATCCCCCAAATGGGAATTCCTCTGGCGAAATTCGTTGTCCCATCTAAAGGATCAATAATCCAACACCAGTCTGTATTCGGAAAAATATGTTCCGCTTCTTCACTGAGCACCCCATGTTCAGGAAATGTGGTGGCGATACGGGTGCGAATTTCAAGATCGGCCCATTGGTCAGACCGGGTAACTAAACTGCCATCGGCTTTTTCATCCGCTTGGACTGTGCCAAAATCGAGGATTAACTGTTGTCCAACATCGTTAGCCGTTGTTGTGGCAAAGTTTAAAATTTGATTCCAAAAATTACTCATGATTTCCTAAAGTAATGTCAAAATAAATAAACAATCCAGATAAAAACTATTCAGTTAAACCGCTTATGCTGTTGAAATCGACCACTCGCCATATCCATATTTATACGGCGGAAATTCAAAATGAAGAGTTAGTGGACAGCGAACAAGTCCTCACCTTGGATGTTGATCCCGACAATGAATTTAACTGGAATGATCAAGCTTTGCAACAGGTCTATCGGAAATTTGACGAGTTAGTCGAAGTCTTTAATGGCGAAGACCTCACGGAGTATAATTTACGTCGGATTGGATCAGATTTAGAACATTTGGTGCGATCGCTGATCCAAGCGGGTGAAATTAGCTATAATCTCAACTCCCGTGCCGTGAACTATAGTATGGGATTACCGAGAGTCAGTAGTTAAGCTGTGGAACAGGCATCTTGCCTGTTAAGTCTTGGCTGTTAAATCTGGCTCGCCAACAGTCAATACTAAACGGGATGATCAGGATCAACATCCGAAAGATCGGGTTTCTGATTGGATGCAGAAGATTGTTTTTGCGATCGCTGACGTTGTAAAAATTGTTTCATGGACAATTGACGGTTGGTCATGAATCGATTCCAAGCACCGGGAAAAAACTGATCCATCGTTTCAATTAATGCCCAAACCTCCAAATTAATCATTTGGTAGTAGTGACCGTGAGACTGTTTCAATTCAGTGAGCCGTTCATTAATTTCCAAATACGGTAAGAATTTAGGGTCATTGGACGGGTTAGGGGGAGAATGACTCATGAGGTGAGTAGCCTTAAATGATGTTAATTCCCAATCGGTGCTAATTTTTAGAGTGAATTGTACTTTTTAGAATGGGGCATCTACTGCACATCTATTGTGATTCTCTGTTGTCACCTCGTACCGATGGGGTAGAGAGTAACGCTGATCTGTTAGATAATCTATAACAAGAAACGCAATCCTGTTGTAGCGTAGAAACATCATGATCAGAGTCAAGGCACGCTGTTAGGCGAGTCTTTACGAAGCTAACCTCCTAGAGGTAAACCATCCCAATTTTAGACGATGATCGTTGAGTGGCAACAGAGGCGTGAGGAAACCAAATGCAAAATGCTGTGGCAAAACACTATCTGTGGGCTGTAGGTGAAGGGATCGAAGCAGTACCTTCGGGAACGCTGATCGCCGAGCGCTACCTCCTCAAAAGCAGCAAAATTGTGGTTGATACTCGACCCGAACTGCTGCCGGAAATACCAAGCGAGATTTCTGATCAAATTGCCCCCTATCTGAAATTATTTTCCTATCGGTTGCACATTCCGCAGGTATATGGAATTATTTCGCCCCCGAAAGGGGCCAAGAATAAATCCATCATCCTGTTAGAAAAAGGGCCAATTGCACCCCATGGGGAGACTTTAATGCCAACGTTAACGGCTTTGTGGCCGGATGCGAGTGCTATGCGTCAACTCAATTGGTTGTGGCAAATGGCTCAACTCTGGCAACCGTTTAGCCGTCAAGCTGTCGCTTCGAGTTTGCTAGAGGCTGATTTACTGCGGGTTCAGGGGCCTTTTGTCCGGCTATTGCAATTAAACTTAGATGGACACAATATTTCTCTAACGCAGTTGGGTTATTTTTGGCAACAGTGGGTTCCGACGGCACACCCCCGGATTCAAAAATTCCTCCAACAACTCACCCATCAAATGCTTACGGGAGAGTTACGCACCTCAACTCAATTGATCCAGCAATTGGATCAAGCTCTCTCGATCTGTGGACGAGGGTATCATCGGCGGATTGAAATTGCGACTGGAACAGATGCAGGCCCGACTCGTTCTCACAATGAAGATGCTTGTTATCCCAGTGCACAAACCCCCATCCGAGTCCCCTTAACGGAACCTGCCTTGGCTGTTGTTTGTGATGGCATTGGCGGACAGGATGGCGGAGAAGTCGCTTCTTCCATGGCAATTGATGTTTTACGTCAACAGGTGGAACAAATGCCCCTGCATCAAGCCAATTGGGATCCTTTATCTTTAGTTCCTAAATTAAAACGAGCCACTTGTATTGCTAATGATGTAATTTGTCAACGCAATGATGATGAAAACCGTCAGGGTCGCGAACGCATGGGAACCACGCTGGTGATGGCGCTGGCTCATGTTCATGAAATTTATTTAACCCATTTAGGGGATAGTCGTGCCTATTGGGTGAGTTCTAGTGGTTGTCATCAAGTGACGGTGGATGATGATGTGGCTTCTCGACAGGTGCGTTTAGGTTGTGCCCTCTATCGAGATGCTCTCCAACAAGGCGCTTCTGGGGCGTTAATTCAAGCGTTAGGGATTACCTCATCGGTAACGCTACATCCCACGGTACAACGTTTTCCCTTAGATGAAGATTGTGTATTTTTATTATGTTCTGATGGGTTAAGCGATCGCGATCGGGTTGAACAATATTGGGAAACGGAAATTTTACCGATTTTGCATCGAGAAGCCGATTTAGGGACAATTCGCGATCGCCTAATTGAAATTGCTAATACTCAAAACGGCCATGATAATGTCACGATTGCTTTATTATTTATTGAAATTGTTCCCAAGGATGATAACGAATCTTTAAAGGAAGTGTCTGTGGCGCCTGTGGTTCCTTTAAACGATGGGTTGGGTGATGATTCTTCTGATACCAATGATGCGGATGATTCATCGATGGAAACAGAAATTGCCCGCGCTCGACAGACAAAACCTGCGATGTCTAGGGTCTGGTTCCTATCCTTGGGAATTGCTATTTTATTGGGAATTTTAGGCGCTTTGCTGTATGGGTTAGGTTTGTTTAACCCCAATGACCCCGAAGCCCAACAAACTACCCCACCGCCCCCTACTAGCACCCCTTCTCCTTCTCCAACACCCCCTCCCTTACCGGCTCCGATTAGTACCTTAAAATTACAATCTTTTATTCAACTGGGAACTCCTACAGCCAATTCAACCCCGATCATTCTCCTTCAAGAATTTGGGAAACCGGCTCTCAAAGGAAATGTACCACCGGGAACAGTCTTTCAGGTTCAACAAAAACAATCTACTCCTGAAGCCGGAATTTGGATAGAAGTCAAAATTTGTTCCCTTCCTAATCCTACAGATGGACAGCCTTTGAATGGGAACTCCCCTGAACTTGATTCAACGGTTATACCCCCTAACCCTGGGGAACCTCTGGATACAACAACTGCTCCTCCCCTAAAAGTGGGAGATGTGGGCTGGTTAAAGGAACAAGACGTGAATAACCATTTGATTCCTAACTTTACCCCCAGTACAAAACAGAAGGGACAGTGTACATTAGCACCGTAATCAGTAATCAGTTATCAGTAATCAGTAAACAGTCAAGAGGCTGTTTACAGTTACTTTTTATCAACAAAATCTTGATTTTATTTCTTTCACTGATAACTGATAATTGATAACTGATAACTGATAACTGATAACTGATAACTGATAACTGCTTATGGCAACTGAACCGAAATTTATATTAGATTTAGTCACGGCTTTGGGGTCGGCGACCGTAGGAGGGTTTTTAGCAAATCGTTTGCGTCAACCTGTACTGTTAGGTTATTTATTAAGCGGTTTAATCATTGGGCCCTTTGGTTTAAAGTTAATTAAAGATGTCCCTCAAATTCAGTCTTTAGCTGAAGTGGGTGTCGCTTTTTTGTTATTTGCTCTAGGCGTAGAATTTTCTATTGCTGAACTGAAACGAGTTAAAGATATTGCCTTAAAAGGAAGTTTATTACAAATTGGTTTAACAACGGCTGCAATTGCACTCATTTCCTTAATATTCGGATGGGCAAAGACACCCATCGAAGGCATATTTTTAGGGTTTTTACTCTCTTTATCCTCTACCGCAGTTGTTCTTAAAACGTTAACAGAACGGGGAGAAACCAATACCACTCATGGTCAAGTCATGTTAGCAATTTTAATTGCTCAAGACTTGGCATTAGGATTAATGTTAGCAATTCTTCCCGCCTTAAGTCAACCGGGATCGGCGTTAGGAATAGCCCTATTACAAGCAGGATTAAAAGGGGTTATTTTTATTGCTTTTGCTATTTTTGCTGGAATTTGGTTAGTACCGCCGTTAATCAAAACCATTGCCGCAACGGAAAGTTCAGAGTTATTTTTATTATCGGTAATTGCTTTATGTTTAGGGGTGGCATTACTCACCGATGCTTTAGGATTATCGATTGAAATGGGGGCGTTTATTGCCGGATTAATGATTGCTGAAGTTGACTATTCTGATCAAGCATTAGCGAAAGTTTTGCCCTTGCGAGATACCTTTGCCAGTCTATTTTTTATCTCGATAGGAATGTTAATTGAACCATTAGTAATTTTAGATAATTTTGGATTGATTATTTCGTTAGTTTTAATTGTCATGTTAGGAAAAGCCTTAATTGTAGCTCCGATTATTTTAGGATTTGGCTATTCCTTTAAAACCGCAATTATTGCCAGTTTAGGATTAAACCAAATCGGAGAATTTTCCTTTGTTTTAGCTCAAGAAGGCTTAGATTTAGGAATATTAGGAGAGAAAAAATATTTATTAATTATAGGAACAACAGCAATTACATTAGTCTTAACTCCGGTATTATTAAAAGCCGCGCCTCAATTAGCAGATCAAATTGCAGCGTTACCCAGAATTAGCAATTTTTTAAAGAAATTTCGAGATGTGAAAGCCATCGCCCTTCCCGAAACTTTACAAAATCATGTCGTGGTTGCAGGTTATGGACGGGTAGGACAGGTGTTAGTTAATATGTTAAGAAATCAAGGACAAACGGTGTTAGTGATTGAAAATAGTGAAGCTGCAATTCAAAAATTAAGACTACAACAAATCCCCTATATTTTTGGTGATGCTGACTCCGATTTAGTCTTAGAAAAAGTTCATTTAGAACGGGCTAAAGCTTTAGCTGTCGCCCTTCCTGACCCCGCCAGTACCCGAATTTTATTACAACGGGCGTTATCTCTCGCCCCCGATTTAAAAATTGTGGTTCGCGCCCATGAAAATATGGAAGTTGAAATTTTAACTCAATTAGGAGCGTGGGAAGTCGTACAACCGGAATTTGAAGCCGCCTTAGAAATTGGGGCTAATGTATTAGCTGTATTAGGAAAAGATACAGATATTATTCAATCAGTCATTCGGTCAATTCGTACCGGACGTTATCGTAGTGTTCTCCCCGAAAAAATCACGAATTTAGAATTACGAGCATTACAGGAAGCAACAGAAAATTTAAACACAAATTGGGTCGGAATTCACCCCGATTCTCCTTTAGTGGGATTAACCTTAGCTAAAGCCAATATTCGTCATCTCACTGGGGTAACAATTATGGAAATTGAACGGGAAAACGAAAGGTTAAATTATCCAACACCGGATACTGAATTTCAAGTCAATGATCGAGTTTTAGCCGTCGGTTCAAAGGATGAAATTGATCTATTTAAAACCTTAATGGGTCAAGCATCATGGTTAAGTCGAGAAACTATTCGTTGGGTTCCTTTAGAGGAAACTTCTCCTTTAGTCGGTTTATCGTTAACACCTGAAGAATTAACGAATAATTCAACCGGAATTATTGCCATTAGACGACAAGGAAACCTTTATAAATCGGTCAATAAACCCTTTAAGTTAAAAGAGGGGGATGTTTTATTATTACAAACTCCCTTAGAAGATGTGGAAAAATTGATGCAGGAACGCTCAGTTAGTCCTGTTTAAATTTGTTAAAATCAAATTATGTAAAAACCCGGTTTCTTAATAGAGCATCAAGCTTTATGTAGAGACGTTTCATGAATCCCCCTGTAGAGACGTTTCATGAAACGTCTCTACAGGGGAAAAACCGGGTTTTTTATCCCTAATTTTGTTAAAATAAAAGCGATCGCTGATCAATAATATTATTATGCGTCCTATTCAAACCCAACTCCCAACTGATACTTGGATAACAGCAACCTGGGAAGAATACCTCGCTGCATTAGATGATCCCGCCTATGCTAACGCCAGAGGTTACTATTTTAATGGACGCATGAGGTTAGAAATGTCACCCCTTGGAAACCCCCATTCTCGTGATCATTTTATTATTTGTTTAGCTATCGGTTTATTTGCCAGTTTGCGAGGCATTGATTTAGATGGCCATGATAACTGCACCTATCGTAAACGAGGGTTTGATGACGCACAACCGGATGCTTCTTTTTATATTGGTGAAAATGCAGAAATCATTCCTTGGGAAACGACAATTATTGATTTAGATCAGTTTCCTGCGCCTGATTTAGTTATCGAAGTTGCCTATTCTTCTTTAGCAGATGATCAAGGGGAAAAACGGTTACTTTATGAATCTTTAGGGGTACAGGAATATTGGATTATTGATGTACAAGCGGTTAAAATAATGGCGTTTAAAGTTGAGAATAGAGGCAGTTATAGAATTGAACAATCTCAAGTTTTACCCGGGTTAGAGATGGCGATATTAGAGGAAGCATTTCGTCGTAGTCGTCAAACGAATCATGGGAAAGTTAGTGCTTGGTTGTTATCGGAATTTCAAGGTTAATATAATAAAACTCTACGTTTCCTATTTTTTTAACGGAACATAACTAATAATATCTTGATATTCATTTTCCTCCGCAGCTAAAGCAATTAAAATTAAATCATCAATAACTTGACCAAAATTTGCTTGTTTTCTTAAAACTAAAATCCCAGGAATGTGATCTCCATTGTTTAAATGATCAGCTAAATGGACAGGCATAGAACTGCGGTTATTAGTGACTAAAATAAATCCGAATTTTTCACACCAAGACAAAATTTCAGGATCAAGTGTTCCAATAGGGGGAGTATTCGGATCACCAATTCTTAAAACAACAAGATCAGAAACACGATTTTTAAGTTGTTCTTGATAAACAGGAGGGAGATTTTCATCAATTAGATATTTTATGGGCATTCTTGACTTACCTTAACCGCTTCCTGTTCAGCTTTTAACTTCAGCAATCTTTTGACAACAGTAGGAGGATTTTGATCATGTTCTGCTTCAGCTTGATTCGTAGCTGTTAACCAATTTTCTAAATAATCAGAAACCTGTTCTTGATTTCTAAAATAATAAAGAATAGTGGCATAAATTTGTTCTAATGTAACTGTTGTAAAATGCTTTTGAATTTCTTCAGGGGACTGATGATTATACAGATATTCATACAAAATCTGTTCAATGCTGATGCGTGTTCCTTTAATTCGGATATCATCAGAAGCAAGAACATGAAAATAATCGTGCAATTGAATCAATGATTGTATCATTTTTATTAAAGTTTATAGTTGTTTGGGATGACCTATTTTAGCTTGCAAGTGGGGGGATAATCATCATTATAACAATTTATTTAAAAAATGATTGTAGGGAAGCGATCGCTTAAACCAAAAAACTTAGTTACAATTTTGTTAAAATAAAAGCGATCGCTGATCAATAATATTATTATGAGTCCTATTCAAACCCAAATCCCGACCGATACCTGGATAACAGCAACCTGGGAAGAATACCTCGCTGCATTGGATGATCCCACCTATGCTAACGCCAGAGGTTACTATTTTAATGGACGCATGAGGTTAGAAATGTCACCCCTTGGAAACCCCCATTCTCGTGATCACGCCACCATTATTGCAGCCCTTTATCTATTTGCTGCATTGCGGAATATTGATTTAGATGCTCATGATAACTGCACCTACCGTAAACGAGGGTTTGATGACGCACAACCTGATGCTTCTTTTTATATTGGTGAGAATGCAGAAATCATTCCTTGGGAAACTACAATTATTGATTTAGATCAGTTTCCTGCGCCTGATTTAGTGATAGAGGTTGCCTATTCTTCTTTAGCAGATGATCAGGGCGAAAAACGGTTACTTTATGAATCTTTAGGGGTAAAAGAATATTGGATTATTGATGTACAAGCGGTTAAAATTATTGCATTTGAGGTTAAGAATAGAGGCAGTTATAGAATTGAACAATCTCAAGTTTTACCAGGGTTAGAAATGGGAATATTAGAAGAAGCATTTCGTCGTAGTCGTCAAACAAATCATGGGAAAGTTAGTGCTTGGTTGTTATCGCAATTTCAAGGTTAATTTTTGTGAAAAATATTAAAATATTGTAGGGTGGGTGAGAACATGAAGCTTTGAAGCTAGTCGCTAATTTTATTAACTCACCCATCCTAAAAGTTAGAAACTTACTAAAAATGGAAATTGATAATTTAGACAAAAAATCAATTATTGAATTTGGATTGCAAAAAATTCCAGAAATATATCAATATATTTATTATGAATTAATAGATATATACTTTAACTGGCTTGAAGATATTTCCTTTGATTATATTTATTTTAAATTCGATCTGGACTTGTTTAGAACTCCTATAGACTATGTATCGAATATAGTAGATATAGAATGTGAAACGAGTTATTTTGACTTTAGGATATTAGACTGGCTTAAAACAAATTGGACTAAGCTGGTTAAATCAAGATTTTATAACTTTATAGATTATTATCAAATTGAAATAGATTTATTTATTTTTGTATTTTTTTATTTTAAAAAGATTTATGATTTTAATTTTGATGTTAATTCATACATATTTGAAGAATTCTATATACGTCTATTTCAAGAATATATAGACATTGATCCTCTAGTACAATTAATTAAGTTTAAACTGGGAATGGATGAAATAGACTCAGAGGAAAATTACGAAGATAATAAATTATTAGATATAATTAATAATCACATTGTTGATTTAATTATTGTACAAGATAGAACAATATCTGAACGTTTGGAATTGGTTTTTGGAGGAAAAAATTATTTAGATAAATCAATTGAAGAAACACTAAAAATAGAAATTGATCATAGCTTTTTGGAAAATGAATTTGATGATTTTGAAAGAGAGAATACAAAACTTTATGAACAAGAAATAAAAATAAAACAAATTTTAGATAATTGGGAAGAAGTAGAACTTGATGAGTCATTGTTAGCTGCTAGAGAATTAGCTAAGTATTTTAATGGTCAAATTATTAATTTATTGGAATATAATGATAAAAATTCTTTTATAGGCGATCAAAAAAATATGCAATCTAAAAATTTCACCGCATTCAGTTATGATTCTGTACTTCCTAAGTATTTATTTTCTAGTCAAACTTTTGAAATTATAGAGCAGTTATCTATTAAGTACAATCAAGGTTTGTCATCATTCCTTAGTTTTACTCAAAATAATAATGAGAAAATAGAGGAATTTATTGAACAACCTTTTAATCAACTGTGTTGTGCTGTTTTTAATAAACTTCCTAGAATAATAACCTCCTGTTATACACAGCCCAAATGGTATCAAGCAGAATTAAAGCAAGTATTAGGGGTTGATAATATTTTATATATCAAGCTTAATCAAAATTCTTTATCTTTTGGTGTTGACATAAATAAGCAGAGAGATTTACTTTTCAATAACTTAATTAATAGAGAAACTTCATGGGAGTTAGGGAATTGTGTTGATTTAGAATCTTTATTTTCCTTATCTCATCATGAAATAGTTATTAGCAAAAATGATTTAATAAATTACTCAACTAATAAAATTATTAATTTAATTGAAGAAAAATTTAGAAATCACCATAACTTGATTAAATCTGACTTATTGATTAAATATAACTTACACGAATGTTCTAAAGAAACAGGAATTGATGAAACTGAACTTCAGAGATGGGTAAACAATATTAACCGCAAAGGACAAATTATTTTACAAGGGCCACCGGGAACAGGAAAAACCTTTATTGCAAAAAAATTAGCTGAACATTTCACTAAAGGTAGAGATGGTTTTTCAGAAATTATTCAATTTCATCCTTCCTATAGTTATGAAGATTTTATTCAAGGAATACGTCCTCGGACTGAAAACGGACAATTAACTTATGATTTAGTTCCAGGTCGGTTTTTAGAATTTTGTAAAAAAGCCAAATCTTATGATGATACTTGTGTTTTGATTATTGATGAAATTAATCGAGCAAATTTATCAAATGTGTTTGGGGAATTAATGTATTTATTAGAATATCGAGAGGAAAAAATCAATTTAGCGGGTAGTCATGAACCTTTTAAGGTTCCTGAAAATGTTAGGATTATTGGAACAATGAATACCGCAGATCGTTCTATTGCGTTAGTTGATCATGCGTTGCGTCGTCGTTTTAGTTTTATTAAAATTGCTCCAAATTATACGATTTTAAAACGTTATCATGAAAACGAGGAAATCAACTTTTCAATAGATCAACTCATTCAAGTTCTTCAAGATATCAATAAAATGATTAATGATCTGAATTATGAAATCGGGATATCCTTCTTTATGATAGGGAATATTAAGGATAATTTTCAAGATATTTGGAAAATGGAAATCGAACCCTATTTAGAAGAATATTTTTATAATGGACTGGATAAAATAGAGGAATTTCGTTGGGATAAAGTTAAAATTAAACTGGGTTTAAATGCTGATGAAAATAATTGAATTGATAGAACATCAACCTAAATTCTTTAAACTAGAGGAATTAGAAGAAGCGATCGCAGATCTCATCTATCATAATTATTCTAAATATATTGAAATTGAGTATCCATCCCCTAAAACCCAGAAACAATATAAACTCACTGCTAAAAGTTATGTGGGTTTTATTCCCTTAACCCCTGATATTCAGATATTCCTAAAACCTAAAGTTCCTATTGCTAATTTATTTAGGATGTTGGAATATACCTATAATTTAAAAAGTTTTCAACTCCTAGACGGATCTGTTCATTGTGAAACTATCCCAGAATTTTATAATCGATTAGCTGATATTTTAACACAAAAGATATTAGAACAAAGCCGAAAAGGATTTTATCGAGCTTATGTTAAAAATACTGAACTTTTACCTTATATTCGGGGAAAGGTTGATTTTCAATATCAATTTAAACATCCGGGGACAGTTAAACTCAATTGCGAATATAATCAGTATACGGCCGATATTGAAGAGAATCAAATCTTGTTATGGACATTATATATTATTGGTCGCAGTGGGTTATGTTCAGAACAGCTATCAACAACCGTTAGAAAAGCCTATCATACCTTACAAGGTTTAGCGACTCAACGACCTTTTAAGGGGGATAATTGTATTAATAGATCTTATAATCGACTAAATCAAGATTATCAGATTTTACATAGTTTATGTCGATTTTTCTTAGATCATTGTGGGGTAGCCCATCAAGTCGGAAATTATCAAATGTTTCCTTTTTTAGTTAGAACTGATATACTCTATGAACGCTTTGTTTATGCTTGGTTAAAGTTCCATCTTCCCGCTAATTTTGAAATTAAAGCTCAAGAAACTGTTAATTTTTGTAAAATTATAGAGTCTAAGATTGATTTAGTAATTTATGATAAGAATACAAAGAAAGTCAGCTTTATTCTCGATACTAAATATAAAATTCCTGATTCCAAACCGTCAAACTCAGACATTTATCAAGCGATCGCCTATGCTACTTTTAAAAAGAGTCAAAATGCTATTTTAGTTTATCCAAAACCTTTAAATCAACCTCTAAATGGTCTATTTCCTAACAGTTCTATCCAGTTAAAAAGCCTAACCTTTTCTTTAGAAGATGATTTAGAACAGTCTGGTCAAAGGTTTCTAAAAGTATTATTAAATCCTGAGTAGAGACGCGCCATGGCGCGTCTCTACCAAATATCATTCCCTGTTTCCTAGTCTATAACAGATAACAAAACCCCTTAAAGTTTGCCAAAAGCACCCCAAATTAAACCCGAAATCATTCCCCAAATACTGCCAATTCCAGCCGATACAATAATTGAACCGATTAATAAAGAAGTTGTACCTGTTGTTGAAGAAGTATCTAAAACATTGGCAAAAGTTGTTGCTCCTAAAACCCCTAATCCTGCGCCAGAAATTGCCCCTAAAAAATTCCCCCAAATTGCACCGATAAAAGCCCCTCTTCGTCCTGATAAATGCAGGGATAAGGGTAAACTAGGGGCACCTCCAATCATTCCAAATACCCCCCCAGCTAAAGTACCACCAATAGTTCCAACACCCGCCGCCACAATAGTAGTAGCAATTATTCTGAGGGTAATTTCCGAGAAAGATGATGTTGAATTAAGATTAGGTTGTATCGCTTCAAATTGCTGCCACCCAACAGCTAAAATTCCTAATCCCATTCCGCCTAATGTTCCTAAATATGACCCCCAAACTCCTCCCACAAAAGCACCTCGTCTTCCCCACAACCGCCCAATATTAGGGAGGGATAAAGGAGGTTTAAATAAATGCCAAATAGCACCCCAAACCATGCCCATTACAGCCCCCCACATTAAGGTTTTACCAATCAAGGGTTCCTGTTCCATAACACCAAAGATTAATCCAGCAATGACCGCCGCAATAAAAATCCCTGACCATCCCCCCAAAATTAATGCAATTCCTCGATTTATTCCCCCTGGTGGAGGCAAATACACACTAATAACTACCCCTAAAAAACTCCCCCACATTGCGCCTACGATTAAACCGCCAAAAATTCCTTGTTTCCCATCTACAAAAGCAAAAATTAGTGCAATAATTGCGGATAAAACTGAAGTTCCCCAGAGTCCCCCTAATACAATTCCCGCAAATAAACTTCCGAATAAATTTTGTAGGTGTAAAGTAGGAACTTGGGGCAAAACTAATGATTTTTTAGCCGTTGGTGAGGGAACACTAGAACGATTTATCGGTGAAAATAAAGGACGCTGAACTGGAGCGGGTTTATTGTTTAAGACTCGTTTACGTTTGCGTTTGAGGGGTTGTAAATGTTGTTGTTGGGTAACGGCTTGACGGGAAGGAAAGGGATCTCGTCCTCCTAATTTTTCCGTGCGATCGCACCAAGGACAATCGTTTAAATGATTTCCATACCGATGTTCTAATTGTTGACTACAGGTAATTAAATTCGCTTCAGCTTCCTTTAATACCATTAACCAAGTTTTAGCATCGGGTCGAGCTTGAGGATTATTAAATCCGGCTTCAAAACATTGAATAAATAATTGTTGTAATTTTGGATATAACAATTGAAATGGAGGCGCAAAAGGCATCGGTTGATAGGGAACCTGTCTTGTCCCATAGACAAAATGACCCGCTCTCACCCTAGACTCAATGGCTGGAGGGTCGCCACTTCCTTGATAAACCCCAGAAAACGGGTGTGTTCCTTCCATCAGGAGGAGAAAGATTAACACCGCCAGTCCAAACCGATCTTGTTCTGGGGTGCGGTTTAAGTCCCGAAAGGCTTGACCTTGGAGTTCTGGGGGGGTAAATTCAGCTTTACCAACGGGACAGCGATAAATCAACCCCGTATCGGGATCTCGAACTTGGAAAGAGTCGGTATCAACAAGGGTAACTAAAGCGGTATCACTCACTAAAATATTAGATTCGTTAACATCCCCAATCACATATCCACTACTATGTAAATCGGCAAAGGACGCAACTAAATTGCGGGCGGTGCGATGGAGATATAAATAATTAAATAAAGGCTTTTGTTGGCGACGACTTTTCGGGGTATAGAAAATATGAATGGGGGTAGCTTTGCTGACACGCGGCATCAAATAACCCAGGATTTGCCGTTTATGATCGGTGGTATGCAGCAGGTCAATGGGCCATGCGATCGCCGTCATTCCAGGGGAAACCATCGCCGTTGCGGGGGGATAGTTATACATGACGGTGAGTTTATCAGCGTCTTCGTCGGTGGGTTTATGGTAGATTTTGGCAACTAAATTCGGATCTTCTAAAACCCTATAGATGCGTCCTTCTCCCCCACTCCCTAGCGGGGTGCGGGTATCAAGGGTAATGGTTTGTCCGTTGAACTGGCGTTGCAGCCGCATAGCAAGTTAGGGGTTGAACCGTTGCACCTGTTGAATGGTACTTAAAGCATAGCGCGTTGAGGAACAGGGCAGATTAAAGCATTTGCACTCTTCCTCTGACGGGTAGCCCTTGATTAAACCGTTAAAGAAGAGTTGGCCATCGGTATTTTGCAAAATAATGTAAACTTACAAATATTTAAGTTAAGGTTGTTTGATTAATCTTAACTTGCCTTTAAAGGCTGGTTGGTGACTCAAAACGGTATACCCCCTGAACAAGAAGGATTCAATTCCCTAAACTCAGGCTAATATCAACCGCGTTCTTCCGACGAGTTAGGTTAAATACTTTTCTCCTAGAATTTTAAAGCCAAATTTTGGGGAGAAAAAACAACTGCCTGATCGTCGGTAGAACTTAACCAGGGAAATAACCGTTGTCCGACATTAAGCTTTAAACTTAATGAGTTCAGTGGTAAAAGAAAGCGACATCCCAGAATAAAAAAAATTATTGAATTCAGACTCGGAGACATAATGAGATCAATTGTTCGTTTGGGCGCGGTATTGGGAATTGTGGGCAGCACATTCTTGCTGAGTCCTGACCCGACATTGCGTTGGTTTGCTTCTCTTCCTATGGGAACTCAACCCGCTTATGCACTGCCCGAAAACCAAATTCTGGAGAAACTCCGCTCCATTCCGGTATTTACCATTACCGATACACAGGGAGCGCCTTTAGTTGCGACTGTACCCCAAGCCGATAATAAAAAAGCGTCCGTTGCGGGTGTGTTTATTAGTCGCAATGATGCTGTTGCGTTTGTGGATAACTTAAAAACTCGTAATCCTCAGTTGGCTTCCACTGTCCAAGTCACAACGGTTTCCCTCGGTGAAGTTTATCGCATGAGTCAGCAAGCTCAAGGAAATCAAGACGACATTCAGTTTGCTTATGTCCCGGTTCAAAAACAGGTGGATTTAGCCAAGTCTGTTCTACAAGAAAATGGACAATCAGTTAACGAGTTTAACGGTGTTCCTTTGTTTATTGCTAAGGGGGGGCCAGATCAAGGCTACCTCACAATTCAAAATGGGAATGAACAGGTGATTCCAATCTTCTTTAATAAAGAAGATCTACAAAATATGTTGACTCAATTTAAAACGCAACAACCTGATTTAATCTCCAGTATTAAAATTGATGTGGTTAATTTAGAAGGGTTGTTAGATGCCTTAAAACGGGATAATGATCAATTTTTAAACCGAATTGTACTCATTCCGCCTCGTGAAACTTTAGAGTATTTGAAACAAAATCAACCTAACCGTTAATTGATTTTGTCATAGGAACCTGGAATCATGGCGGAAACAATATCAGGGTGGCGACTGGGACAATGGTTAGAGGACGCAAAGGCAGAATGTCTCGCCGTTGGAATTTCTCCCAATGAAATCCATTGGTTTCTCCAAGAGTTAACGGGTTTGGATCGGTTGACTCTACGTTTACAAACCTTCAAACAGCAACCCTCTGTTCCTCTCCAGGTTCCTTGGTCAGAATTAACTCAACTTTGGCAACGACGCCTCACCGAACGCATCCCCGTTCAATATCTCGTGGGGGTGACTCATTGGCGTCAGTTTACCTTAAAGGTGTCTCCCGCCGTTCTAATTCCCCGTCCTGAAACAGAGTTAATCATTGATTTAGCTCAATCTGCGGCTGAAAATCTGGATCAGGATGGGATTTGGGCGGATTTGGGAACGGGAAGCGGTGCGATCGCTCTGGGTTTAGCAGATATTTTTCCCCGTGCTGAAATTCATGGGGTGGATAGGAGTTTAGAGGCTTTAGCGATCGCTGAATATAATGCTGAAACCACAGGGTTTGCTGACCGGATTCAATTCCATCACGGCTCCTGGTGGCAACCCCTAGATTTTTTACAAGGAAAACTGACGGGAATGGTCTCTAACCCCCCTTATATACCCTCTAACCTCATTCCAACCCTACAACCGGAAGTTGCCCACCATGAACCTACCTTAGCCTTAGATGGCGGTGGTGATGGCTTAGATTGTATTCGCGATTTAGTGGAAACAGCCCCCCGTTATTTGCGCTCAGGGGGCCTTTGGATTGTGGAAATGATGGCCGGACAAGGAGAAACCGTTTCAGGACTCTTACAGGCTCAGGGAAGCTATTCTGGGATTAAAATTATTCCCGACTTGGCAGGATTCGACCGTTTTGTTATAGCTTATTTGAAATAATCGTCCTAAGCCTCATAACTGATAACTGATAACTGATAACTGATAACTGAATTTATGGTTCAAGTTTCTATTGATGCGTTAATTGATGTGGCGATTTCGGGTAATAAGGTGGTTAGTTTCCCGACCGATACTGTACCTGCTTTAGCCACCCGTCCTGATCAAGCTGAATTGATTTTTCAAACAAAACAACGGAGTCAAGATAAACCGTTAATCTTAATGGGAGCTACACCGGAAGCCTTATGGCCCTATGTGAAGGGAACAGTAGAAGAATTATTAATTTGGCAACAAATTGCTCAACATTATTGGCCTGGGGCGTTAACGTTGGTGTTACCTGCTTCTGAAAAAGTTTCCCCAGGGATGAACCCAATAGATCCCTCTACTATTGGTATCCGGGTTCCCAATTGTGCGATCGCTCAACATATTTTATCCCGCACCGGCCCAATGGCAACCACCAGCGCCAATTTATCAGGACAACCCCCATTATTAACATTAGCAGAAATTAATACTCAATTTCCTGATGTTGTCACGTTATTTTCCTCAGAATGTGATGCAACCCTCACCGCTTCCACGATCCCTTCAACAGTAGCGAAATGGCAAGGAAATAGTTGGAAAATATTACGACAGGGAGCCATTAATTTATCGAGTAAAAATGGAGATTAAAAATCAATTTTTTGTTAAATTAAATGATCTGTTCCATAATAACTGATAACTGATAACTGATAACTGATAACTGACAACTGTTCCCTGTTCCCTATTCCCTGCTATATCATGATCCTGATAGGGCTAACTTTATAGAGTGAGTGAGACTAGACAGATGGGTTGGAGCGAATTTGTATATTTAGGGTTGGGGTTGGGGTTAGGCATCGTCTTAGGTCGGCTATTGGGGGGGAAAGGAAAACAATCATCTGAGTCCCTGATCACCGATGACTCCGCCACAACGAGCAATGATGAACAACAGGTGCAAGTCCTCTCTCATCAGTTAAAACAAACTCAACTAGCCTATCAAATGGCGGCGGAGATGAGTTTATTTAAAGCGGGATTTTTGGCTCGGACATCCCATGAGTTGCGATCGCCTCTTAATAGTATGATTGGCTCATTACAATTGATTTTAGGGGATCTGTGCGAAAGTCCAGAAGAGGAGCAAGAATTTATTCAACACGCTCACGCTTCTGCTTTGAAAATGGTGGAATTATTAGATCAAGTGATTTTTGTGTCTAAAACAGAATATGGCACAGAAACAATGGATATTCATGGGATTCAATTAGCTAAAGTCCTGGATGAAGTGGAAGATTTAACCTGTATGCAGGCGGCAAATCGTAGTATTCGATTAAAAATTGAACCCCCCGATGAAGATATTTATGTTTTAGCCGATTTACCCCGATTGCGGCAAGTTTTAGTGAGTTTAGTCGATACTGCTATTGCTCAAATGAGTGAGGGAAGTGTAAAGGTTTCTGTCCATCCGTCTCCAGAAACAGGATTTATTCATATTTGGGTTGAAGATCAACGTCCCATTAGTGCTTGGAGTGAGTCTTGGGATTTATTAAAATCAACCTTAGAAAAGGATCAAACCCCTATCAATCAAATGACATTATCCCCAGGAATGCGATTATTGATGAATCAAACCTTATTAAGTTTAATGAATGGACGTTTAGAAGTTTTAGCGATTCCTTCAGAGGGAGAAGAGTCTAATTTTAATCGGACTCAATGTTCGATTCCGATGGTTAAATAAGTTTGTTACTCAAGTTTTCAATATTTACAGGATTCTCTAAATATTCCCGATTTTCGTTTAAATCTTGTAAATCCTTAAATTCTTATATTAGAACCTCATGGCAACTCCCATCCCCTACCCAAATAAGAGCCGGGAATCTCGAACAAAAATTCAGGGGTTAAAATTGTTAAGATTTCTATTGTTATTGAGTATTCCAACTCTGATTTTATCCAGTTCTCTCATAAATCCGGTATTTCAGCAAAGCAGTTATGCTCAAACCCTTGAAACAAAAGTTTCTCCTAGAGTTAAGGAAATGGCAAATAGAAATAATATCTTTGCACTGAATTTTTATCAAACCCTGCAAGGGACAGAAGGAAACCTGTTCTTTTCTCCCTATAGTATTTCTACTGCATTTGCGATGACCTATGCAGGTGCACGAGGACAGACAGAACAACAAATTGCTCAAGTCTTTGGCTTTTCACCAGGCGAAGAATTTCATGTCGCATTTTCTGACTTAGAAAGGCAATTAAAGGCAGGACAACAGAGCGATGATGTTTTGCTCCTGAGTGCTAATTCTCTATATCCTCAAATTAAATATCCTTTTCTCGAAAGTTTTTTAGCACTATTAGATAAATATTATCAGGTCAAAATTACAGCCGTTGATTATGAGAAAGATCCACAGGCTGCACGAAACACTATTAATCAATGGGTTGCTGAACAAACTCGAAATAAAATTAATGAATTAATTCCTCCAAATGCTCTAAATAATCTAACACGATTGGTACTGGTTAATGCCGTTTATTTTAAAGGAAACTGGGCGATTCCATTTGATAAGAATTTAACGAAAACAGAACCATTTTGGGTAACACCTAGTCGTCGGATTCAAGTCCCCATGATGCAGCAAAAAAAAAGAGTTGGCTATACTGAAACTGAAGAAGTTCAAGTGCTTGAGTTGCCCTATGTTGGGAATAATTTATCATTGATAATTCTGTTACCCAGAAAAATAAATGGATTGACGGAACTCGAAAAGAAATTGACTGTTGAAAATCTTTCTAATTGGATAGAGTCGGTTGATCAACAAAATGTTGAAGTTTCTTTACCACGCTTTCAGGTAAATTTTCAATCAGAACTCAGTAACACCTTAGCTCAGATGGGGGTTACAGATGCGTTTAATCAGGATAACGCCAATTTTTCGGGGATGGATGGTCAAGAAAACTGGTTGTCTATTAAAAAAGTGTTTCATCAAGCTTTTATTGATGTCAACGAAGAGGGGAGTGAAGCAACGGCAGCAACAGGAGTTTCGATGGGAGTAAGAAGTCGGCCGCCATCGTTTGAGGCTAATCACCCCTTTATTTTTTTAATCCGTGAAAACCACACCGGGAATATTATGTTTTTGGGTCGATTAGTTAATCCAGAAATCTAGGGATTACTAAAGATGAGTTGCCTCTGGATATCAGAGAATGGGATTGTCCCAATCGGGTTGAGAAGTCACCAAGCCCATACTGTACTGCCAGGTCAGTGTGGTTAGTTCACACTTAATTGTGGTAAAGATCTAAAAATCGAGTACCATAATCCCAACTCCCAACCTGCTATTCGATGGGAATTCCCCAAAAATGCAGCAGGTTTGCGGTTTTCTGAAACTGTTAAAAAATGTAAAGTAATAGCAACCGTAGCGTCGATTAGTAACCCGTTTGTAGTAGAGCAGTAGAGACTCATGACGACCATTGCGATTGATCAAGTTAACAAAATTGTCTGGAACCACCACCAAGACCCCTTTGAAGTGCTGGGGGCTCACCAAATTGAACAAGATGGTAAAACGGTGTGGGCAGTCCGAGCTTATTTACCCAATGCAGAGGCGGCATGGGTTCTCTTGCCTGAACAACGACAGGAATACCCGATGGAGTCGGTACATAACCCCCATTTCTTTGAATGTGTCATTGATACTCCCGAACTTGCGAACTATCAACTGCGAATTAAAGAAGGTGAACACGAACGGGTCGTTTATGATCCTTATGCGTTTCGTTCTCCCCAATTTACCGACTTTGATATTCACCTGTTTACCGAAGGCAACCATCACCGCATTTATGAAAAATTAGGTGCTCATTTAACGAGTGTCAATGATGTATCCGGGGTTTATTTTGCGGTTTGGGCTCCCAATGCCCGCAACGTTTCCATTATTGGGGATTTCAACTATTGGGATGGACGCAAACACCAAATGCGGAAGTTAAGCAATGGGGTTTGGGAACTGTTTATTCCTGGGTTGGGAGTCGGAGAACACTACAAATATGAAATTAAAAACTGGGAAGGACACATCTATGAAAAAACCGATCCCTACGGGTTTTATCAAGAAGTCCGTCCTAAAACTGCCTCAATTGTTGCTAATTTAGATACCTATGAATGGCACGATCAAGATTGGCTCGAACAACGACGCCATAATGATCCCCTCAAATCTCCGATTTCCGTTTATGAATGTCATTTAGGCTCTTGGAACCGCGCTCCTTTCGATCAACCTCATGTCTTACCCGATGGAACCGTTGAAACTGCTATACAAGCCACTGAGCTTGATCCCGGAGGTCGTTTTTTAACCTATCGGGAACTGGCAGAACAGTTAATTCCTTATGTTAAGGATTTAGGGTTTACCCATATTGAATTATTACCCATTGCTGAACATCCCTTTGATGGGTCTTGGGGATATCAAGTCACGGGATATTATGCCCCAACGTCTCGGTTTGGCAGTCCTGAAGATTTCATGTATTTTGTCGATCAATGCCATTTAAACGGTATTGGGGTAATTGTAGACTGGGTTCCGGGGCATTTCCCCAAAGACGGACATGGTTTACCCTTCTTTGACGGGACTCACCTGTATGAACACGCTGACCCCCGCAAAGGCGAACATAAGGAATGGGGAACCTTAGTGTTTAACTATGGTCGTAACGAAGTTCGTAATTTCCTCGTTGCTAACGCTCTATTTTGGTATGACAAATATCATATCGATGGAATTCGGGTAGATGCAGTCGCTTCCATGCTGTATCTGAACTATTTACGTCCCGATGGTCAATGGGTGGCGAACCAATATGGCGGTTGTGAACATATTGAAGCGGCGGACTTTTTACGCCAAACCAACCATGTTTTATTTAGTTATTATCCAGGAACTGTATCCATTGCAGAAGAATCTACCTCTTGGCCGATGGTGTCTTGGCCGACTTATGTGGGGGGGTTAGGATTTAACCTGAAATGGAACATGGGATGGATGCACGATATGTTGGATTATTTCAGCATGGACCCTTGGTTCCGTCAGTTCCATCAAAATAACGTTACCTTTAGTATTTGGTATCACCACAGCGAAAACTTCATGTTGGCGTTATCCCATGATGAAGTGGTGCATTGTAAGAGCAATATTACTAACAAAATGCCGGGAGATGATTGGCAAAAATTTGCCAATGTCCGATGTTTGTTTACCTATATGTTTACTCACCCCGGTAAGAAAACTTTGTTCATGGGAATGGAGTTTGGTCAGCGTCAGGAGTGGAATGCTTGGGGAACCTTGGAATGGGAATTAATGCAATTTCCAGCCCATCAAGGAATTAAACGGTTATTCCAATCTTTGAACCAACTGTATCGCAGTGAACCGGCATTGTATGAACAGGATTTTGCCGAAGCCGGGTTCCAATGGATTGATTGTACTGATAACCGTCATAGCGTGGTGTCGTTTATTCGTCGAGCAAAAGATCCTGAAGAATTTGTCGTTGTGGTTTGTAATTTTACCCCTCAACCTCATAGTCATTATCGCATTGGTGTTCCTGAACCGGGATTTTATACCGAATTATTTAATAGTGATTCGGGTGAATTTGGGGGCAGTAATATGGGGAATTTAGGTGGTAAATGGACTGATGAATGGTGGTTCCATAATTATTCCCATTCGTTGGATTTATGTTTACCTCCTTTAGGGGTTCTGGTTCTCAAATTAGACCGCCCGAAAACAGAAGCTGCACTCCAAGCTGATGCGGTAGAAGTAACCTCTATAGAAGCGTAGGGTATTCTATCAACGATGCCGTATCAAAAACAGCGATCGCTATTCTTAAAAAAAGGGCGATCGCTGTTAATTAATATTGATAGAGGTATCGAAAAAGTACCCATAAAAAATAATCAGGAACAAATCATGCGAGAAGCCAGAAATGTTTTAGGTGGCGAATTAGAATTGTGTTGCTCTGATCCGATAACCGGATTTTATCGGGATGGGTTTTGTTATACTGGGGGGCAGGATTTCGGGGTTCATGTGATTTGTGCCCAAGTTACCGCAGAATTTCTGGAATTTACCAAAGCCCAAGGAAACGACCTCAGTACCCCAGTTCCCGCCTTTGGCTTTCCTGGGTTAAAACCGGGCGATCGCTGGTGTTTGTGTGCCTCTCGTTGGCAAGAAGCGATGGATGCAGGTGTGGCGCCTCCTGTGGTGTTAGAAGCCACTCACGCCAGAGCCTTAGAAGTGGTTTCTCTCAAGGAGTTAAAACAATATGCCGTTCAGGGTTAACTGAAAACGATATAGTAAGAAATTGAAATTCTTAACGGTTTTTGAGATCCTATGTTCACCGTAGACATTATTGTTAAATACACTCCCATCCCGTTGTCCATTCAGAAAAAATCCGCCGAGGATGCGGAAGCCATTTACAATCACGTTTTAGAGGTCTTACGGGGCGGAACAACGCAGGTCTTAGAATTGACTTGCGATAAGATGACTGAGAAAAAACTAGCAATTCTCAGCAGTGAAATTTCTGCGGTGCAAATTTCTGACAAAATGGGGGGAAATGCCGCCGGAAAAACCCCTGGGTTTGCGGTTTAACGGCAGAATAGAGGAAATCACAACGAGCATGGAATCTTCCAGTCCAGCGATACGGGTACAAGACCTATGCTTTAGTTGGCCAAGCGGGGTACAGGTGTTAAAATCCTGTTCCCTAGATGTCCCCCCAGGAGAATTTTGGATGCTTTTGGGGACAAACGGAAGCGGAAAGTCAACTTTATTACGGTTATTGGCCGGATTATTAAAGTCTCAGTCGGGGGAAATTCAAACCCAAGGACGGGTGGGGTTTGTGTTTCAAAATCCTGATCATCAGTTAGTGATGCCAACGGTTGGGGCGGATATTGCCTTTGGATTAGTTGAGGATCAATTACCCTGGATAGAAGTAAAACAACGGGTAGAAGATGCCTTAGCGGCGGTTAAATTATTAGAGTTACAACGTCGTCCCATTTATGCTTTAAGTGGAGGACAAAAACAACGCATTGCGATCGCGGGTGCATTAGCCAGACATTGTGAAGTTTTACTCTTAGATGAACCCACCGCTTTATTAGATCCTGATAGTCAAAATGATTTAGTGATTGAAGTTCAACGGTTAGTCAAAACCAGAGGAATAACAGCACTTTGGGTAACCCATCGTTTAGAGGAATTAAATTATAGTGATGGGGCGTTTCTATTAGAAAATGGTGAAGTGGTTGGTCAAGGTGATCCAGAACCCTTGAAGCAACGATTAACTCAACAACAAAAATAAATCAAGTTTATTATAGCCAGTCTCATTGAATTGTATATTCATAATGATCAAGATTATTAACCTTTTTTTCATTAACCACCGGAACGATTATCTGCTATTATCTTCTTGATTTGAGGCTTGCACTTGAATTCAGGATTAAAATAGACTCGCTATAGCATATTAACTATTCAATTCTTCTCCATTTTGTTAATCTTAACGACCCATATCAGGGAATATTGAACTATGACAAGCCCTACTGTAGGTAGAGACACCGATCAATCTCAATCTCCTTCATCCTGGCCAGAGGTTTCCGCCAAGCCTGTACCCTTTTGGGTGCGGCGTTGGGGGGCATTTGTGGCGGAGGTTTCCTTAGTTGCGGTCAGTGGGTTAATTCCCTTTACCCTGGGCGTTGTCTCCAACCGCAGTGCTCAACCCGTCCCTCTAAATCCCGTTGTCCGGGTGACATCCCAAACCGTTGCCGCTACATTGGGAATTCCGGTGCGCGATCGCAGTCCCAAAGTAGCCCCCTTAACGAATCTATTGTGGTCGGGTGCATTACTTCTACCCCTGGTTGTGGGAGGATGGCAACTTTATCTATTAGCCAAACGGGGTCAAACCTTACCTAAATTGTGGTTTGGGGTACAGGTGATTAATCCGAATGGTTTTTCCCCAGGATGGGGACGGGTACTCCGTCGAGAATTAATCGGACGTTGGGGGATTCCATTAACGATTGCTTATGGTCTTTGGCAAGTCACGGGGGCCTATCCCAATTTATTAATTTTAGGGGCTTTATCCGGTGTCACCTTATTAGGAGATGCGTTAATCGCCAAACGATTTCAAGGTCGGACTGGACATGATTTATTAGCAGGAACTTCCGTACAAGAAGCCCCCCCTATTTTAGTGTTTAATCCCTTTACTAATTATGATTGGGTCGCAGAAGATGATGCGGTTCATGCCCTTGTTATTACTCCAGAAACCCCAAAATCGGAGTTTAATTTATGGGCGTGGATGCGTCAACATCCGGGGTTAACTCTAATTATTGTCAGTAGTGCTAGTATGGCAGCAGTATTAGGAACCTTTGTCGGGACTCAAATTTATATTCAAAATCAAGCCAATCGTCGAGAATTTCAACAACAAGATAACGAAGTTTTTCTGGCTTTAGTCAGTAAATTATCCCCCAATGCTTCCACGAATGTAGACCAAAAACGAGGAGCAATTTTAGCGTTAGGTGCGATTAAAGATCCCCGTGCAATTCCTTTATTAGTGGATTTATTAGCTCAGGAACAAAACCCCATCTTAATTGATGTCATCCAACAAGCATTAGTCAGTACAGGCCCAGAAGCCTTACCGGATTTAAGAAAATTAAATCAGGCTCTAAAAAATGATTTAGATTCCATGCAATTTGGGGCAGAAAATCAAGAAAAACTTTTAACGGGGCGACGACAACAAGCCACCCAACGGGCGATCGCTAAAATTCTAAAAGTTTATGGCGGTTTTGTTTATAATGTTGATTTAAGTCGCATTGATTTAGGACAAAATACAACCCCACCCGTTCAATTTACTTTAGTTTTAGAACAAACTGATTTATCAGGAATTAACTTTAAAAATACCAGCCTGACGAAAGCCAGCTTGAAAAATAGTCGGTTTGCGAGTGCGGGTGAAGATGGACGGCTAGGAACCTTTGATGATTGGATTTCAGATTTAAGTGGGGCTGATTTAACGGAAGCTGATTTAACAGGTGCTTTTTTAAGTAATACGCTGTTAAAATACAGCAACTTTTTAAAAGCAAATCTTAATAAAGCTAATTTATCGGAAGCTGATTTAACGGGAGCTAATTTCAGCAGTGCTAAAGTATTGGGTTCCAATTTCCAACAAGCCAATTTGACCGATGCTAAATTTACAGGTGCGGAATTATCCAGCGCTAATTTCTCGAAGGGGAATTTAAAGTTAGCTCGTTTCAGTGAAGCTAAAGCTCCGGGTGCTAATTTCCAATTTAGCAATTTAAGACAAGCTAACTTCAAAAATGCTGACCTATCGGCGGTTAATTTTATGGGAGCAAATTTGCAAGAAGCCGACTTAACCTCCGCTAAACTTACCGGATCTAACTTCAAAAATGCCCGCTTGCAAGATGCTAATCTAAAAAATACTAATTTAAGCTTCGTTAATTTTCAAGGAGCCAAATTAGACGGAACCAATTTTAAAGGTGCAATCTTTGTTTCTCCTCAACAAAATAAATCTGATCAATTTATTTCTAAACCCGACGAAACTGCTCAATCAAACCGTCTCAAAAATGTAGATTTTAGCAACGCAATTAATGTGGATGAGAAGCAAATTAATTACATTTGCGCTCAAGGTGGTATTCACCCCGACTGTCCACCGCCACAAGGTAAGAAATAGGGAAGCAGGGGACGCAGGGGGAGAAGGGGAAACAGGGGAAGAAGAGAAGATCCTTGACACTCCGCACTCCGCACTCCGCACTCCGCACCCGACACCTGTTAACAGTCAACGGTCAATCCCCTTCAGTGGTAAGCTAAGGATTGGCCTAAAAACTGTTTTAAACTTTTAGTAACGATGACCGAATCGACCCAAATTCCCTATCTGTTGCGTGCTGCTCGTGGTGAAAAACTAGCTCGTCCCCCCGTGTGGATGATGCGACAGGCGGGTCGCTATATGAAAGCATATGTGCGATTCGTTTAACCTAAAATAAGCCCAAAAGCTTATGGGACGGTTAACCCAGTTGTTTAAACTGGTGATAACTGATTACATTTGTGGGTGAGTAAGGAAATATTACAAAAATCTTGAAGAGTAACGAAATGTTACGAAATTTAGAGATAAGTAATAAAAATTTACAAGTCCCATCCCTCAAGTGCTGAGGTGAAAGCATAACCCCTAGTTTGTTTGGGTAGCAACCAACAGGCTAAAGCGGGGTTAAAAGGTAGAACTACTGGTAGCCAAATCTGGTAACTATCGAGCAAGAAGTCCATGCGTAGCAAAAGCAAAGATGTGTCCGAACCATCGTTATCATTAATGGTGTAATGGCTAAATCAAGATAAAAACTTGATTAACACCAAGCCAAAAGGCAAGGATAGGGCATAAGCGATTATATGAACGACTTATAAGCACCGCCCAATAAACCCGGTGGAGAGCATCACGCTAAAGACTTCAAACAAATGTGTAATCGGAACGAAGTAACCCCTAATTATCTCTGGTAAAAGGTCGATAACCAGTAAGTAGCTAACGAATGATAGTTAGGGGAGGGATGGTATCAAAAGCGAAGGCCTTGTTGTAATGACAAGGATATGCTGACAGATACTCGGTAATTCCAAAGAAATAGAACAAGTAGCAATGAATATATCTAAAACGCTGAATAAAAATCAGACGGTGGAATGGAAAGACATCAACTGGCGCCAGCTAGAGAAGGTGACTTTTAAGTTGCAAAAGAGAATATTTCAAGCGAGTTCTCGAGGCGATGTTAAAGCAGTTCGCAAACTTCAAAAGACCCTGATTAATTCCTGGTCAGCTAAATGTATTGCTGTACGTCGGGTAACACAAGATAATCAAGGTAAAAATACCGCAGGTGTGGATGGAATCAAATCTCTAACACCAAAACAACGGATGAACCTTGTAGGACGACTAAAGTTGACAGGTAAGGTTAAGCCTACTCGTAGAGACGTGCCATGGCGCGTCTGTACTAACATACCTAAACCGGGAACAACCGAAACTCGCCCATTGGGAATACCCACAATAGACGACAGAGCATTACAAGCGTTAGTCAAACTAGCATTAGAACCAGAATGGGAGGCTAAATTCGAGCCAAACAGTTATGGTTTCAGACCAGGACGTTCCTGTCACGATGCAATACAAGCAATATTTGACAGTATTAAGCAAAAAGCCAAATATGTGCTAGATGCTGATATCTCAAAATGCTTTGACCGCATCAACCACAAAGCGTTAATCTCAAAAATACACACATACCCTACATTAAGCCGAACAATTAAAACATGGCTTAAGGCAGGGTATATGGACGGAAAAAAACTTTTTCCTACTCATGAGAGTACACCACAAGCAGGGGTTATATCACCTTTACTTGCAAATATTGCCCTACATGGTCTGGAAGAAAGAGTTAAGCAATACGCAGAAACTCTGAAAGGAAATAAACGAAATAATCGTCAAGCCTTGAGTTTAATCCGATATGCAGATGACTTTGTGATAATCCATGAGGATTTAAACGTCATCAAAAAGTGTCAAGAAATAATCGCGGACTGGTTAAGTGATATGGGACTGGAATTAAAACCCAGTAAAACAAAATTAACCCATACCCTCAATGAAATTGATGGAAATGTTGGGTTTGAGTTTCTAGGATTCCATATACAACAGCATAAGGTAGGCAACTACCGGGCTGCATCAATTGGATATTCCAAACTAGGTTTTAAAACACTAATCACACCCTCAAAAGCCCAAATCAAAACTCATCTTGTCAAAATAGCTGAGATAATAGATACTCATAAAACCGCACCTCAAGCTGCTTTAATTAGTAAGCTGAATCCGATTATTAGAGGATGGTCAAACTATTACTCAACAGTTGTTAGTAAAGAAACCTTTAACAAGGTTGACTCACTAATATATAACAAATTGAGAGCCTGGGCAAGAACGAGGGGAAAAGGGAGCATCAATAAAAACAAATACTGGAGAACAGTAGGTGACAGAAATTGGTGTTTCAGTACAGAAAACGGATTAGAATTACTGACCCATAACAGTACGCCAATCGTCAGGTATATTAAAGTTAAGGGTAAAGCTAGTCCGTTTGATGGAAACTGGACTTATTGGAGTAAACGAAGAGGTGAATATCCAGAAACACCCACAAGGGTCTCAAAATTAATTAAGAAACAAAAGGGTATTTGTTCTCACTGTGGTTTGTATTTCACAAGTACAGACATTGTAGAAGTTGATCATATTCAACCCAAATCATTAGGTGGAAAAGACACTTATGATAACCTTCAACTTTTACACAAACATTGTCACGACACAAAAACGGCTAATGATGGTTCTTTAATCAAGAATCACAATCATAAAACCGTTTTGAATCGTACCTATAACAAAGGTGGAATTATCAAGGAGCCGTGTGAGGTGAAAGTCTCATGCACGGTTCTGAAGGAGAGGTTAAGAAGGTAACTTCCTAATCGACTCTAACCGTGATCTACGGGAAAAATACCCTTCCTTCCGTGAACGCTCCGAAAAAACGGAGATCGCCGTTGAAATTTCCCTGCAACCCTTCCGTGCTTTTCAACCGGATGGCGTGATTTTATTTTCTGATATTCTAACGCCTCTGCCTGGAATTGGCATTAATTTCGATATTATCGAAAGCAAAGGGCCAATTATTGATCCGCCCATTCGCAGTTTAGAACAAGTTGAAAAACTGCATCCCATTGAACCGGAAGAAAGCTTACCTTTTATTCGGGAAATTCTGCAAACCTTACGGCGGGAAGTGGGAAATCAAGCTGCTGTTTTAGGGTTTGTCGGTGCTCCTTGGACGTTGGCGGCTTATGCGATTGAAGGTAAAAGTTCTAAAGATTATGCTATTATTAAAAAAATGGCATTTTCTGAACCTGCAATTCTGCATAAATTCTTAGAAAAAGTTGCAGATGCGATCGCTGTTTATGTGCGTTATCAAATTGATTCCGGCGCACAAGTGATTCAAATGTTTGATTCTTGGGCGGGTCAATTAAGCCCCCAAGATTATGAAGTTTTCGCCCTTCCTTATCAAAAACGAGTAGTTGATCAAGTCAAACAAACCCATCCTGATACGCCTTTAATTCTTTATATTAGTGGGAGTTCGGGATTATTAGAACGCATTGCTAAAACCGGGTTTGATTTTGTCAGTGTTGACTGGATGGTTGATATGGCGGATGCGCGTCAACGTTTGGGTCAAAATATTGGGGTTCAAGGAAATCTTGATCCTTGTATTTTATTCGGGTCACAAGAGATGATTCGTGATCGCATTTTAGACACCATTAAAAAAGCCGGAAATCAAGGTCATATCCTCAATTTAGGGCATGGTGTCCTTCAAAATACCCCTGAAAAAAACGTTGCCTATTTCTTTGAAACGGCAAAACAAGCGGATCAATTATTAAGCGTTCACGCCTAAATTGGTTGCGCGTATCAAGGGCGGGAAAACCCCGCCCCTACCCGTAAAAAAAGGACAAACGAAGGGAAAAGAATCGTTGATTACTGAAATCATCACTACGTTTTATGAAAAAACGAATTTTTATTACAGGTGCGAGTGGTTGTATTGGTCATTATATTGTAGAAAAATTAATTCAAAACACCGAACATGAATTATTTTTATTAGTGAGAAATCCTGATAAATTAGGGTTTGATTATAACAGTCGTCCCGATATTCATATTCTTCAAGGAAATTTAAGAGATATCAATCAATTTAAAGATTTATTATCTACGATTAATATAGGGATTTTAATTGCTACAGCTTGGGGAGGATATCAAGAGGTTTTAGAGATTAATGTTAAGGCTAATTTAGAATTAGTTAAATTATTAAATCCTGAGATTTGTGAGCAGATACTATATTTTTCAACGGCTAGTATTTTAGATCAAAATAATACTTTATTACCTGAAGCGGGAGAAATTGGAACCGATTATATTAGGACAAAATATGAATGTTTACAGGAATTATTAAAAATAGCTTCTAGTTTACCTCCATTAAGGATATTATTTCCCACGTTAGTATTAGGAGGAGAGGATAATAAACCCTATTCCCATTTATCAGGAGGTATTTCTGATGTGGTTAAATGGATTAATTTAATTCGTTGGTTTCAAGCGGATGCAAGTTTCCATTTTATTCATGCTGCTGATATTGCAACAGTGGTATATTATTTAGTGAATCATCCTCCGATTTACCCAGAAACAGAACAATTTGTTTTAGGAAATCCAGAAATTACCTTAAATCAAGCTGTAGAAACGGCTTGTCAATATTATAACAAACGAATTTATTTCCGTTTGAATTTATCTCCGAGTTTAGCCAACTTTTTTATCTGGCTATTTAAAATACAAATGGCAGATTGGGATCGATTTTGTCTCGATTATCGTCATTTTACTTATCAAAATCCAGTTCACCCTGGGGTCTATGATTTACCCGGCTATTGTGCAACCTTTACGGATGTTTTAAAATTAAGTTAAGTTAAAAATTAGATGAGTTTGGATGGGTAAAAATAGGATATAATTGTATTAAACAGGAGATTCAATGATGTTAGCTAGTAAACTGGAAACATTACTTAATTCCGAAGAAAACTTACAAGGTTCAGAGGTTCGCTACATTACGGATAAGGTGACTTGGCAATATTATGAAACATTATTAACTCAATTAGAAGATAGTTTAGAGTTTCGTTTAACTTATTTAGATGGTATTTTAGAAGTTATGTCCCCCAGTCGCAATCATGAAAGTATTAAAACCCGAATTGGGGATTTATTACTGATTTATTTTTTAGAAACAAATACAGAATATTATCCCACAGGTTCGATGACCTTACGAAACCCAGAACAACGGGGGGGAACTGAACCGGATGAAAGTTATTGTATTGGAACTAATAAAGAAATTCCTGATTTAGCCATAGAAGTTATCATTACCAGTGGTGGAATTAATCGTTTAGACGTTTATCAAAGATTGGGAGTGCGGGAAGTGTGGTTTTGGCAAAATAATCAGTTTCAAGTTTATCATTTTCGGGCTGAAAATATTGAACAATTTCAGTCAACATCAGGATATGAATTAATCAAAAATAGTGAACTGCTTCCCTCTCTCAATTTAACTGTATTGGCGGAATTTGTACAACATCCTAATCCTTTAGTTGCTGCAAAATCTTTCCGTCAAACCTTAAATTAGTAATGATAGCACTTCGCGCAACAACGGGTTTTTGATATAATTTTGTTAAATAGGAGAACTAACTATGTTAGCTAGTAAACTGGAAACATTACTTAATTCCGAAGAAAACTTACAAGGTTCAGAGGTTCGTTACATCACAGATAAGGTAACTTGGCAATATTATGAAATACTATTAACTCAATTAGAAGATAGTTTAGAGTTTCGTTTAACTTATTTAGATGGTATTTTAGAAGTTATGTCCCCCAGTCGCAATCATGAAAGTATTAAAACTCGCATAGGAACCCTTTTAGAAATCTATTTTTTAGAAACAAATACAGAATATTATCCCACAGGTTCCATGACCTTACGAAACCCAGAACAACGGGGGGGAACTGAACCGGATGAAAGTTATTGTATTGGAACTAATAAAGAAATTCCTGATTTAGCCATAGAAGTTATCATTACCAGTGGGGGAATTAATCGCTTAGACGTTTATCAAAGATTGGGAGTGCGAGAAGTTTGGTTTTGGCAAAATAATCAGTTTCAAGTTTATCATTTTCGGGCTGAAAATATTGAACAATTTCAGTCAACATCAGGATATGAATTAATCAAAAATAGTGAACTGCTTCCCTCTCTCAATTTAACTGTATTGGCGGAATTTGTACAACATCCTAATCCTTTAGTTGCTGCAAAATCTTTCCGTCAAACCTTAAATCAGTAGAGACGTTGCATGCAACGTCTCTACGGGGGAAAAGATGAATTTACTGCTGACTCAATTCAAATTTTAATAACGTTTTACCGTGAATCACGGCGGCAATGGTAACAATGTCGTCTTGGATTTGATAAATGATTCGGTAGGTGTAAGCAAATTGTTCACGGATGGTTTCGTCGCCAAATTCTTGAACAATAATTCCCGCTTCAGGAGATAATCTCAAGTTCCGTGTAACTTCAATGATTCTCTGGACAACCGCCGCCGCATAAGAAATTGAATCTCGTGCAATATAAGCAGCAATTGCATCAATATCATCAATGGCTTGAGGCGACCAAACTACTTGATAACCCATTTACTTAATAAACCTTCTGCTTCCTCTTGTATGAGATTCCTGGTCGTTTCGTGAATCGTAAGTCCATGACGGACTTTTTCGATTACATAAAGATGGTATTGCACATCTTCCAGAGAACAATCATCCGGTAGGTTCTTCAACAAAGATTCTACTTCCTTTTTGGTTGTACTCATAATCTTTTTGGGTTTTTTTTATAGTTATTATAGTTTTCAATAACTGAAGCACCCGAAATAGGCGGTTAACCCCGACTTCATCACGGGATGAGGGGGCTACAATAAAACATAAATTATATTTCCTGATGGGAATTGTCCCCAGAAGGTCGAATGCTTCAGTCATGATTTCAAATCCAGCGTATAGTCATGCCAGACCGATAATATCAGATTTCTCGGTCTGGTTCTCACTCTGCATCTTAATCAGATTCAGAAATTGCTGTAATTAGAAATAGCCTGTTGCATCCGTGTCATCACATCTTCAACAGGAATAGCGCCTAACTCTCCCTGAGCACGAGTTCTAATATTCAAGCAATTAGACTCAACTTCCTTAGCCCCGACAACGGCCATGACCGGAATTTTATCCTTCTCGGCATTGCGAATTAATTTCCCTAAGCGTTCATTACTGGCATCCGCTTCCGCACGAACGCCAACAGACCGTAATTTCAGGGCAATTTCTTGGGCAAAGGGTAAGAAATCTTGACTGACGGGTAATAGCCGGAACTGGACTGGAGCTAACCATAACGGGAAATCTCCCGCATATTCCTCTATTAATATTCCCACTAATCGTTCCAGAGAGCCAAAGGGCGCACGGTGTATCATCACCGGACGTTGACGACTGCCATCTTCAGCCACATACTCTAAGTCAAAACGTTCGGGTAAATTATAGTCCACCTGAACGGTTCCCAACTGCCATTCCCGGTCTAAGGCATCTTGGAAAATAAAGTCTAATTTGGGGCCATAAAATGCGGCTTCTCCGATACCCTCAAAATAGTTCATTCCCAAGGTTTCCACCGCCCGACGAATGGCCGCTTCGGATTTATCCCAGACGTCATCTGAGCCAATATATTTATCAGAATTCGGGTCACGGAAACTCAATCTCGCCTTAAAGTTCTTGAGTTGTAGACTTCTGAATACCGAGAGAATCAAATCCACAACTTTTATAAATTCATCTTCCAACTGTTCGGGAGTGACGAATAAATGGGAATCATCGACGGTAAACCCTCGAACCCGAGTTAATCCTCCTAATTCTCCTGATTGTTCATAACGATAAACCGTCCCAAACTCGGCTAACCGCATGGGAAGTTCTCGATAGGAACGTAATTCACTTTTATAAATTTGGATATGAAACGGACAGTTCATCGGTTTGAGGACAAACCCCTGTTCTTTTTCCTGGGCTTCAGTATCCTCAGCCATCATCGGAAACATATCTTCTTTATATTTCTGCCAATGTCCCGATGTCTTAAATAAATCGACTCGGCCAATATGGGGAGTCGTGACACCCAAATAACCCCGCTTGATTTGTTCTTGTTTGAGGAAATCTTCTAAGGTACTGCGTAATAAAGTTCCTTTCGGTGTCCATAAGGGTAATCCTGGCCCGACTAAATCGGAAAAAATAAATAACCCTAGCTCTTTCCCCAAACGGCGATGGTCACGTCGGAGGGCTTCTTCCTTGCGGCGTTTATATTCGGCTAATTGTTCGGGCGTTTCCCAAGCTGTCCCATAAATCCGTTGCAGTTGGGCTTTGGTTTCATCCCCTCGCCAGTAAGCACCCGCCACACTTTCAAGTTCAATGGCATTGGGGTCAATCTCAGAAGTATTTTCAACATGAGGCCCTGCACACAAATCCCACCATTGATCACCTAAATGATATAAGGTAATGGGTTCCTGTAAGCCTTCGAGAATTTCCAGTTTATAGGATTCGCCTATTTTCTCGATGCGTTGTTGGGCTTCTTCTCGACTGACTTCTTCTCGAATTACCGGAAGTTTACGCTTGATAATCTTAGCCATTTCTTTTTGGATGGCTTTTAAATCCTTCTCAGTAAAGGGTTCAGGACTATCAAAGTCATAATAAAACCCATTTTCAATCCAAGGGCCAATGGTAACTTGTGCCTTGGGAAACAGTTTTTGTACTGCCATTGCCATAATGTGGGAAGCAGTATGACGAATTCGCTTTAAGGCTTCAGATTCACTGGTTTTCGGCAAATGGACTTTTTTCTCTAAGGGCTCTTGAGAATCATCGGACTCTGCTATAGACATCGATTAAATTTACAACTCTACAATAAAAGTTTCTTGATTTAATTGTACAGAAGATAGGAGTTGTTGACCGTTGACCGTTGACTGAAGTTTAACAGGCAAGATGCCTGTTCCACATCACTCCTAAAACTTTCGTTAAGAAAAATATTAAGAATTGTAAAGAGTGTTAATATTGTTTTAAGTCAAGTCTTGATCAAATAATCCATGATAAGTCCCAACTTGCCCGAAGAATCAGACCTCCTCAAAGCGATATTACAGCCGTTGCTGGAGGATTTTGAATACTGGTTTCAACGGTCGCAGCATCTTTTAGAAACCGAGGAGATGTCCTTTTTAACTCCGTCACAACAGTCTGACCTCCTGTATCGGGTGACACAAGCGAAACGAGAGGTCAGTGTTGCCAAAACTTTGTTTCACATAACGGGAGGACAAGTTGGGATTGAAATGACGGTTTTAATGCCTTGGCATCAACTGTTAACGGAATGTTGGCAAGTTGCCACGCGATTTCGCATGGAACAGGCTAACCCAGCTAAAAATTAAGTTTAAAGGCTGAATACCAGGAAAAACAAGTTTGATTGGGACAAATGCAATTTTTATTTTCGGTGAATTAATCCGAATCAATCCGATAAATAGTTTACAGAAGTTTCTCCCCTCAAGCTCTATCCTCAGTAGAACATTGATTATCCTGGTTCAATCAAAAGGTTTGACTCTTGACTAGAATATGTCAAAATTAAGGACAGGATCTTCTCAACTGACTCCGGCTAAACCTTTAAGATAAAAATCCTTTCTGACATAAAAATGGTTATCGATTAACCGAAAACCCCCTACCCTTAAGGAGATAACAATGCTACACTTAGTTTACATTCTGGCTTTTACCGTTATAGCGTTTTTGGCTGTTCGTAATTTAATTCATAGTCTTTTAACCGTAGGAATGGAATCCCAAAAGCTTCCAGATTCTCGCAATTATGGCGGGTCAATGAACTCAGGACGGATGCAAAAAATTCTCCATCCCGAACTGCTGGATGAAACCGGAAATTTAATTAATGAACCGTTGTTAGTCATGCGTTCCTTGTCGGTTCAAGATGCTCGAAATCAATTAGATAATTTATATAAATCTTCTCCGGGTTCAATCGATGATATTCGGGATGAAGATTAGAAAGAATCAAGAACTTTAGAATTAAGAATAGGGTTGACAATTGATTATAAATCTTGAAAATTTTACAAAAACTTATCATTGTTAGCCTGGAAAAACCCTTTATTTTTACAAGATTTAATCCCCCTTATTAATTGAATGAAAATCAAGGGGGATTTTTTAATCGGGCAGTATTTGTGTCTCTAGGTTACTCACAATTCTCTTTGCGTGTTCATACTGAGTTTTCAATCTCCCAAACTTGTTTTATAATTTTTAGTTAAATTAGGGATTATCAGCTTGCGATTCTATCTATGTTGTTAAATAAAAAAGATACATCGATAGTGACCTTAACGTTATTGTTATCAATAGCGACAAGTCCTGTTGCCGGAGCAGCCTCTCGATGGCCTTCTAATACCCGTGTAGCGGATTCTACTGCGCGTTCAGAGTCGTCCTTGCTGTCCTCAAAACAAGTTAGGAAGCTTAAGATTGAGCAACAACCCTTGAGTGTTCAGGATGAATGGGATTTCAAGCTGAAACCTGTGTCAAAATCTGAGGTAGCCCTGAGTTCTCAACACCCTATCCTGTTGAGTCAGCTTGATTCGTCTCCACTCCCACCTAGAACAAAAAAGAATAGTGTCGTCAGCCAATCTTCCCAAGTGCAGCAAGCAACGGTTCCTGCGACGGAAGGAGAAATCCCAAGTTGGTTATGGTGGTTACTACCGATGATTCCGGTTTTAGGATTTTGGCTGGGGTTACAATTTAAAACTCAACGTTCTAAGTCTGGGGATAAACAATCTAAGGAGTCTATTACTCCTGTATTATCTACAGAATCTGATATTCCTAGGAAGCAACATCAGACTCCTTCTAGTCCAGTATTAGTGGGAGGAATGGAGTTAAACGAGTCTACAACAGAATCCCTGAAAACCTCCTTTTCTCCTATTGTTTCTTCTGTTTCTGCTCCTCGTACTGTTCTTAAAAAACATAATCAAACTGAAGAAGAATTTGCTTCTATGGAAGATAGGGCAATTCAGCAAGTTGCAGAAGCGGTATTAATTGCAGAAATTGATGAGAGTGAAGCTGAAGCTGTAATTGCCGAATTTTTGACAACAAAAGCACCTATTGAGAAACTAACAGAAACTGACCCTAATATCCTAACTGAATCAGCTATTATAGAATCAGAGATTGAGGAAGAACCTTCAACAATTAAAACAGTTGATGAGGAGTTAATTCCTAAACTATTAGAATCAGAGCCTAATATCCTAACAGAACCCGCTATTGTAGAATCAGAGATTGAGGAAGAACTTCCAACAATTGCAAGAGTTGATGAGGAGTTAATTCCTAAACTATTAGAAACTGAACCTAATATCGTAACAGAACCCGCTATTGCAGAATCGGATATTGAGGAAGAACTTCCCACAATTGCAAGAGTTGATGAGGAGTTAGTTAAACCGGAATTTTTGATTCCTAAACTATTAGAATCAAAGCCTAATATCCTAACAGAACCCGCTATTATAGAATCGGATATTGAGGAAGAATTTCCCACAATTGCAAGAGTTGATGAGGAGTTAGTTAAACCGGAATTTTTGATTCCTAAAATCTTAGAAACTGACCCTAATATCGTAACAGAACCCGCTATTGCAGAATCGGATATTGAGGAAGAACTTCCCACAATTGAAACGGTTGATGAGGATTTAGTCAAACCGGAATTGTTAATTCCTAAACTATTAGAATCAGAGGCTAATATCCCAACAGAACCGGCTATTGTAGAATCGGATATTGAGGAAGAACTTCCAACAATTGCAAGAGTTGATGAGGAGTTAATTCCTAAACTATTAGAATCAGAGGCTAATATCCTAACAGAACCCGCTATTGCAGAATCGGATATTGAGGAAGAACTTCCAACAATTGCAAGAGTTGATGAGGAGTTAATAGAACCAGAATTTTTGATTCCTAAAATCTTAGAAACTGACCCTAATATCGTAACAGAATCCGCTATTGTAGAATCGGATATTGAGGAAGAACCTCCAACAATTGCAAGAGTTGATGAGGAGTTAATAGAACCAGAATTATCGGTTTCTGAACTCCCAAAAACGGAACCCGAAGAAATAAAATTAGGAGTAGCCCATCAAGATGTGCGTTCAGAAGCAGATGTAGCAGCTACTAAATTTAACCTTGGAAAAGAGATTACATTTGAACCCTCTCTTGCAGATGTAGACCAAGGACTCCCAGCATTACCCGATGGTTATGGTCAGAGTCAGATTTTCCTGCTTCCCCGTGACCCTAATTGGGCCTATGCTTATTGGGATGTTCCCAACGACCATAAAGAATATTTACGTCAGCAAGGCGGAACTTATCTGCTGCTGCGGGTTTATGATGTCACTGCTATTGATCTCGACACCCATCCACCATTGTCCATGCAAGAATATGAATGTGATGAGATAACACGAGAATGGTATATTCCCATTTCCATGAGCGATCGCGATTATATTGCAGAATTGGGTTATCTGACCAAAGATGGACGTTGGTTAGTCCTGGTTCGCTCTAATCATATTCGCATTCCCCCCATTTATCCGACGGACTGGGAAAATGATCAATTCATTAATGTTCCTTGGAACAAAGACCTCAGAGGAAAAACCCAGTTTAGACTCTAAGACTCTCATGATTGGGGACATTGAACAAGCTGTTAGCAGAAGCTGACAGCTAATTTTTTCTATTCAAGACGGGGAAGAATGCTAAACCTGCTAAACTTGCTACTAAAATAGGTAAATCTAACTCCATCAGCATCAAAGTCAAGACAAGCCGTTCATCTCAATTTTACTGAACGAAGACACCCTAGATGAGTATCTCGACCTCGGTACTAACAGAATTGGTGCAGTTCCTGCCCAGTTTAAAGCCCCAAATTTATTTTAAATCCTCTTTAACGGCTCTATCTCATGCGATGGAGGATCAAGTTTTGGCGGGAACTGACCAACCTCTGGTAATTGCGACCTTTCAACAGGAGCGATTTTATCGTCAAGAAGCTCACCGTTACTATAGAATTGCTGAAATCACACCCCAAGTCTATGTGATGGCGGCTTCAGAAACGGCTTTTACAAACTCTTCTGACCATCATGAAACAGTGGCGTTTGACCCAGAAGATCAACTGCGTCAAGAATGGAATTTATTGGTTTTAGGACAATATTATTCAACCTGTTTAGTCTGTATTGAACGAGAAGATTTAGTTCAAAATTCCCAGATGCCAGAACAGTTATTAATGGATCAAGCTCGTCCCTTTGAAGGGATTTGGACATCAGATCGTCAAGTTTGTATTAAAGTTGCAGAATTGCTATTTGAACGCATTTTACATTACCGTCCTGAATTAACAGAAAAGGTAGAACAAGGCTTTAGTATTTTGGGGATTCGTTCAGGAACTCGAAAAGGCAAAAAAACAACAACTCGGAGCAAATCTAATTCGATTTCTCAAGATTGTTCTTCTCTTAATGATCCCTTTGCTTATCGTTTAGTGACTTATTTACAAGCGGGTCAACATAAACTGTTACGGGTCTATCGTTCCTTAGCGGCTAAAGAACGAAAAGAACGTTTAGTTAATTCGATTACAGCTACTATTCGGCAATCTTTGAATCCTCAAGAAGTGATTAAAGTGGCAACCCAAGAATTAGGGGAAGCAATGGGAGCTTGTCGTTGTTTAATTTATCGCTGCAAAGCAACAGATAATTCCGTTAAAATTTCTAATGAATATTTATGTGATGATGTGATTTCTTTGATGGGGAAAACCTGGATTTTGCGAGAAAATCCTTTATTTAAAGAAGTTGTTAAAGGGCGAGAACGAATTTATATTAATGATATCAATAAAATTAATTTTACCAAAATCAATCAACCCAATGAAACGGCTGAAAAAACGCTATTAGTCCCAACAAAACCTGAAGAAGCTTTAACAAAGATTGCTCAAAAATGGCAAATTCAAGGCTGGTTAATGATTCCAATTTTATACCAAGGTCAACTTTTAGGCATGGTGGAACTACACCAATGTAATTGTAATCGTTCGATCTGGAAAGAAGATGATTTATCGATGGTAGATGCGATCGCAACGCAATTAGGAGCCGCGATTATTCAAGCAGAAACCTACGCCAATTTAGAAGACTTAAATCAACAATTAGAAGCTTTAGAACGCACCCGCAGCAATTTAATTGCCATTACCGGACATGAATTAAGAACACCTTTATCGACGATTTTAGTGTGTTTAGAAACCTTAAATCAAGAGCCGGATATGCCTGTGGAAATGCGAAAAGTGATGTTAGATACAGCTTTAGAGGATGCTGAACGCTTAAGAAAGTTAGTTCAAGACTTTTTAAAATTATCCCATTTAGAAAGCGGTCGAGTGGATTGGAATCCTGAATCATTACGATTGAAAGAATGTATTGATTTAGCCATTAGCGGCATTCGGACCCATCATGTAGCCCATGAAGTCCCAAGAATTGAAACCCAAGTTCCCTCAGATTTACCTTTAGTTCAAGCCGATGGCGAATGGTTAGTAGAATTACTGTCTAAACTATTAGATAATGCCTGTAAATTTACAAATCCTGATGGGAAAGTCACGATTAGTGCTCAATGTAATGGTGATCAAATGGTCGAAGTCACGATTTCCGATACAGGACGGGGAATTGAACCAAATCGATTAGACGCAGTATTTGAGCGTTTTTATCAAGAAGAAGGTTCTCTGCGTCGCAGTGTGGGTGGAACAGGCTTAGGATTAGCGATCGGCAAACAAATTGTTAATGGCTGGGGAGGGCAAATTTGGGCAGATTCCCCTGGAAAAAATCAAGGAAGTCAGTTCCATTTCACCATTCCTTATATTGAAAATGAATCTTAATTGTAGTAAGCCCTTCAGGGCTGTCTAACAGAGGCGTGAACACCTCACTACGGTCAAACGGGCTTTACATCTATTTTTGTGGTAAAACATGAGATCCTAGAAACAGTCAACGATGGTCAATTGAGTTAAAATCCTATGGCAAATCAAGCAACAGTTGTAATTACGGGAGCGTCTTCGGGCGTTGGTTTGCAAGCCGCTAGAGCCTTAGCCCAAAAGGGTTGGTATGTGGTTATGGCGTGTCGGGATTTAGCTAAAGCTGAACAGGCTGCTCAATCTCTGGGAATGTCCCCCGACAGCTATAAAATTCTTCCCATAGACTTAGGATCTTTAGCCAGTGTCAAACAGTTTGTTGCAAATTTCCGGTCTTTGGGTCGTTCCCTGGATGCGTTAGTCTGCAATGCGGCTATTTATATGCCTTTAATTAAAGAACCTTTATGGAGTCCAGAGGGGTATGAATTAACCGTAGCCACTAACCATTTAGGACATTTCTACCTCTGTAATGTCATGTTAGAGGATATGAAACGATCATCCTATCCTGATCGCAGAATGGTGATTTTAGGAACTGTTACCCACAACCCTGATGAGTTAGGGGGTAAAATTCCTCCCCGTCCAGATTTAGGAAATCTTGACGGGTTTGAACAAGGTTTCAAAGATCCGATTACGATGATTGATGGTAAAAAATTTGAACCTGTTAAAGCTTATAAAGATAGCAAGGTTTGTAATGTTTTAACGATGCGAGAATTACATCGCCGTTATCATGAATCTACCGGAATTACCTTTACTTCTCTGTATCCGGGTTGTGTGGCGACAACGGCTTTATTCCGCAACCATTATCCCCTATTTCAGAAGATTTTCCCCATTTTTCAAAAATACATTACCGGGGGATTTGTTACGGAGGAATTATCGGGCGATCGCGTAGCTATGGTTGTGGCTGATCCTGAATATAAACAGTCGGGAGTCTATTGGAGTTGGGGAAATCGACAAAAGAAAGATCGCAAATCTTTTGTGCAGAAAGTCTCTCCCCAAGCCAGTGATGATCAAAAAGCTCAAAAAATGTGGGATTTAAGCGCTAAGTTAGTGGGATTAGCATATTAAAACCTGCGTTTAATTGCAGTGTACTCTGCCACAGGGTAAGGCTTGCTATACCTACTGACTTAGAACGTTTGACGGGGTAACAACCCCGTTAAAAGACCTACCCTCAGTATTTTCCCCATTCCCCGATCCTCTGTCACTATAAGTGCTGCGAACCCTGCCTTATCCATCTAGGGTGAAAAACCCTATTTTTTATGTTAAACTATCTGAATACATTTGAAGATAGTCAGATTTAAAGTTAATCAGATGGCATTCCAGCCCAGCTACTTCAAAGCCGATTTCTTCAAAGTGCTGTCTAATCCTGTCCGCATCCAGATTTTAGACACCTTACGCCTTGGGGAAAAAAGCGTCAACGATATCGCGCAATGGATTGAAGTCGAAGCCTCTTCAGTCTCTCAGCAGTTAGCAATTCTGCGTCGCTATAATCTCGTTAAAGCTCGACGCCAAGGGAATTATATTTTCTACTCCATCCGTGACCCAGCGATTTTTAAGGTTCTCGATGCCGCCTTAGAAGTCTTCAATAACCATCTCGTACAAGTGCGTGACGCCTTGGAAAATCTTGAAGATCGAACCTAAAAGATCGCAGATAACTATCACAACATTAAAATGACAGAAACAGTGATTAAACCAGAACAACAACCCGTTGGGTTAGGTGGGATTTTTGGCTCTTGGCGAGGTGATTTAACCGGGGGAATTACCGCCGCCATCGTTGCTCTACCTCTAGCTTTAGCCTTTGCAGTCGCCAGTGGAGTTGAACCTAAAGCAGGACTTTATACCGCCATTATCGCCGGAATTGTGGCAGCCCTGTGTGGGGGGTCACAGGTGCAAATTACAGGGCCTACAGGGGCAATGGCGGTGATCCTGATTGGCATTGTCAGCAAATATGGGATTGAGAAGGTTTGGATTGCCGGAGTAATGGCCGGAGTGATTCAAATCGCCTTGGGAGTTACTAAATTAGGTCAAGTCGTTAAATTCATTCCCCATCCGGTCACCACGGGCTTTACTAACGGTATTGCGGTGATTATTTTTTGTAGTCAACTGAATAATTTTTTCGGCTTAGATTTACCTCGGAGTGAACACTTTTTTCCGGGTCTATTGGCTACTTTTAGCCATTTAGAAAATATCAATTGGGCAACCGTTAGTATTGCCAGTGTTGTGATTGTCACCAAACTATTTTGGGTCAAAATCACCCGTCTGATTCCCGGTTCTTTAGTGGGATTAGTCTTAGCAACCGGATTAACAACTTATTTTCATCTCAATATTCACACAATTGGCGAAATTCCCCCATCTCTCCCCCTTCCTCATGGTATTCCCCATTGGCAAGATTGGGGCTTACTCCGAGAATTAATTAATCCCGCCTTAGCATTAGCCGCGTTAGGGAGTATTGAATCGTTACTGTCGGCGGTGGTCGCTGATGGTATGACCGTTAGCCAAAAACACAATAGCAACCGAGAACTGATTGGTCAAGGATTAGCTAATATTGTTGTTCCCTTTTTTGGGGGAATTCCAGCGACGGGAGCCATCGCTCGGACTGCGGTTAACGTGCGCTCTGGGGGTAAAACTCGTCTTTCGGGTGTAATTCATGGCGTTACCCTGGCTCTAATTGTGGTGGTATTCGCGCCTCTAGCGGCTCAAATTCCCCTAGCCGCCTTAGCGGGGATTTTGATGGTGACGAGTATCAGGATGATTGAGTGGGAAACCATTGGCTTACTATTGAGAGCAGATTACGCTGATTTTGGGGTGATGCTCCTGACTTTGTTAATCACAATTGTCTTTGATTTAATTCTGGCTGTGGAAGTGGGTTTGATTGCGGCTAGTATTTTATTTATTAAGCGGATGAGCGAGCTTGAAATGGCTAAAGTTCCTGAAGCAGAAGCTTTTCCCCCTGGAATTTCTTTGGAATTAACTCAAGAAATTGCGGTTTATCGGGTGGATGGCCCTCTATTTTTTGGGGCTGCGGAACGATTTGCAACGTTCTTACGAGAAGAACCTCAAGTCAAGTATTTAATTTTACGGCTGCGGTTTGTTCCTAATATTGATACAACCGCGTTAGTGGCTCTCGAAGACATCTATCAAGACTTAAAACGTCGAGGTTGTCGTTTGATTTTAAGTGGTCTACAGCCTCAAGTTCAGCAGCGTTTAGAACGGAGTGGTCTTTTGGAGAAAATTGGTCAAAATAATTGTTTTGAAACGACTGATGCGGCTATTCGCTCTCTTGAACAACCTGTTAAAGAAAAAGTGCTGGAATTTCAAACATGAAAAATGATTTTAAGACGATTCAAAAATGTTCCTGTCAGGGGAATTGCTCTCATCTGTTGAGTCGTCGGGGGTTTATGCGATCGCTTTTAACAACTATTATTTCTATTCCCCTGTTAGAATTTACTCAACCTGCTCAAGCTGCAAATCATCACGCTAAAGCTTTAGTCTTAAGTTGTATTGATTTTCGGTTTATGACGGCAGAACAACAATTTCTGGCTAATATTTTGCCTCAACAATATGATTGGACTGCCCTAGCGGGAGCTTCCTTAGCTCTGTCTGGCTTTCCCCATGAAGCGGAATTAACGGTTTTTTTAGATCAATTAGATTTATCCTATAAACTCCATTCTATTGAAAAAGTGATCATTTTAGATCATGAAGATTGTGGAGCATACTCTAGTTTAATTGATCCTAATCTTCATCAAAATCCAGAACGGGAATATCAAGTGCATACCGATTATTTAAACCAAGCTTATACAATGATTCATCATCGTTATCCTAATCTGGATGTAGAGCTTTATTTTGTGACCCTAGAATCGGAATTTAAACTCGTGACTCCGAAAACGGATTTCCCTGATTTGAGTTAGACTAACTCCTGATCTAGGATAACATCTATAGCTTTTCTTGTTACCTGGTCAGTTCACACCTATTCTGTTTTTAACATTAATTTTGTTCCATAATTCTTCTTTAATTCGATTCAAAATAGAAGTTTCATCTAAGGTTTCTAAAATATGTTGAACAACGGCTTTCGGCCCTTCTTCTCCCCAGGATGCACCATTAGCTAAATAAGTTTTTGTCACCTGTCCAATAGCATAACAAGAGACTCCAGCGATCGCAGCTTGGGGAATAGCAACTGATAAATAGGGAACTAAGGATAATCCCCCGGTTACGGGTGCAGTTAATCCTAATACACTTTTTAACGAACTTAAGCCAAAATTCGCCACTAATTCACTAGCTGTAATTCCTCCCATACTTAAGGCAATTTTTTGTAATAATTCCACTGCACCTTGTTGAGTCATGGAAATTCCATACAGTTTAGATAAAGTTAAAATCAGAACCACATCAATCATCGCCCCACTTAATAAATCAATCATCATCAGGGGATTTAAGGCGATCGCAATGGATTTTGTCATCACTCCATTCCAAATCACTCGGTTAGCACTTTGTTCTCGAATTTCCATTTTTCGCTGCACTAATTTTTCATTCACATCTCCCGCATATAACATGGTATTTAAAGCCACTAAAGATTTCCCTTCCCGATCCAAAATCTCTAAAATTTTTAGCTTTAATTCTTCAATTTGAGGTTCTCCCCTCGTTAATTGAGCACTTAAACTTCCATCAGGACGACGAATCGCTTTCGCCACCAAAGGAGAAGCCGCCGCCATGACAATTTCATGAGGAGATAACAATTCTTTAACCCGTTCATCGCGAATTTTTTCATAAATTGCTTGTCGGTCAGCTTCTGGATATTGATCAATTTTATTAAACACTAATAATATTGGTTTTCCCGCTTCCCGCAATTGAGAAAGGGCATCATATTCAACTTGAGTAATATCTCCCGCAATTACAAATAATAATAAATCCGCTTGTTGGGCTACCTGACGAGCAATTTGTTCACGGGTTTCACCATCAACTTCATCAATTCCTGGGGTATCAATCAGTTCAATTTGAGAAATCCGATAGGAAACCGCCGGAATAGGAGATAAAGAGTTTTCAGTCAATTGCCATTCCTGCTTATGGGTGGTTTGGGTGACGCCATGAATGGGGCCAGTAATAAACACTTCTTGACCTAATAAAGCGTTCAAAACCGAAGATTTCCCCCGTCCCACCATGCCAAAAACGGCAATTTGTACAGAGGTACGGTCTAATTTATCCATCATCCTCTGCAACCCCCCAATATCAGGTTCTAAACCCTCTCGCTCTGTGGGGGTTAAGTCCAGATGCTCAACAATCTCGCGTAAAGCATCTTGAGCATGGCGTAAATTTAGTTCCGCTTGCAGGTCAGTAAAACTCAGCAGCGTTGTATTCAGTTCATCATCCAGATTCATTTTTTGGTTATATAGCAGGGAACAGGGAACAGGGAACAGGGAATAGGTAGGAAAAGAATTCTCTGCGCGCGGTTTCAGCATCAGTTTATGCCCTAACACCCCAGGCGCGACTGTTATTGTCAATTACTCTTTCTATTTTGCCAAATTAATAACGGGTCTTACCATTGGCAAAACCCGTAATTGATGGAATTAAATTTCTGTTCTAATAAGAATTATTGCGATAGCCTCCCCGTGACTGTCGCTTACCGCCACCGCCTTCATTCTCTTCACGGGGTCTTGCTTTGTTGACTCGTAGATGACGCCCCATCCATTCTGCTCCATCGAGAGCCTCAATTGCAGTGTTTTCGTCTGCTTCATTCACCATTTCTACAAAGCCAAAACCACGAGATTTCCCAGTTTCTCTATCTTGAGGAACAGTGGCTCGTCTGACTTTACCGTATTCTTGAAAAACTTGCTCTAGGTCTCCAGAGGTAACCTCATAGGCTAAGTTACCGACATAAATCGACATGGAATGACTCCAACCTTAAACTCGGACAAAATTCAATTTCGGCAACATACCCGTCCCTACAGAAGCCCATCAAACCGAGATTTCTGCAACTTCAAACAATGTACATAACCGAATTTGATTAACGACCCATATTCTAACATAGAATCCTCAATTGAGTTGAGTCGCGATCAATACAATTAGGATTTTTAAAGCTTATTGGATGAACGATAAATCAACTCCTCCAAAGTTGGCACTTAAGGCAACATTCAAGTTTTCTAAGACTTTGACTAACCAGAGCACTCCATCTTGGGAACAAGACTCGTAATGATTAAATAAAATAGCAAACCGTTTTTCCAGGTAAGGTTTGACTTTTCGACAGATTAAGACAATTTTGAGTAATAACCCCACGGTCATTGTTGGCCCGACATTAGCAATCAAATCAATAAAGACAAAATGATTCGGTTTCTGAGAACTCTCAACCACTAGAAAATTTAACATTTGGTTACAAGTTCGCAGCAAGAGAAACTCACTAAAGTTTTCATCATCACTGTGGGGAATAGTATTTTGTAATAATTTATACAATTTGTCGTTAAATTGGTTACGGATGTAGGATGAATCAATTGATGTGGGCGTGATATATTCATATAAACTCTCTTTAAAAGAGCGAAAAGATTGATTAGGTTGAGTTTGAGCCATAAAGTTTTGAGCTAAATCTCGATAGCTTTGTGATCCTTCTACTTTTCCAACAAATTGTTTAAGGGCTGCAAACAATTCTCGATTATTTAACAGGGTGGGGTTAGGAATGGGGGAAGCAAATTTTTTAGCTTCTTCTATAGAAGTTCGACGGGCGATGGTTGCGAGTCGAATTTGATGGGCGGCATATTGAGATAAATCGAGTTCAAATTTGCGTTGTTTTTGCGCTTGAATTTGTTGAATCATCTGTTGATGTTCATAAGAACTATCCTCACTTAATAAACAATGTTTGTAAAGATAGGGATAGCGAGGAATTAAAATCCTTAAAGGTTCAGAAGATTGAGCTTTATAATCTAATTCAGTTGGCTGATTAATAACAGCTACAAACCGTTTTAAAGCTAAATATTGCTCACTTTTGGTAAATTCATAGACTAAATCCCCCAATTGACGAACTGTTTTAGAGTAGGAGTAAACTTTGCGAATTTTGGGTATTGAGTCATCAAAAAGTTGAATTAATTTATTAATCGCGGCTTTGCGTTGAGGAGACGTATGCCAACGATTAATTAAGATATAACAACAGCGATTCAGAATATGATTAAAATCTTGAGCTTCTAATTTAGAGATCACTAATTTATTTAAGGCTCTGGAGATTTCTACATCAGGATACCCCGATCCTTCAATAAATAATAAATTCAGTCGCTCTATCAGTTGATACGGCTCATCTATTTCCACCCGACTGAGTAAGTGATCATAAATGGTCTGTTCCTCTAAGGCCGTAGCTCGATGTAAAGAATTAACTAAATTGTTGTTCATTTTTGATTACCCATCTGCTCAATTTGAGTTATCTTGTCTGGTGAAATCCCTTAATATTCTTCAGTGGCTTATTCGCTAAACTTTAACGTTAAAAACACACAATAGAATTGTGGCACAGGAACGAGAGAAAGTTCTAGTATTGAGTATATTGACACTCCCCGCTCTGAAGAGACGGGGATTCTACATTCTACGTCAGAATTTGCTCTAGCAGGCTTTTACCAACCAGAGTAGAGACTCCAACTCCTGTAGCGTTACTTCGGGATTGCCCATCCCTAGCTTGTTTTGCCAGATTGAGAATATTAATTGCAGCATTTGTGTCTCTATGCAACTCACATCCACAATTACAAATATGGGTGCGGGTTGATAGAGATTTTTTAACGATTACCCCACAATTAGAGCATTTTTGCGAAGTGTAATGAGGTGCAACTGGAATTGCTAATTTATCAAACTTAGCTGCAAAATATTCTATCCATTGCCGGAACAAATACCAACTGGCATCGCTAATTGATTTAGCTAAACAGTGGTTTTTAACCAAATTTCTAACACTTAAATCTTCATAGGCCACTAAGTCGTTAGACTTGCATACGTTACTCGCTAGTCTTTTAGCGTGTTCATTCCGTTGCCTGCTTACTTTTAAGTGTTTTTTGCTGTAAACTTTTCTAGCCTTGCGTCTACCTGATGAACTCTTAACCTTTTTATAGATTTGTCTCTGAGATTTTTTAATAGACGTTTCCGCCTTTCTCAAAAACTGGGGATTGGGTTCTTGGTGTCCGTTAGAGTCTGTGTAAAATGACTCAATTCCAACATCAAGTCCAATTTCATTTCCCGTTTTCGGTTGAACATCGGTAACGGTAATACCCAGACAAAACTGGCAGTAATAGCCATCGGCACGACGAATTAATCGCACCCGTTTGATGTCTTTAAGATTGTAGGTATGGAGATCCCATTTCCCCAGTAATTTAAGATTGCCAATCCCGTTTTTGTCGGTAAAGGTAACTTGTCTTTTAGTTGGATGTAACTTCCATCCTGTTGTTTTATATTCAACAGAACGACAGTCTTTTTGAAATTTGGGATATCCTTTTTTGCCCGAAATCTTTTTCTTACAATTGTCGTAAAAACGACTAATGGCAATCCATCCCCGCTCTGCTGCGGATTGAACTGCCATTGAATTTAGATCGTTAACAAAAGAGAATTCTTTTCTGAGAGCCGTTGAATATTTGTTTAAGGCAAACTTGTCGATTTTCAATTCTCTGGAATTATCCATCCAGTATCTAATCGCTTTATTGCGAATGAATTGAGTTGTACGAATGGCTTGATCAATCGCTTTGAATTGCTCAAGCTTGCCTTTAACTTTGTATTCTAAAACTATCATGGAATTCTCCTTGTTTCGACCTTCTTTTATGTTAACATAAATCAGGAAAATATTCGCGGGGAATAAATTCCCCTGAGTCGTTTTTCATCTGTTGTCTGTTGGCGTAGCCTGCCGTAAGGCATAGACACGCTCGTTTTCACTCCTCCCATCCTATTCTTATAAAATTCACCGAGGTAACCTTTGCAACCCGTAATTCCACTGAAAAGCCTACAGAAACGATGTGACTTCATTAATAAGATTCGACTTTGCCACTTTTTCGCCTTCAATCCTGCTCACGAAACAGAAGCAAGTTGATTTTAAAATCAAACTGATTCAGTTTTTCAGGGCTTTCAGTTTTAGAAGGACTTGAAGATTATGCACCCTGGAAAAATCTGGCTTCGATAACAGGCAATCCTGATAGCCCATTCAAAACTAATATTAACATTTTGTTGAAAAGTCTCTTAGAAAAGAAACCACTGCATGGAGTTGTTTCGATTAAAAATAGACTTTTGTATTAGTCCGGTATTCTGTCCAATTTAAGGCTGAAATCATAATCCATTTCGGTGAAAATGGCTATAAAATCAGTGATGTTTTATAATACCATAACAGGCTGACACTCTCTGCACAATTAGTACGGAGATAGTGGATTCTAAGAGTCCACTTCAGATGATGGGTTTGCCGTTCAGGCGAGAGAGGGTTTCATCGCTGCCTGTACACCTCATGGGAGAGATTAGCCAGGGTAAGCCCTAACCGGAGCCTGCTCAAGTCAGGACGGGGCTTTAAACTCTTTTTTTGGGTAATCAATAATGATCAATTTTATTTATAGAGTCAGAGAATGTCTAATCTCATCACTATCGGCCAGCTTGCTAAAATTGTAGCGATTAATGCACCCTTGAACTGTGATTTCCCTGATTCCACCCCCGTGATTGGGATCACAACTGATACCCGCCGTCTTCAACCCGGAGAAGTATTTTTAGCATTACAAGGGGAACAATTTAATGGCCATCATTTTGTAGAACAGGCCCTTAACCAAGGTGCGATCGCTGCAATTGTCACACCGGATTTTGCCGAAACTCACCCAAATTTACCGCTTTTAGCTGTTACCAATTCCTTAAAAGCGTATCAAGAGATTGGCCGATGGTGGCGGGATCAATTCCAAATTCCGATAATCGGGGTGACAGGTTCGGTGGGAAAAACCACAACCAAAGAGTTAATTGCATCGGTATTAGGAACTCAAGGCAAAGTCTTAAAAACTCAAGCCAACTACAATAATGAAATTGGTGTTCCTAAAACCTTATTACAACTCACGGCTGATCATGAGTTTGCGGTGATTGAAATGGCCATGAGAGGAAAAGGACAAATTGCTGAATTAACCCAGATTGCACAACCGACCATTGGATTGATTACCAATGTAGGAACTGCTCATATTGGACTGTTAGGGTCAGAACAAGCCATTGCTGAGGCGAAATGTGAACTATTAGCAGAAATGCCTAAAACCAGTGTGGCGATTTTAAATCAGGATCAACCGCGTTTAATGAATACCGCAGCAACGGTTTGGTCTGGAACCACAATCACCTATGGGTTGGAAGGGGGAGATCTGCGAGGCGAATTAATCGACTCCCAAACCCTACGAGTTGAGGGGGTGAATTTGCCTTTACCTTTACCGGGTATTCATAACGCTTCTAATTTTTTAGCAGCATTAGCCGTATTGAGGGGAATTTATGGTTGGGATATGTCCCCAGAAACCTTGTATGCACCGTTTCTGCAAGGGATCGCGGTTCAGTTACCCGATGGACGGGCAAAACGCTATGAGTGGGCTGAGGATATTGTAATTTTAGATGAAACCTATAATGCTGGCTTGGAATCGATGTTAGCAGCATTGCAGTTATTAGCCCAAACACCGGGAAAACGTCAGATTGCGGTATTGGGAACAATGAAAGAGTTAGGAGAGCGATCGCTAGAATTCCATGAACAGGTGGGGCGCAAGGTACGGGAACTCAATTTAGATGGATTATTTATTTTAGCCGAATTTGAAGAAGCCAATGCTTTAGCAACCGGAGCCGGAGGTTTACCATTGGTGGAAATTGTGGATTTGCAGGCGTCGGATGCTCACCCACAAATGGCACAACGGTTAAAAGAGTTTATCCAACCAGGCGATCGCATTTTATTTAAAGCATCTCATTCGGTACAACTGAATCGAGTTATAGAATTGTTAGAGCCGGGAAAGTAGAAGAATTATAGATTTAACAATATTAAAATGGCTGGTGTAGAGACGTGCCATGGCGCGTCTCTGTGTGGCGTTTAGGGGATTATCTCATAGTACCGATTTCAGGATGGAATATAAGAATTAAGGGTTTTGATCATTTTAATATGGAGAATTCCGGCTTCTTCAAAGGGTTCTCCGATGGGTTCAAACCCTAATTTTAAATAGAGATTTTGAATATAAATTTGAGCATTAACAATGATGGTTTTAATTGAAGTTTGAGCGATCGCTTCTAACGCACATTCCATTAATTGTTGAGCAATTCCCATTCCTCTGGCTGAAGCTAAAACCGCTAACCGTTCAATTTTAGCATTGTTTTCATCTAAATAGCGAATCCGCAAAGTTCCGATGGGTTGATCATCTAAATAAGCTAATAAATGTTGGGCGAATTCATCCTGTCCATCAAATTCTAATTTAGGATCAACTCCTTGCTCAAGTTCAAAGACTTGATATCGAATTGATCTAATTTCTGTAAAAGAGTCAGAATAGTTAACCGTTTTTATTCTAATCATTTTTGATAGTAGGGAACAGAGAACAGGGAACAGCCAGAATAGGACATGAATAATTGCTTTTATCCTGAATTGTTAAGCATCTGATCTCCTGTCTCCTGAATTCTAGTCTGGCTAAATTGTAGAACGATCTGTTAAAATTTCATAACCGGTTTCGGTCACTAAAACCGTATGTTCAAACTGAGCAGATAAGGAATTATCAACGGTTACGGCTGTCCATTTATCGGATAAAGTTCGGGTAAATCGAGATCCCGCATTTAGAATGGGTTCAATGGCTAAAGTCATCCCAGCTTTCAATTTAACATTGGGTAAAGAATAGGTACGAGCATTAAAAACCGAGGGTTCTTCGTGTAAATTTTGTCCGACTCCATGACCTGTAAATTCTTCTACAATTTTATAACCATTGGCTTCTGCATAATCTTGCATCGCCTCAGCCAGATCGAGTAAATAAGCTCCCGCTTTAACTTTTTCTATTCCTTTATATAACGTTTCTTCCGCAACTCGAATTAAGTTGGCGGCGTCTGGGGACACTTCACCGACCGCAATTGTAATACAAGAATCTCCATGAAATCCTTCATAATAAGCCCCAGTATCTACTTTTAAAACGTCCCCAGCGCGAATGACTTTACGACGGTTAGGAATGCCATGAACCACTTCATGATTAATTGAAGCACAAATCGAACCCGGAAAGCCATGATAACCTTTAAAACTGGGTTTTGCGCCCATTTCTCGAATCCGTTTTTCTGCGTAAATATCTAAATCAGCCGTTGTCATTCCCGGTTTTACCTGCTCTGAAATTTCTTTTAAAACCGTAGCTACAATTTTTGCAGCTTGTCGCATGATTTCAATTTCTTGAGGGGATTTAATATAAATTCCTCGACGACTTTTTTTAACTTGAGGGGGGTTGGGTTGAGCAGGTTTAGAGAGAAAATCAGCCAGAATATTCATCTTGTTCAGGATTGAGTGTGTTCGGATAAAAGACCTGTTTATAAGTTACCCTAAAATATCAACTTTTGGGTTACAGTTCCAAGCTAAAACTCCAACCTTGTTGTTTAAAGCCTAAAGATTCATAGAATTGATGGGCTGCTGTGCGTTTAATATTGGAGGAAAGCATGGCTTTATAGCATCCCGCCGAGCGGCTGAGTTTGAGGGCTTCCTGCATCATCGCTTTCCCAATTCCTTGATTTCGATAGGCAGATGTGACAACAACAGCATCAATTAAAGCTGATTTGCTATCATGTAAAATCATAGGAATCCATAATAAGCTAAATGTACCCACAGGTTCACCGTTGAGCCATGCAATATAAATATTGTAGTTGGGAATTTGTTGAATTTGCTCAAAGATTTGCTCAACGTGCGATAGAGACAGAGGAGATTCCCCATCAATTTCTGTATATAACTGATTTAAGATTAATAAATCAGAATTTGTTACGGGTTTAATTTCTAATAGCATGAATGATTTTATTTAACCCTATGCAATATTTGATTATCTGTACAATTGCCTATTTCTACAGGAATGAATGGTTGCAAATTTTCCTCAGAATAGAGCTTTTTAAAATCTAAGGTTATCATCATTATATATTCACCCTCGGAGAAATTTATGTCAATTTTAGCAGAAAATTGGACGAGCGACTTTATCACCACAAATCAGGTGAAACTCCATTATGTCACCCAAGGGGAAGGGCCGTTGATGCTGATGTTACATGGATTTCCTGAATTTTGGTACTCTTGGCGTCATCAAATTCCCGAATTTGCTCAAGTTTATAAAGTGGTTGCTGTGGATTTAAGAGGGTATAACGAGAGTGATAAACCTAAAGAATTATCGGCTTATTCTATCAAAGAATTAATTTTAGATGTAAAGGGATTAATTGAAGGATTAGGATACGACGAATGTGTATTAGTAGGACATGATTGGGGCGGGTTTATTGCCTGGAATTTTGCCTATCGTTATCCTCAAATGTTAAGTAAATTAATTGTCTTGAATCTTCCTCATCCCACAAAGTTTAAGCAAGGTTTAGGAACGATTCAACAATTATTAAAAAGTTGGTATATCTTTTTCTTTCAACTGCCATTTCTACCGGAATTATACTTACAAGCGGATGATTATCGCACTGTGGGTGAAGCTTTTACCAAGATGGCAATTAATAAAAATACTTTTAGTGAAGCTGACTTAAATGCTTATAAAGATGCGGCTGCTAAACGGGGAGCTTTAACGGCAATGGTGAATTATTATCGGAATCTTTTTCCCAGTTTGTTTGCTACTCAACAAACCCAAGGTTTACTCAATGTCCCCACTTTAATGATTTGGGGGGAAAATGATCTGGCATTGGGTCAAGAATTAACCTATGGAACAGAAGAATATGTCCGAGATTTTCAAATTCGTTATATTCCTAATTGTAGCCATTGGGTACAACAAGAATGTCCTGAATTAGTTAATCAATATATCTGGGAATTTTTGAATGCAGAACCGATGGGGGAGTGAGGAGGGACATGGGGACGAGGGGACATGGGGACGAGGGGACGAGGGGACATGGGGACGAGGGGACATGGGGAGATGAGGGGAGTTAAGGATTTTATCAAGAAACTTTAACAGGTACTTGAGGAGTTTAAAAATTTCTGTAACAATAAATACAGAAGAAAAGTATTTATTGGGTATTCCCTGCTCATCAACTCTAATCAGAAGAGGAGGGGAAGATCAGGGAATCAATACCTTTTTGTTTAGTATCAGTACGAGGGAAACAGACTTGATACTCACTTCCAGAGGGATCGGGACTGTGCGTGGTGTCTGAACCCTCTTAAGGTGGAGTGTCTTGTATGAAAACTCAATGGCAAATTTATCGGCAATTAGAACTTATCCCGGATACGGTTTCATTACCTTCACCCGATAAAGGAACATCAGTGTTCTATCAAGGTAAATTATGGCGAGGATTGGTTAATTCCTGGAGTAAAAATTTATCCGAAACACAAAAACTTTCCCATCTCAACACCTGTTTTCACCTTGATTATTCTGACCCTGATTTAACAGAAAAATTTAATTTGTTCCAAACGATTTGGCAATTTTTAAATCAACCGATTAACCTTTCTGAGCTTTTCCATCCCTCATCAGAACCGTATGTTTGGACAAGTTCTAATCCTTTGGGTGACATTCAATGGCATATTTATGATCCCCAAAGTGGACAAACCTATGATTTAAACTCGGAGGAAGAAGTTTTAGGTTGGTTAGAACAACGGGAGTCTAATTAGCAGAAGAGGAGATTTTGATTGTTGACACTTAACAGTTAACAGCTAATCTCTAACGGGATTTAATTCTTCTTAAAGATTGAATAGTATTAACAGTATAATCTGCAACTTGATGGATTTCTGATTCTGTTGTGAACCGACCTAAACCAAAACGAATTGAAGCATAGGCTAACTGATCAGAATGACCTAATGCTTTTAAAACGTGAGACGGTTCAATTTTTGTGGAGGTACAAGCGGAACCAGAAGACACTGCCATAATTGATTGTAATCCTAATAGTAAAGCTTGACCATCAACTCCCTCAACACTAATGTTTAAATTTCCGGCTAACCGTTGGGTGGGATGACCGTTTAAATAAATTCCGTCTAGGGTTGATAATTTTTTCCAGAGGATTTCTCGCAATAGAATTAACCGTTGATTTTCTGATCTGATTTGGGATAAAGCGAGTTCAATGGCTTTAGCAAAACCGACAATTTGCGGGGTAGATAAGGTTCCTGATCGCATTCCTCGTTCATGTCCTCCCCCATGAAGTTGAGCCGCTAATTTAACCCTAGGATTACGCCGACGAACATACAACACTCCGATGCCTTTTGGCCCATAAATTTTATGGGCGGTTAAAGACATTAAATCCAGATTCATCTGTTGAACATCCAGGGGAATTTTACCAATAGCTTGAGCTCCATCGGTATGAAATAAAATTCCCTGAGTATGGCAAATTTCTCCGATTTCTGCTAAGGGTTGCAGTACCCCAATTTCGTTATTAGCTGCCATGATTGAAACTAATATTGTATCGGGACGAATAGCGGTTTTGAGTTCGGCTATATCCACGATACCATCAGGTTTTACAGGAAGATAAGTAATTTCAAATCCTAAAGTTTCTAAATAATGGCAAGGATCAAGAATTGCGTTATGTTCAGTGACGGTAGTAATAATATGTCTGCCTTGATTAAAATAAGCTTCAGCCACCCCTTTTAAAGCTAAATTATTCGATTCTGTTGCGCCACTGGTAAAAACAATTTCTTCAGGAGTTGCATGAATAGCTTGGGCAATTATTTCTCTGGCTTTTTTAATGGCGGCTTCGGCTTCCCAACCGTAAATATGATTAATACTGGCAGCGTTGCCAAAGTATTCAGTAAAATAGGGAAGCATTGTATCTAAAACTTGAGGATCAATCGGAGTTGTAGCGTTACAATCCAGATAAATTGGACGTTGAGACATAGCAGTTTTCAAGAATAAGGGAAAGGTTTTAATTCTTTATTTTTTTTATTCAGTTTAACATAAACTTTTAACCGATTTTCGTTTTTGCTAAACCCATAAACCGCTTAATATTCTATAATAGAGTATAAAGTGCTATTCCTCGCTAACAATTCTATGACGGAACCCCAAAACGCATTAGATCTGTTTCGGACTGCCTACGAACATCGTTATACTTGGGATGCTAACTTCCCCGGTTATCGTGCTGATATTGAACTTAAACAGGGAAATGAAGTCTACACGGGTCAGATTCAGATTCACCCCGACTTAAGTGTAGAAGTCACTGGAATTGAAGACGAAGATGTCAAGCAAAGTGTCTATACCCAACTGCGAGATATCATTACCCATCGCAAGCGAACTTCCTTTGAACAAGCTCATGGAAAGAATAAATTTAGTTTAGGGAAAACCGACGAAACGGGGGCGGTGGAAATTCTCGTTGAAGGTGATGCAATGGGCTCAAACTATTCCGTTCGCGGTCAGGAAATTTCCAGGGTTAGCCGTGTAATGGGTCGGATGGCATTTGTGATTAATACCCATGAAAGTTTAAACACCCCAGAAGGTTACATTGCCCGTCGTTATAGTGCCATATTCCGTAACCCCCAAACTCAAGAAATTATTCGAGAACTGGAGTTTGAAGATAGCTTTGAGAAATTGGGTAACTATTACATTATGACTCGCCAAGTCGTTCATTCCCAAGAAGCAGGTCAGCCACTCACAACGGAGTTTAACTATTCCCAGGTGAAACTACTGGAACCCGTTGGAGTTTAAGACCCGGAAGTGATCGATCCTCGGTGATGAATTTATCGTTTCGATTCCCTACAAAGAACGCTAGGATGATATTATCCAACCGCTATTTCTGCACGATTAACTAAAGGTAAACCATGACAACATTAGCACTCACTGAAGATAACGTAGAGACGGTTTTAGACGAATTACGCCCTTATCTGATGGCGGATGGGGGAAATGTGGAAATCGTTGACATCGATGGCCCCATTGTTCAACTTCGACTACAAGGCGCCTGTGGGTCTTGTCCAAGTTCGACTATGACCTTGAAAATGGGAATTGAACGACGTTTACGCGAAAAAATTCCTGAAATTGCTGAAGTTGTAGCCGTTCCTTAAGAGTTACATCCCTAACTTCATGTTCAAAGTTTCAGAGTTAACCATTCTGAACTTTGAACGAACTTTAACTTTATAGAATCCTAGATTTTCTGCTTCTTATCCCCTAGCCTATGCCCTTTCCATGCGTGTTTTATTAGTAGAAGATGATCCTAATCTAGCTGAGACTTTGGTGGAGGCGTTAGTTCACCAATCTTACACTGTGGATGTGGTCATGGATGGAATTTCAGGTTGGGAACAAGCCCAAAAATTAAGTTATGATTTAATGATTTTAGATGTGGGATTACCTCAGTTAGATGGGATTAGTTTGTGTCAAAAATTGCGATCGCAAAATATTACCACTCCCATCCTGCTGTTAACGGCTTATCACCATCGAGAAGATAAAGTTAAAGGCTTTGATGCTGGGGCGGATGATTATGTCGTTAAACCCTTTGATATTCAAGAATTATCCGCTAGAATTCGAGCCATATTACGCCGAAGACAACAAACCCCCACCGCTATTTTACAATGGGAAAAACTTCGTCTCAACGTGAATACCTGTGAAGTAACCTATCAAGATAATCCCTTAAATTTAACCCCCAAAGAATATGGATTATTAGAGCTATTTTTAAAACATCATCAACGGGTTTTTAGTTTAAATATTATTATAGAAAAACTTTGGGATTTAGAAGAAACGCCCACCGAAAATACAGTTCGGGCGCATATTAAAGGATTAAGAAATAAATTAAAAAGTGCAGGCGCACCCGGAAATTTAATTGAAACGGTTTATGGTTTAGGATATCGTCTCAAACAAGAGTCTCCTCCGCAACCCGAACCGAAAAAAAATAGTACAAAACAAGCTCAAAATCAACCTAAATTTAATCAAGCCCTTGTTCAAATTTGGGAACGGTATCGAGGTAAAATTTGCGATCGCATTACCATATTAGAACAATTTTCTCTCGCAGCCCAACAAGAAAAAACCGATCCTAATCTGCAACAACAAGCCCAACAAGAAGCTCATAAACTAGCCGGATCTTTAGGAACCTTTGGTTTAGGACGAGGTTCGGTTTTAGCCAGGGAAATTGAACAGTTATGTCAATATAAAACCTTGAGTTCTGAACAAATCCTCCATTTTAGGCAATTAGTTTTTAAACTGCGACAGGAAGTTGAAAATAATGCTCCCCATTCTCCACCTCCAACCCCAGCAATACCTCAACCTTCCCCGCTAAAATCCAGCCATCAAGTGTGGATTTTAAGTCAAGATCAATCCTTAATTCATTCTATACAAACGGCTAGTTTTCATTTAGGAATTGAAACCCAAATTCTCACAGATCAATCCTTAATTACCACCCTCAAAACCTCATCTCAGGAAAAACAATATCCCCCCATCGTGTTTTTAGATTTTGATTTTTATTATTCCTATGAGTTACTCACCCAACTCACCCAAGAAACCCCCTCTATTCCCGTAATTGTTTTAACAGAACAAAAGAATTTTAGTCAACGGGTTAAAGTCGCTCAATCTGGAGGAAAAGCCTTTTTACAAAAACCTGTAACTTCAGAACAAATCATTAAAGTGATAATGGATGTTCTTCGTCAAAGCTGTACCTTAAATGCTAAAGTTCTAATTGTTGATGATGATTCCCAGATTTTAGAGACTTTTCAACTCCTCCTTGAACCCTGGGGAATTCAAACCGTTACCGTTGAAGATCCGCGACATTTTTGGGAAATTCTGGAAGCTACTATCCCCGATTTATTAATATTAGATATTGAAATGCCTTATTTAGATGGAATTGAACTTTGTCAGGTTGTTCGTGCTGATCCGCGTTGGAAAAGTTTACCCGTAATTTTTCTCACAGCCCATACTAATGGAGAAATTAAACATCAAGTGTTTATGGTCGGTGCTGATGATTATTTAACCAAAACCACCGAAGCCTCTATTCTAGTCAATCGAATTTTAAACCGACTAAGGCGAACTCAAAGCTTACGAGAAGCCTCCACAAAATTTTAATTGTTTCTAGCTCATTAAATCAGCATTTTCTGAATCATTATTCAGTTATTAAATTTTACAAAACCATTATAATATTTATCAAAATGATTAATAACAATTCTCAAACCGAAACTCAATTTATTGCTTCCTTGCAAGCCGTTAATCAACGATTAATTGAAGAAATTCAAGAGCGTCAACGAGTTGAAGAAGCCTTGCGAGAAAGCTCAGAACGCTTGAAAACGTTAATTAATGCCATGCCAGATTTAGTCTGTTTTAAAGATGGTTCAGGGTGTTGGTTAGAAGCGAATAAAGCCATGTTAGATGTGTTTCAACTTAATGCCTTAGATTATCACGGAAAATCCGATATACAATTGGCGGAATTAGTTGAACAGGTGCAAGGAACAAGCCTTTATCGAGATGCCTTAATAGCCTGTCAAGAATCCGATGAAGAAGCTTGGAACAAAAAACAGCTTTCTCAACAGGAAGAAATCATTCCACAACCCGATGGAACCTGGAAAATTTTTGATGTGATTAAAATTCCTTTATTTAATCCCAATGGAGAGCGAAAGGGATTAGTAATTTTAGGACGAAATATCACGGAACAGAAACAAACGGAAATTACTTATAAACGGTTAGCAGCCATTGTAGAATCCTCAGAAGATGCTATTATTGGCAAAACAATAGAAGGAAAAATTATTAGTTGGAATCAAGGGGCTGAACAAATTTATGGATATTCTGAAGCCGAAGTGAAAGGTCATTCATTGGGTTTATTAACTTTACCTGAACGGTCTAATGAAGTCCCTCAAATTCTAGCGAGTATTCAATCGGGAGGCAGTATTGATCATTATGAAACGGTTCATATTCGCAAAGATAGACAGCATATTGATGTTTCTTTAACGATTTCTCCGATTAAAGATGATCAAGGAAATATTATGGGAATTTCTACGATTTCCCGTGATATTAGTTATCAGAAAAGGATTGAAAAAACCTTAGAACAACTGCGTCATCAAAATGAATTAATTTTAGATTCAGCCGGAGAAGGAATTTGTGGGTTAAATCGAGAAGGTAAAATTACCTTTGTAAATCCAGCAGCGGCAAGAATGACGGGATATACGGTGAGAGAACTGTTAATGACTGATTGGCAAAAAATCACCCAAGGAAAATCCTCTCAGACCCCTCCCGCAGAACCGAGTTCTAAAATTTTTTCTACCTTACAAGATGGTCGAGTTCGTCATATCACCAATGAAGTTTTTTGGTGTCAGGATGGAACCTCTTTTCCTGTTGAATATGTTAGCACTCCCATTAAAAATCAAGGAGAAATTATTGGGGCTGTGGTAACCTTTAAAGATATTACAGAACGGCAAGCGATGGAGAAAATGAAAGATGAATTTATCTCCGTTGTCAGTCATGAACTCCGTACTCCTTTAACCTCAATTCATGGTGCTTTAGGATTATTAGCCAGTGGATTATTAGATAGCCAACCGGAACGCGCGAAACGAATGTTTGATATTGCCGTTACGAATACAACCCGCTTAGTTCGTTTAATTAATGATATTCTCGATTTAGAACGGATGCAAGCCGGACAAATTACCCTCGATAAAAAAGTCTGTAATTTAGCAGATTTAATGCTGCAAGCGACAAATGAAATGATGGGAATGGCGGAAAAAGCAGGGGTAAATGTATTAGTCCAACCCCTAGGAGTGCGTTTATGGGCTGCACCAGATCGGATTATTCAAATCTTAACCAATTTATTAAGTAATGCCATTCGATTTTCTAATGTTGATAGTTATGTTTGGTTTAATGCCACCCTAAACCACTCAACCCTCTCCCGTTCTTCTCAGGAAGTTTTAATTGCTGTTCAAGACCAAGGGCGGGGAATTCCAGCCGATAAACTGGAAACGATTTTCGGTCGTTTTCAACAGGTAGATGCGTCCGACTCGCGCCAAAAGGGAGGAACTGGACTAGGACTTGCCATTTGTCGTACGATTGTGCAGCAACATGGGGGGCATATTTGGGCTGAGAGTACCTTGGGTAAAGGAAGTACATTTTTTGTGCGTTTACCCGTTTTGGGGGAAGGAGAAGACCCTCATGCCTGACCCGTTAAAATTAAGTGAATATTAACTTTTGCTCTTTCCACGATTTATCCCATGACCCCAAAACATATTTTACTGATTGACGATGAAGATGATATTCGAGAAATTGCCCAACTGAGTTTAGAAATGCTGGGAGGTTGGGTGGTTCTTTTAGCAAATTCAGGACGTGAAGGCATTCAACAAGCTCAAACCCATCAACCCGATGCCATTCTTTTGGATGTGATGATGCCCGAATTAGACGGGTTAGCAACGTTTCAGCAGTTACAAGCTAACCCCGTAACTCAAGGAATTCCTGTGATTTTACTGACCGCTAAAGTTCAATCTGCTGACCAACGCAACTTCAAGGAATTAGGAGTCAGTGGTTTAATTACGAAACCTTTTGAACCTTTGGCTTTGGCAGAACAGGTGGCTAAAATTTTAGGATGGACTCTGAATTAAAGGTTTTTTTAGCTAATTTTTTCGGTAAACTATTAACTTTTGTAACAAAATACAAAATTCTATCACTGTTTGAATTTCCTTCACAAGATCTTCATGTTTTACTTTTATCTTTAATAGTGTAGTCCACCTGGTACTTCTAACAGGAGACTATATGCAACTCACCTAGGAGGTGAAGACCATGCCCTCAGTCTATCTTATGCTTCTGACCTTTGCTTTAGCTTCCATCTGGGTCTATACACAAACCTCTAACGATATCCCTTTTGTGTTAGCGGGAGTTAGTGGGCTTGTCTGTTTAATTTGGGGTTTTGCCTTTGCACATTGGGGCATTCAGCTACTAATTGTACTGGGGTTATGGCGCTTGTACAAATTTTATATGCCGGAAGAAATTAACTTGGGTTAATTTTAATTCCGTCTGTAAACTATTAATCTATTGTCAATAACAAAAATCCCCCAAACACTACACATTTGAGGGATTCTTGCTTTTTAGAGGGTTTTTAACTCAAGGATTCTGAGATTCACTCCCAGACCCTTTGAGTATTGTCGAAACAATTAGAAGAATTACATTAAGCCGAGTTGAGATAGAATTCCTTGGCCTGTCATTAATTCCGTTGCTAAACCAATGGCGAACCCTAACATGGCTAAACGGCCATTCCAAGTTTCTGCGAAGTTTGTAAACCCAAACTTGGTGTCTTTGCTTTCCATAATCAATAACTCTCCTGTTTGCTTGAGTCAACTACATAAAAGTTAACACAACTTCAACAAGTTTGCAACGTTTCTTTAAGAAAGCTTGACAAATTCCCAAATGTCTGAACGGGATTAGGGGACAAGGGGACAAGGGGATTAGGGATGAGGGGATGGGTTTTTATTGTTAAAACAGAATGAATTGTATCGGATGCTTTAAATGGACAACGAGATATTATGAAGCGACAAATAGAAGAAATTGCCAGGTTTTTTCAGGTTTCTGTGGCAGTGTTTTTCCCTGGAAATTCAATTCTGAATCTGGGTTGATTTAAAATTTACAGGCTGAAAGATAAGTTTCGAGATAACGCCAATGATCATCTCCATAACTTTCTTTTAAAAGATTGATCGTTTCAGTGCCAATCACTAATTCTCCTTCATGAGTATAGGAAATTTCAGGATCGGCTTGAGTCTCTTCATCCCCTAAAAGATGCTTAAGCGTGCTCAACGTATGGGCAAAACTTGCCAACACATAATGCTCTGTAATCCAATCTTGCGGATCAGGAATGATACTTTTGCTACGGTTTGGTTTCATAGGAGTTACATTAAAGCGAGGGAGTTTATAAATTTTTATTGTAAAACTCAGAAGTTGGCTTTATGTATTCGCTGTTCACCTGAGATTGGTCTAATTATGATCGATATTGTAATTAATTTCAGTGATATTTAACGGGCAAGAACGATGATCAATTTCGTATATTTTTGTGATCTGTGTCACGGAAAATGGGAAGCAGAGGGGGTTTACTGTTGACAATTGACGGTGTAGAGACACGCCATCGCCCGTTCCTACTGGCTGTTGACGGTTGAAGATAATCCATCTCCTCGCGCCCTTTCTCCTCTTCCTGGGCGTAAATTCTCTTAGAATGGGATAATATTCAGAGTTATAGCAATAAAATCCTTTAAAATATTGCCTTAATCATTGGGAGAAAACAGAATGTTACCTGTAGACCAAGCTGAATCAATTCTATTAAATTTAGCACAACCTCTCGATGGTGAATCTGATCAAGAAGTTGTCGGTTTATTAACTGCCTCTGGACGAGTTTTAGCTCAACCTTTAGTCAGTCAATTAGATTTTCCCCATTGGGATAATTCGGCAATGGATGGGTATGCAGTCCGATATGAAGATGTGGTGAATGCTTCGATAGACCATCCTCAAGAATTAGAAATTATTGAAGAAATTCCAGCCGGATATGCTCCCCAATGTACCATCCAAACCGGACAAGCGGCGCGAATTTTTACAGGAGCTTGTTTACCTAAAGGTGCGGATACAATTGTAATTCAAGAAGAGACAGAACGGCTAGGAAATCGAGTTAAAATTTTATCGACTCCAGAACCCCATGCCTTTATCCGCTATCAAGGATCATATTATAAAGCTGGGGAACCTTTGTTAATACCTGGAATTCCCTTAGAAGCACCAGAAATTGCAGTATTAGCAGCGGCTCAATGTACTCATATTCCTGTTTATAGAAGGTTACGGGTGGCGTTATTATCAACAGGAGATGAATTAGTGACTCCAGATGAACCGTTGAAGCGGGGACAGTTAGTAGATTCTAATCAGTATGCTTTAGCAACGGTGGTAGCAAATTTAGGGGCTGAACCGATTTCTTTTGGCATTATTCCTGATCAACGAGAGGTGTTAAAAAATGCGATCGCTCACGCCCTAGAAAAAGCCGATATTGTCCTATCAACGGGGGGCGTTTCGGTTGGAGATTATGATTATGTTGAGGAAATTTTAACCGAATTAGGCGGAACTATTCATATCCAAGCCGTAGCAATTAAACCCGGAAAACCGTTAACCGTTGCGAGTTTTCCCCATTGTTTATATTTTGGTTTACCCGGAAATCCAGTTTCAGCGTTAGTTACTTTTTGGCGATTTGTGCAACCTGTCATTAAGAAAAAATCGGGCTTATTACCGCAATTTTGGCAACCTGAATTTGTGAAAGCGCGATCGCTTCAAGAGTTAAAAGGAGGAGGGAAACGAGAAATTTATTTATGGGGTCAATTACAATTAGTCAAGGGAGAATATGAATTTCAATTAGCACCGGGAAGTCAGATTTCAGGTAATTTAATTAATTTGGCACAAACAACAGGGTTAGCGGTTTTACCCATTGGTCAATCTGAAGTTAAAGCGGGTGATTTCGTTCAGGTGTTGAAAGTTCGCTAATTTTTGGATATTACAAAGAACTTAACACTAATCTCTCAACTTTTCAACTTTTAGTAAAGACAACTTGACAAACATCTAAAAGTCTGATTTTATCCGTAGGGTGCGTAAGCAAAGCGCACGCACCTGACCCAACTACAAGATCAAGGTTGCACTCGTTTAAAAATGCTAATTTATAATGATTACATTAAATTGCTTGCAAATTTTCCTCCGCGTCCCATAACGTCTGAGGCAGAATTAGAATTGACTCAAACTATTATCGATAAATTATTAGATAAAGGGAAACTAAGTCAAGATGAGAAAGACTATTTGAATGTGTTAGGTGCTTTAGTGTATGAATATGAACAACAACAAGAACCCATTCCTGATATTTATGGAGTAGAATTGCTCAAAAGTTTAATAGAAGATAATGGATTACGTCAAAAAGACTTAGTTTCTATTTTTAAAACAGAATCTATTGTCTCGGATGTTTTAAACGGAAAACGAGAACTCACGAAACGACATATTGAAGAATTGGCTGAATTTTTTCATGTTTCTCCGGCTGTTTTCTTCCCTAGAAACCCGGTTTATTAGTTAGGAATTTTTAACCATAAAAATCTTCATCTAAAATTTGCTCAATTGAAAACGGACAAACTTTAGGATATTCTTCTTCATGAGGAATACGAACTCCAAATTGAGCGCGTTTTCCTTCTTTAATCGCTAACCAACGACTATCAATATAGGCGTTTTGAATAGCTGTGGTGAAAAAGGATTTTAATGAAGGAGTTTGTTGCAGTTGCTTTTGAACACACTGACGATGTTCATCAACGGAATTATACCAACTTGCTTTCATCATTTCTGGCGCATCTTTTTGCACCCTTAGCTTGAGTAAATGCGCCAGCAAAACCATTAAATTACTTTCAAAACGATTTTTTTCCGATTTCCCCAACTCGGTTAACTCCTCAATTAAATGTTCCACATCTAAAGCGGTAAAATTTTGCTGCTGTAATTGTTCAATAGTTTGTTGAATCCAAAGCTGGAAATCTTTTTCATAGAGATGTTTAAGCATTTTTAAAAAGATTAAATAAACATGAAATAATTTTTAATGGCTGAAGTTTGACCGATCACTGAATCCATTGTCCCCTGAATGTGCAAAAATAAATTACGGTAATATTTAGAAATTGAGAGTAAACTGTGAGTTCAACTGTCGTCACCCCAAATCTAACACCAACAACGGTCAACCTGGCTCGTCGTCCTGTTTTTCCCTTCACCGCAATTGTCGGCCAGGAAGAAATGAAACTGGCTCTGATTTTAAATATTATCGATCCGAAGATCGGTGGTGTGATGATTATGGGGGATCGCGGGACGGGGAAATCAACCACCATTCGCGCCTTAGCCGACCTACTCCCTGAAATTGAAGTCATTGCGGATGACCCGTTTAATAGTCATCCCACCGACGCAGAATTGATGAGTGATAACGTCCGAGAACGGTTGAGTCAGCATCAGGATGTTCCCGTGTCCCGCAAAAAAGTCCCCATGGTGGATCTACCGTTGGGGGCCACCGAGGATCGGGTTTGCGGTACGATTGATATTGAAAAAGCTTTATCGGAAGGGGTAAAAGCCTTTGAACCGGGACTTTTAGCCAAGGCTAACCGGGGTATTTTGTATGTGGATGAAGTTAACCTTCTCGATGATCACTTGGTTGATGTATTGTTAGACTCGGCGGCGAGTGGCTGGAATACCGTTGAACGGGAGGGAATTTCTATCCGTCACCCCGCACGGTTTGTGTTAGTGGGTTCTGGAAACCCGGAAGAAGGGGAGTTACGTCCGCAATTATTAGATCGGTTTGGAATGCACGCCGAAATTAGAACCGTAAAAGAGCCGAATTTGCGGGTTAAAATTGTTGAAGAACGGACTTCTTTTGATCAAAATCCTGAAGTTTTTTTACAAAATCATCTTAACGACCAACACCAATTACAACATAAACTTGTAGAGGCTCAAACCCTGCTTTCTTCTGTGCAAATTGACTATGATTTACGGGTGAAAATCTCTCAAATTTGTTCAGAATTAGATGTGGATGGTTTACGGGGAGATATTGTTAGTAACCGGGCGGCAAAAGCCTTAGCCGCTTTTGAAGGACGTACAGAAGTGACCCTGGATGATATTCAACGGGTAATTACTTTATGTTTACGTCATCGTCTGCGGAAAGATCCTTTAGAAACGATTGATTCTGGTTTTAAAGTGCAGAAGGTTTTCCGTCAAGTATTTGGTTTACCAGACGAATAGTGACAGGTAAAGGGGCGTAGCGTTAATTGAAGTGGAAAAACCCTGATTACATCTGAAATCTGATCCCCCTAAATCCCCCTTAAAAAGGGGGACTTTGATCGGAACTTTCCCAACTAGAAAAAAACCAGGGATTTTATAACTTCGGTTCCCCCCTTTTTAAGGGGGGTTAGGGGGGATCAAACCGGGAGCCACTTATAGCAGTTTTTAGATGAAAAAAATAATTTTAGGATTTGATCCGGGGTTAGCAATATTAGGATTTGGGGCAATTGAATGTCAAATTAATGATAAAACTCAGGAACAAGAAGCGGTTTCTCTGATTGATTTTGGAGTAATTAAAACACCAGCAAAAACGGAATTAGGGAAACGGTTATGTATTATTTATGATGATGTAAATCAGTTATTAACCCACATCAAACCGGATTTAGCGATTGTTGAAAAGCTGTTTTTTTATCGCATGGCAAATACTATTGCTGTTGCTCAAGCAAAAGGAGTGTTATTATTAGTCTTAGCTCAACATCAGATTCCCTTAGTTGAGTTTACTCCGGGTCAAGTTAAAAAGGCTTTGACAGGACATGGCAATGCGGATAAATATCAGGTTCAGCAAGCAGTTGCACGGGAACTGAATTTAACAGAAATTCCTAGACCGGATGATGCTGCTGATGCTTTAGCCGTTGCCCTAACCGCTTGGTTTGATCCTGATATCATGTTTCAATACCCATTAAGTTCCTGAAGTTTAACGAGTTAGTTATGATTATTCTAACGTCTCAAGAAATTGCTCAATTTCGCTCACAACTGGCTGAATATTCTGTTGCTTTAGAAGCTTTAGATCGAATTGAAGATTGTGAAGGAGATCTCGAAGATGCGGCTATAGAAATGGCAATTCATGTTGGGCAATTACCCGATACTTCGGAAAATTGGTTAGATGGGTTAGCGAAACGATATCGCGTGAGTTTGTGTAATAAAGACCTCCGAGAAGAATTAATTCAAGGCAATATTAAAGCGATGGTAGAATCTTTAATTGCAGAAAATCAATGTCCTGCATTATTAATTACTCCCGTTGTTCTTTATGCGGTAAAATCGGGAATTAATGAATTTTGTGAACCCTTAGAATATAAATTATAGGGATCTTCTAACAAAACAACCCCCTAAAATGAAAAATTTACCCTAAAATTGAGAATCAAACACCAACCGAGTTCAGGAGTGATTTGTGAGTCCAGAAACCTTAGTGAAAGAACCCCCTGTTACCAATCATTTTAGTATTGATGACTTTAATTCTCATGTCATGAATACTTACGCCCGTTTCCCCATTGCATTAGAGCGGGGAGAAGGGTGTCGGGTTTGGGATACACAGGGTAAAGAATACTTGGATTTTGTCGCCGGAATTGCAACTTGTACCCTGGGACACGCCCATCCTGCCTTAATTGAAGCGGTAACAAAGCAAATTAAAACTTTGCACCATGTTTCTAATTTATATTATATTCCTGTGCAAGGAGAATTAGCCAAATGGTTAACCGATCATTCCTGTGCCGATAAAGCTTTTTTCTGTAATTCTGGGGCGGAAGCAAACGAAGGCGCGATTAAATTAGCCCGAAAATATGCCCATGACAAACTCAATATTGAAGACCCGGTTATTTTAACCGCCCATGCCAGTTTTCATGGTCGCACATTAGCAACAATTACAGCGACCGGACAACCCAAATATCAAAAAGGGTTTAGTCCCTTAGTCCCCGGATTTGTTTATATTCCTTATAATGATATTGAAGCTTTAGAAGCGACAATTTCCGAAGTTGATAAAGACGGACGACGGGTTGCCGCCATTATGTTAGAAGCACTGCAAGGAGAAGGCGGTGTGCGTCCTGGGAATATTGAATATTTCCAAAAAATTCGTCAAATTTGCGATGAAAAAGGTATTCTTTTAATCTTAGATGAAGTCCAAGTTGGCATGGGTCGCAGTGGCAAATTATGGGGTTATGAAAACTTAGGAATTGAACCCGATATTTTCACTTCGGCGAAGGGTTTGGGGGGTGGAATTCCCATTGGCGCGATGATGTGTAAAGCCTTCTGTGATGTTTTTGAACCGGGAAGTCATGCGTCTACCTTTGGCGGAAATCCGTTTGTTTGTGGGGTGGCGTTGGCGGTTTGTCAAACAATAGAACGAGAAAATATTCTGGAAAATGTACAGAAACGAGGTGAACAACTTCGCAGCAAATTAACAGAAATTGCTCAAAAATATCCGAATTTAATTGCGGAAGTCCGAGGTTGGGGTTTAATTAATGGTTTGGAATTAAAAGAAGATGTGGAATTAACCTCTCCAGAAGTCGTAAAAGTGGCAATGGAAGCGGGATTATTATTAGTTCCGGCTGGGCCTAAAGTGTTGCGTTTTGTACCTCCATTAATTGTGACGGAGGAGGAAGTAAATCAAGCGTTACAAGCGGTTGAAAATGCTTTAGAACAGTTAACAGTTTAATTTTATAACTTCCCTATTCTTCTTTCTGGAAGAGGAAGAAGGTAGGGAAAATCAGATAATTTTTGATTTCCTATTTAATAATTTATTAGCTTTTTAATCGCATCGTGATACGGAGAAATAGAATCATCTGATTTCTTCTCTAATTGTAGCTTGTGCTGCTGATAATTAAAAAAAAAACAATAATAATAGGTCAGCTTTGATTAGGACATATTGTGTTCTGAAATCTTAGGTTATACTCCATTGATGGAGGTAAACTCTATCTTGACTTTTTTAATTATGCGATCGCTCACCTCTGTCAGTATCAAATCCAAACTGATCATGATGCTGCTAGCCGTCAGCAGTTGTTCAATTTTAGTTACTGCTTATTTAGGGTATCGGAGTGGAAAATTAAATCTAACACACCGAGTTTTTAATCAGTTAACGAGTGTTCGCGCGTCCAAAGCCTACCAAATTGAATCCTACTTTAAAAATATTCGCAATCATACCCAAACTTTGAGCGAAGATCCAGCAATCATCGCGGCGATGCAAGAATTTGCAACGGCTTATCCTCAACTCCAAACTATTAATATTTCCCAGAGTTTTGACCCCAAATTAATCACTTACTACCGTAACAAATTTCTTCCCCGCCTCACCCAAACTGAAGAAGGTTCACCGATTTTAGAATCCTATCTACCCAAAACAATTGCTTCGCGTTATTTACAATATTATTATATCGCTGATAATCCCCATCCAGTCGGTAAAAAAGAAGCCTTAGATTATGCCAAAGATGGGAGCGAATATAGCCAAATTCATGCTCGCTATCACCCTATTTTTCGCAATATTATTCAGAAGTTTGGTTATTACGATATGTTCCTGATTGATCCCCAAGGAAATATCGTTTATACCGTTTTTAAAGAAACCGACTTTACAACTAATTTAGAAAACGGCCCCTATCAAAATAGTAATCTTGCTGATCTATTTCAGAAGGTAAAAGAATCACAATCAAGAGATTATGCCACAATCATTGATTTTCAAGCTTATGCTCCTTCCTATGGTGCTCCAGCGGCATTTATCGCGGCTCCTATTTTGAATAAATCTGAGCTAATTGGGGTGTTGGCTTTTCAACTTCCGGTTAATGAAATTAATCATGTGATGACGGGTAATCAGCATTGGGAAAGCGATGGTTTAGGTCAAACAGGGGAAACCTATTTAGTCGGACGAGATACCCTCATGCGTTCCATTTCGAGGTTTTTAGTACAAGATCCAAAAGGCTATGCTAAAGCATTGAGATCATTAGGAATGAGTGAGACAGAAATCAACCGAATTAATCAATATGGTACGTCTATTTTACAACAATATGTAAGAACAGAAGCCGTTGCTGATGCGTTAAATGGTAAGCAAGGAACTCGACGGATTAGAGACTATCGAAACATTCCGGTTTTGAGTTCCTTTGCACCCCTTCGGATTGATGGATTAGACTGGGTGATTTTATCAGAAATAGATATATCAGAAGCCTATGCTCCGATTTATTCTTTTCGGAATCAAATTCTAATTTCAGCGACATTATTAATGTTATTGGTAACATTAATTGCAATGGTTTTAGCCAATTTATTTGTGAACCCGATCAATCAACTGATTAAGGGAACCCGCAAAGTCGCTACTGGACAACTTGATGCGATCGTACCTTTAGAAACAGAAGATGAATTTGGAGAATTGGCAAAATCCTTTAATAAAATTGTACGGAATCTACAAACTCAAACCTTACTGGTAGAACAAAAAAATCAAGAAAATGAAGAATTATTGTTAAGTCTTTTTCCTACTTCAGTCGCAAAACGGTTTCAACGGGGAAACAAAGATATGGCTGAAGATGTATCAAATGTTGCTGTTTTGTTCTGCGATTTAACCGGATTTTCTAAACTATCTAGCTCCTTAAGTGCTAATGAATCCGTCGCTATTTTAAATGATTTATTCACTGCATTTGATGAAGTTGCTGAACGATATGGGATGGAAAAAATTAAAACAATTGGAGATAGTTATCTAGCTGTTTGTGGACTTTCAATTCCTTATCTGGATCACGATAAACGCGCCCTTGATGTTGCTTTAGAAATTTTGATTATTGTGCGTCGATTTAGCCATGAACGAGGATTATCCTTGAATATTTCAATTGGTATTAACGCTGGAGATATTATTGCGGGAATTGTGGGTCGAAATCGCTGTATTTTTGATGTTTGGGGTGATACAATTAACCTGGCTACAGCCCTCAAAAATGCCTGTCCACCCGGAAGAATTTTAGTTTCTCAGACCGTTTATCGTCGGCTTCAGGATCTGTATCAGTTTGAACCTATCTCTGAGCCAGAAGTTAATGGTAAACCTAAATTGAATGGTTGGTTATTGAAAAATAAACACTCAGCCATAGAAGTTGAGGGTTTAGGAATTTTATAAATAAGATGATACGCTATTACAAATTTAAACTTATATCTATTTCCTATCCCATAACTGATATCAATTAACTTTACAATGATTCAAAGTAATTTATTTATTTGGTCAATCATCCTTACTGTAGGGTTTCCTTTTTTAATCATCGTTTTAGGAGAAATAATTCATCGTCTTAAAAGACGGGGTAAACCTCTAGCAACAACGTTACAGGTAGTCAGAAATTTAGTCTTACCTGTGCTGGTGTTCATGCTGTTTATGCAGTATGTTCTTAAACTTGATCCTAATAGCAATTTAATCAAAACAGTTCAAACATTGTTATGGATTTTTGTGATTCATGCTGCACTTTCTTTACTGAATGTTATCTTGTTTGAACAAGCAGAAGCTGATACTTGGCGGGCGAGATTTCCTAAACTTCTGATTGATCTTTCTCGACTATTTTTGATTTTGGTAGGAACTGCGATCGCGTTATCAAGTGTTTGGAATGCGGATCTAGCAGGTTTAGCAACCGCATTGGGGGTGAGTTCCATCGTCATTGCTTTAGCCCTTCAAGATACATTAGGTAGTATTATGTCAGGAATTGCACTGTTATTTGAGCGTCCATTTACCGTTGGAGATTGGTTAAAAGTAGGAGATACGGTCGGACAAGTTATTGATATTAATTGGCGTGCAGTTCGCCTACAAACCTTTGATCGGGAAATGATTGTAATTCCCCATAAAGTGATTAGTGGAGAAACCATTCATAACTTTAGCCAACCCTTACGCCTTCATGCAGAACGGATTCAAATTGGATTTTCCTATAATGATCCACCCAATTTAGCCAAACAAGTTTTAAAAAGTACAGCCCTTTCAACTCAGGGAATTTTAAGCGAACCCGAACCGCAGATTTTTACCCTTTGTTATGATGATTCTAGTGTAACTTATGAAGTAAAATTTTTTATTGAAAACTATAGCGAATTGGAAAAAATTCGGGATCGATTTATGACTCGAATTTGGTATGCCGCCCAACGCAATAATTTAAAAATTCCTTTTCCAATTCGGACGTTATATCATGTTCGTGGCTCGAATTCTCCAGCAGAAGATCCCTCTAAAAAATTTGCTGAAACCCTACAATCAATTCCGGTATTTGTCCCCCTAAAAAAAGAACAAACTAACCTAGATAATCTGTCTCAAGGGGTTATGCTTCATCACTTTGGTACAGGAGAAAAAGTAATTCAGCAAGGCTATCCCGGTAATGATCTCTATATTATTATTTCAGGAAAAGCCCTTTTAACAACCCCGGATGCTTGGGGAACTGAATGCGAAGTATTGTCACTGAAAGCAGGAGAATTTTTTGGGGAAATGGCTCTTTTTTCGGGTGAACCTAGTACAGTTTCTGTAACGGCTATTGAAGATTTAGAAGTGATGATTATTCCTTCGACTGTTGTTAATCAAATGATTGAACGTCAACCGAGTTTTGCGCGTGAGATTGGTCAAATTTTAGAAGTTCGGAGAAAGGCAATTCAGGTAGTAAAACAGTCCGGTTTTTAATTGCAGGAAGGCTAAATTTTATTCATGATCTGTTAGACTAGGAATAAAAATGGTGTTGATAACCTCGGAGATAAAATAAGCGTTATCACTTGCTTAAAATTTCTGGCATTGCCAAACCCCTGATTTGAGGTTATCCTAAATAGATGGAGGTAAACCCACAATGACTACATCTACTTTATTTTTACCGGAACAACGCACCCTTTTAAAACAGGTAAGTTGGAAAACGTTTATCAATTTATTAACCGATTTAGGAGATAATCGTTCGGCTCGTTTATATTATGATCAGGGAGTATTAGAAATTATGACTCCATTAGGAGAACATGAAAATAATAATCGGTTTATTGAGTGTTTAATCGGAGTAATTGCAGATGAATTAAACTTGAATCTTAAACGATTTGGATCTTTAACATTAAAACGAGAAGAACGATTAAAAGGTGCAGAACCGGATTCTTGTTATTATTTAGAAAATGAACCGTTAGTTAGAAATCAACAGAATATTGATTTAGCATCAGACCCCGCCCCTGATTTAGTCTTAGAAATTGATATCACCAGCAGTTCTTTAGATAAACGACCGATTTATGCAGCCTTTGGAGTTCCTGAATTGTGGCGTTATGATGGCAGAAAACTAGAAGTTTTTATTTTAGATAAAACGACTCAATCTTATCAGCAAGTCACTCAAAGTTTACATTTTCCTTGGCTACCTTTAGAAATCATTCCTCAATATATTCGTCAAAGTTTAATCGATGGAGAAACTGCAACGTTAAAAGCGTTTAGAAGTTTTGTTAGACAGTTGATGCGTTCTTGAACAAGTAAGGTTAAATACCATGACAATAGCAACATTAGTTCTACCCGAACAACGCACCCTGTTAAAACAGGTAAGTTGGAAAACGTTTATCAATTTATTAACCGATTTAGGAAATAATCGCTCGGCTCGGTTATATTATGATCAGGGAGTATTAGAAATTATGACCCCATTAGGAGAACATGAAAATAATAATCGGTTTATTGATGATTTAATTCGGGCTATAGCTGATGAATTAAACCTAAATCTTAAAAAAATGGGATCTTTAACCTTAAAACGAGAAGAAGTCTTAAAAGGTGCAGAACCGGATTCTTGTTATTATTTAGAAAATGAACCGTTAGTTAGAAATCAACAGAATATTGATTTAGCATCAGACCCCCCACCCGATTTAGTTTTAGAAATTGATATCACTAGCAGTTCTTTAGATAAACGTCCAATTTATGCAGCCTTTGGAGTTCCTGAACTGTGGCGTTATAATGGCAGAAAACTAGAAGTGTTTATTTTAGATAAAACGACTCAATCTTATCAGCAAGTCACTCAAAGTTTACATTTTCCTTGGCTACCTTTAGAAATCATTCCTCAATATATTCGTCAAAGTTTAATCGACGGAGAAACTGCAACGTTAAAAGCGTTTAGAAGTTTTGTTAGACAGTTCATTCCTTGTTAAATAAATGATGACTACGTTATAATAAAAAGTTAAATATTTTGGATCATAGCCATGAATAATCCTCTCGAAAATGGCGACGATCATAACCTAGATTCTATCTTTAATAATTTAATACAATCTTTAGAAATTGACCCCCATCAACAGATTGCAGATGGTGATGTTTATTGGGATAGTGGCGGACAAGCCGGACATATTGAGGGGCAAAAATTTTATAACACGGGCGACCATTATATCGGCTGTTTAGGCGCTGATATGAAGGTCTATGATGCCCATGATAAATGTATTGGTTGGGTTGATACAAAAGGTCATGCTTATACCTTAGATGGGGCAGTTTTTGCTGAAGGAAAAACACCGATTTGGGTGGCAACAGTGTTAGTTTTTAACACCTCTAGTCCAGGTTGATTTTAACAAAAACTTTGTAGGGGCGAGGCGCGCCTCGCCCCTACGCCCGAAATGGATTTCAGGGGTTGATTGCAGAAACCGGGTTTCTTAAGCTCTCTTTCTGTTATGCAGCAAAGATTAAGGCAGAAACCCGGTTTCTGAGTCCCCCCAGTTTTTGTCTTATAAAATTAAAGTGGCGATCGTAATCGTTAGAGTGACAAGGGTTTAAGCCGACACTATTGTTTATCAGTAATTGAAATTACATAGGGGTGATAGGTATTCGGTTTATAAGATCCCACCCAAATTTCATATTTTCCCGATAACCATTGACCTTCAATACTAGGATTAATATCTTTAGAATCATCACTACACCAGCTTCCTCCAGGCCCGCGAATGACTAAAACCGTATCTTCACTACTTTGGACTTGAAGTTTTAAATAATCAAAAAAACTGGTTAAAATCAACGTATGATCCGGTTGTTGATCAACATAACCCTGACAAGTTCCGGTTTGAGTGTCTTCTCGTCCGGCGATATCTTTTGCTAAAGCTGGCCCCCCACTTAATCCTCGAATTAGCATCGGGTCGGGGCTAAACTGAGGACTCAGGGTAATATCTTCAAACATGGGGGTGGATGCGGCGTTAAACGGTTGAGCTTGAACTGAACGAGGCAGTAATCCCCCAACCGTCATCATCACAACGCCCAATGCTAAGTGTTTTAGAGTTGCATTAGTCATTGTTGGAACTGTTTTATTTATGATTTTTTACCCAGAATTTCTTCTTTGAGGGTATTAAAATCGGCACTGAGTTCCTTGCGAGTCTCTGCTTTCAACAGATAACGATAAATAAACCAAGCTGAATATCCCAAACCAACGGTTTCAAACGTGGGTTTAATTAGAGGAATTTCATTAATAATTTCCACTAATCCCGTTAAAATTTTAAAGGTAACTAAGAGGGCAATTAATAAACCCACTGTGGTTAAAGGACGCTTGTATTCCTTAAAGAAACCTCCTAAATTTTCGGGAAGTTGAGATAAAAACGCGAGAATTTCTTCTTTCATAGGTTGTAAGGATTGGTTAACAGAATCATAAGAGAATGAAGTTGGAGAATCAATAACCACCTCAACTTTAGTGGCAGGGGTTGTCACGGGTTCAGCATTGAATAAAACCTCCGTTGCTGAAGTATTAACCCATTGGGGTTGAGGTTCAGCAAGTTCGGGTTCAACGATAGGAGGCAACTCTTCGAGAACTTGTTCCACTATCGCTTGATCCGTCACAGGTTCCGGTGTCGGTTCAATGACTGGAGGTAACTCTTCAATAACCTGTTCCACGACTGCTTCCGTCGTTACAGGTTCCTCAGCGACAGGTTCCGGTGTGGGTTCTTCCACTGCTACAGGCTCCTCAACGACAGGTTCCGGTGTGGGTTCTTCCACTGCTACAGGCTCCTCAACGACAGGTTCCGGTGTGGGTTCTTCCACTGCTACAGGTTCCTCAACGATAGGTTCCGGTGTGGGTTCGTCTACAAGCGGTAACTCTTCGAGAACCTGTTCCACTATCGCTTGATCAGTTATCGGTTCTAATGTGGGTTCTTCCACCGGAGGTTCCTCAGCTACAGGTTCCGGTGTCGGTTCTTCCACAACCGGAGGTTCGGCGGCTACAGGTTCCGGTGTCGGTTCTTCCACCGGGGGTAACTCTTCAAGCACCTGCTCTACAATTGCTTCATCCGTGATGGGTTCTGCTGGGGTGACAGACTCCTCAACGGGAGTTTCAGCAACCGGAGGTTCTGAAGATGGGGATAGGGGGGAATTAGCTCCCGTTTCTGCTTCAGATGCTTGGGCGGGTGTTGAATTCACGGTAGGCTTAGGTTTTTTAGATTGGGAAGAATTGCCTTTAGCATCGGATGATTTGCGAGATCTGGGAGAATTTGCCATGATATCTGCCTCGTTAAAAATTAACCCTGTAAAACAGTTTGAAAACGAATTAAATCAATCCCTTTTTGATGGAACAATAACCAAGATTCGATTAAATCTGGGCCGTGCATTGTTCCCATCAAAGCTGCTCTGAGCGATCGCATCACTAAACCCTTTTTGACGTTTGTTTCTTTCATCGCACTATTAATCATTGCTTTCGCAGCATCTGATGTTAAGGGTTGATCCCGTTGTTGGGTTATTTTATCCTGAATTGCCTGCACAATTGCGATCGCACCTTCTTGTTGTAATTGCGTTTTTGCTTCTTCGTCTAACTCTAGGGTTTGGGTGAAAAATAATCGACTCATTTCAACGGCATCTTTTAAGGTCGTTAAACTAGGGCCAATTAATGCCGTAAGCTGTTCTAACCAAGGTTGATCTGAATTAGAGTCAAATTGATAACCCGCTTCTTGCCAATAGGGAATTAATAAAGCTGTTAATTCGGGAATGGGCATTTTATGAAGATATTGGCTATTAATCCAATTCAATTTATCCCAATCAAATTTGGCTCCGGCTTTATTCACCCGTTCAAAACTAAAGTGTTTTGCGGCTTCTTCTAAAGTAAATAATTCTTGAGTGGCATCGGGGGGAGTCCAACCCAATAACGTCATATAATTCGCTAACGCTTCGGGGGTATATCCCATTGTTTTAAAATCAGAAATTGAGGTAACACCATCCCGTTTTGATAATTTACGTCCCTCAGCATTCAAAATTAATGGTGTATGACCAAATTCAGGAATAGCTGCATTTAACGCTTCATAAAGCAAAATTTGTTTAGGGGTATTAGAAATATGATCTTCACCCCGAATCACCTGGGTAATTTTCATATCAATATCATCAACAACCACGACAAAATTATAAAGCGGTTGCCCAATTTCACCTTGATTAGAAGCCCTAGCAATCACCATATCTCCGCCTAAATCACTGCCTTTCCAAGTGACTTTTCCGCGAACTAAATCTGTCCAACTAATTTCTCGATCATCATCAATTTTAAAGCGAATTACCGCTTGACGACCTTCTGCTTCAAATTGTGCTTGCTGTTCGGGCGTCAGATGGCGATGACGGTTATCATAGCGAGGCGCTTCGTTATTAGCTTTTTGGGCTTCTCGCATGGCATCCAATTCTTCTGGGGTACAATAGCAACGATAGGCTAACCCTTTTTCTAATAAGGTTTGGATGGCTTGACGATATAAGTCTAAACGATCAGATTGATAAAATGGCCCTTCATCCCAGGTTAAGCCTAACCAAGTTAACCCCGTGAGGATGTTTTCAGTATATTCGGGGCGAGACCGTTCTAAGTCGGTATCTTCAACCCGTAAAACAAATGTACCGCCTTGGTTACGCGCAAATAACCAGTTAAATACCGCAGTTCTAGCCGTTCCTATATGTAAATTCCCGGTTGGACTTGGGGCAAGACGAACTCTAACAGTCATAATGAATTCAATATCAATTTTAATTTAACAGGGGAGGATTGCCCCATCGGTTGTGAAAATACACAGATTTTATGATTATACCTTTATTTAGTCCCCTAAGCGCAAAATTTTCTCCAAAGCGAGTTAAAGGTTAAGGTTTTTCAAAGACTAAAAAATGTTGTTGAGGTAAAAAAGATTGAGTTTCTAGCCATTTTAAACCGACGGCTTCCATTTCTTTTTTAACTTGTTTTTCTGACATTTTATGAAGTCCTTTAATTAAAATAAAAGGGTTTTCTTGGCGATATTCTAATAATACCACTCGTCCACCTGGTTTTAAAGCTTTGACAATTCCTTGCATCATTTCTAGGGGATATTGAAATTCATGATAAGCATCCACCATGAACGCTAAATCCACAGTAGATTCAGGTAAATTCGGATGATCAATTGTTCCTAATATCGGTTCTAAATTTTGAATATTTTCCTGAGTTTTGACAAAATTAATTAACTCTAACATTTCCGGTTGTACATCGACTGCAAACACTTTTCCCAGGGGAACTAAAGGACTAATTCTAAAGGTAAAATATCCGGTTTCTGCGCCGATATCTGCCACATTATCTGTTGGTTTTAAATTTAAAGCGGCGATCGCTTGTTGAGGGCGTTCAGAGGTTTCTCGACTGGGACGTTCTAACCATCCTGCACCTTCATGACCCATGACTTGAGCAATTTCCCGACCTAAATAAAATTTACCAATACCATCAGGACTGTGTAAGGTGCGATATTCGTAAACAGGAGCAACTTGAGTAGACGTTAACCCTAGGGTGGGATAGACGTTGAGTAAATATCCTCCCAAAAACACCGCAACGCTACAAATAATCAAGGATAAATATTGATACACAGGTTTCATAGTAGTTTACATTCGATTAAAATTGTTGTTAAACTAGAAAGAATGGGTGCAATTGTTTAAATGGGTTTGGGTGTTGGGGAGCGCGTGGGAAAGATTAGGTTTTAGGGACTCGGAAATAATCAGGACTTGTTAATTTTTTAAACCCCACACCCATACTTGATTTAATATTGGACAGGCAAGATGCCTGTTCCACTGAGCTAAAACCCCATATTTTATAGGAGAATTATCCCTTGCGTCGAGACTATAACAAATTAGTGCGTGATCGCATTCCCGAACTGATTCAAAAATCAGGGTATCAGTGTGATATTACCACATTATCGGAAACTGAATATCGTCAAGCTTTACGGGATAAAATTCTGGAAGAAGCTCAAGAAGTTGTCCAAGCTTCTGATCGAGAATTAGTTTATGAATTAGCAGATTTATTAGAAGTGGTAGAAGCTTTAATGGAAAGTTACGGAATTGAAAATGAACGGATTTTATTAGAACGAGATCATAAACGGGCCGAAAAAGGAGGCTTTGAACACAAAATTAAATTACTCTGGACAGAAGCCATCGCCTAAATTTCAAAAGACTCTTGACTTTCAATTTCAGAAAAATCACCCGAAAAAACAACAGGTTAAGGTTCTGGGTTTTGACTGATGTACTCTTGCAAAAAAATGCGGTATTATCAGTAAAACGTCAATTTTAATTAATTCAAGATCGGTTAATGTTTACTTATTATTCCCTACCCTGGTTAAAAGCTTCCTATACCTTACCTGTTGTTTATTCCCAACTGGTTGGGTGGTCAATGGTGTATCCTTCGATCTATGCCAGCGAACTCTGGAAAGCTTATTGGAAATCTAATTTATCTCCAAAATCTTCTCCCTCTACCTCTGAAGCGGAACCCGTTGTTACCATTATTGCAGAGGAGATAGTTAAAATAGGAGTGGGGGTTGAACCAATTATGATTCTTCCCCAAGCGGAACCAGAAGTTTCCCTGATCTTAGAACAACCTAATAGTGTTGAGGAAAAACCCTTGACCCTATTAACAGTTGAAGTTGTAGAAAATCCTGCGATTTCAACAGAAACCTCACCCCCATCTTTTCCGATTTCGCCTCGACAAAAATCCGAAAATCGCAAACGAGTGATCAAATTATTACAGTCTTTTTCCATTACTCAATTAAACGATATCAACCGTTTAACCTTAGACCGAACAAAATCTTTAGCGAAAGCGCTAGGAATTCCTCAAAGTATTCAAGGAGAAAAGAAAAAAATGGCGGTTCTTAAGGATGAAGTTAAACAAAAATTACGTGATTCTGCTTTATTAAATAATGGTTAATCTTAACTCGAACCGTCATGGCAGTAACCCGAATTAGAATTGCGAAAGATAAAGCAGAATTAGTGCGATCGCTGACAGAAATTGAAGGCAAAACCGGGCCGTTTCAAACCTACGCAGATGTTATTGCTTTTGCTGCATTATTAGGAAAACGGCGAAAAAAACGAATTCCCGTTGATGGACTTTCTAAACGTGATCCTGGGCCGATTTCAATGGAAGTTTTTATTTCTAGGGGATATGATGCTATGATTAAATTAGTAGCGATCGCCGAAACCCAAAACCCTAAAATTTTATCTCCCTTTGAACTCGAAGCCGAAGAACAACGAGCATTAATTTTTGAAGAATATGCCAATGGCGGGTTAGAAATATTACGAGAGGAATGTCGAGGGACTGTTGATTATTCAGATCGATTATTATTAATTTTAATGGCAGAACGCGATCGCCCCTCTCAAGCAGAAGGTGAATTTGATTTAAGTCGTTTCCTGGGTTAAATTTCGCTATCAAACTGTAGCTTGCTTATAAACCCTTAAGATTAAAAGTTGATAAGCAAGACAAAAAGCAAGAAATAACAAGTTTTAAACTTTCCAGCTTATTACAAAGGTAAAGCTAACGGTTTAAATCCATGTTTAACAGAAACATTGCCAATGTGTTCCATTTTTTCCAGGGTAATTTGATTTCGACCCCAAGAAAAATTGGTGTAAATTTTCTCAAATTCCAATAACATTGATTCGGCAAAACAGGCAAACAGTTGACGACCGGGTAACTTCATATTGACAATTTTCATAATTTTCCAGTCAATATCAAGGGAGTGTTCAACAATTCCACCATCTAAAATGTAAATTTCAGGATGTTGAATTTTTGTGGCTAAATTCTTAGGATAGCCGCCGTCAATGAGTAAACAAGGTTTCTTCAACGTATTGGGGTCAATTTCTACCCCTTTGGGCATACTGGCAACCCAAACAATAATATCAGCTTGAGGTAAGGCTTCTTCTAACCCCATAATTTTGCCCCGTCCTAATTCTTCCTGTAAAGCATTTAGGCGTTCCTTATCACGGGCAATTAATAACAATTCTCCGGCTTCTGTCAGACGGTTAAGCCAACGACAAACCGCACTACCAATATCTCCCGTCGCGCCACAAACCGCAACGGTTGCTTTGGCTAAATCAATCCCTAACTTTGCGGCTTCATTTTCGACCTGACGACAGATAATATAAGCAGTGTGGGTATTTCCCGTGGTAAACCGTTCAAACTCTAACTTAATATTACGAACTTCCTTAATTTGTTCTAAGTTAAAATTTTCAAAAATAATCGAGGAAAATCCCCCTAAAGCCGTGATATTAATGCCATTTTTTTGAGCATGAGCCATTGCATTAATAATTTTGCGAGTCGCCGATTTAATCCGACGGCTGGCTAACATTTCCGGTAAAAAGCAAGATTCCACATATTTACCTTCAATGATTTGGCCAGTAATACTCGTGACTTTGATATCATCAACGATTTGAGGCGGGGCGCTACACCAAAAATCTAACCCCTGGTCAGCATATTCAGGATATCCTAAATCTCTGGCTACGGCTTGGGCGTGTTCTAGGCTTGTAAGATGACCGATTAAACCAAACATGATTCAACTGTAAATTTTAAGATAGATTTTAGATTTTAACGTCAGAAGCCGCAGACGGGCGGAAAACCATGCTCCGCTGCCAGTCTGCTAATGCTTCCATCAATTTGCTCTAAAATCCAAAGGGTATTTTAGGCAGCGGTTAGACCGTAGACGGACATCCGCATAATATCGCCGGTTGAAAATCCGATATTGCTTAGAGCTTCCCCATAAGCAATCATAAAATCTTCAACTAAGGCTTCTTTTTCCATGCCCAGAACGTGAGCATCATCGGCTACTTCGTTGAGCATTCTCCAAATAATCGGAAGGTTTTGGCGGTTAGCTTCTTCCAGTTCCCCTTTGGAGGCTTCAAAATTTGCTTTTAGCCATTCTTCCCCAAAGTTGAGGTGCAGATACTCGTCTTTAACTACCCCTTCGGTAATTTTGCGGGCAAAATCATCGGCAACGGGGATGTAAATGTTGTAAGCTGCGATCGCAAAGCATTCAATAATTAAAGATTGAATCAGCAAGCAGGTGACCAGTTTACCTTCTGCGGCTGCATCCTTAAAATTTTGGTGCAAGGAAGAAAAGAACTCACGAGCAAATTCCATGTCCGGTGTCACGGCTAAATTCCGACCACAGGATTGAAACCCTTTCTGATGGCGCATTTCCATTTTAGCCAAACGCGCTAAATTTTCTTGATGCTCTGGTAACATTTCACCCAGCTTGATGTAATTGTCGTAAGCTTCCTGTTCCCCTTCAATCACAATGGCATTAATCCGGCTGTAAGCATCCTTATAGGTTTCCGATTGGAAGTCAATCGCTGGAATAGCTTCAAGCTGTGGCATAGATGTACAATCTCCTCATCGCAAATGAGTTATTATAGCTAGTTTACAAACTCCCTACCCCTTTTTGGGGCAACCTTAAGATAGGGTTGGAGAGTCTATTTTTTGAGAAACTACTTAATTAAGCTTATAGCGATTCTCGCACAAAACCCGCGTCTTTTCAGCGTGGGATGCGGTTCAACCTCAAATTGATTGATGTTTTTCTCAATCTGGGATGATCTTTGATGCAAAATTAATAGGGAGAGTGGATGTCTTTAGGATTAGAACCCATTACTGACTTATGAAAACAGCAATTGAACGGGAAAAAATATTAGTTGGATTCAGTTGGGGTTTGTTGTTGATGGGGGCTGGGGTTGTATTATTACCCTTATTGGTGGTGTTGCTGACTTCCTTCTCAACTCCCAATATTGTTGGAGAAACTCAGTTGACCGTTGCTAACTATCAGCAAGCTTGGCATCGAGGGAAATTTCTTCTAGCCTTTGCCAATTCGACGTTAGTGGCGTTAGGAGTAACGGCATTTCAAGTCATCACCTCGGCTTTAGCCGGATACGCCTTAGCTCGATTACAGTTTCCTGGACGACAAACTCTATTATTGCTCGTTCTGGCAACCCTGGTGATTCCCTTTCAGTTATTAGTGATTCCGATTTTTTTAGTCTTGAAGTGGGGACATCTGCTCAATACCTATTGGGCTTTAATTTTACCAACGGCTGTAAACGGCTTTGGAATTTTCCTTTTGCGTCAATATTTCCTGACAATTCCCGTAGAGTTAGAAGAATCTGCGGCTTTAGATGGGGCTAATCGATGGCAGATTTTATGGCAAATCATGTTACCTTTAGCTCAACCTGCCCTAGTGACGTTATTTTTATTTACTTTTATTGGGGAATGGAATGATTTATTTAAACCTTTAGTATTTACCACAAAACCCCAATTAAAAACCGTGCAGTTAGTTTTAGCGGAATTTCAAGAACAATATACCAGCAGTTGGCCATTATTAATGGCGGCGGTTGTCATTTCTTCGATTCCTGTAATTGTATTATTTTTAATCGGTCAAAAACAATTTATTCGCGGAATTGCTACAACTGGAATTAAGAATTAAGCAATAGTTTAGAAGCGATATGATATCCATTAACGGTTCATCAAACCCTTGATTAACTCTAGTTTTTTCATTAACCCTTCTTGATCTATCCAACCCACATAGCCACCGAATTGCAGTTCATCATCACTATCTAAGACATAAACATGATGCACGTTAATAGCATTAACAAATAAATAAATTTTCCCACTTTTATCAGGAAATTGCAAATAAAGATCTCCCTTCCGAATATTCTTGCTATGATAATTGAGTTGAATTCCCATAACTTCGTCGGATATAGGGGTCATCCCCTTAACTTGAGATAAATGGTGAATTACGGTTTTTAATAAATTTTGAAAAATCACTTTTTGTTGATTCAAAATATTATTAGTAATTAATCGAGCAGTTTCAGGACAATTCCAATAACTACTATGGGCATCACTACAACCTAAAACCATCGCTAAGTCAGTTTGACCTAAACTTCTAGCTGTTTTTTCAGCCAAGTTAGCATCCTCTAATAAATACTCATCTTCAAATTTTAGAGAACTATTTTCAGCCAGATGTAAACTCGCTTTTAAGGGATAAGCAATTAAGTCTGAAGCATGAATTAAATTGAGCCATCTTAAAGGCTGTTCAGAAGAATAGGAATGAGCAAATTGATTAACTTTTTCTGGACGTACATCTAACATCATATTAATCAATAAAATGGGGGAACCCATAATCGTGATACTCTTCAAATTAACCTGATGTTTAAGTTGTACATCCGTCTGATTTTCCAATGCTCGAATCATAGCTCGAATCGATAAAGCGGGGTCTTTTGCTGAAAATCGATCTGAAAATAAAATATCCCATAAAATCACAGTTCCCAAGGAATGGGCAACAATATGAAGTTCAGAATCATCAGGATTTTGCTTAATAAAATTATAGAGTTGTTGAGCGATTGTTTTGCGAATTTCTCGACCCTTATCAGGATTCATATAGGTAAAGAAATCTCCCAGAAATTGAGAAAATAAGCCTTCTCTAAAGGTTCGATATCGAAAAATCTCTTCTCTATCAATTTTAGGATATTTCTTTTTAACGGCTGCTAAATCTTCATCAATACCATTCCATATTTTCCCCATATCCGTTAAGGCAGAACCCCAAAAACTAGCGTAAAAATGAGGATTCTTTTCTTCCCGGTGAATAAATTCAGTTTTGATCAGTTGTTGTAAATTTGATGAGTAGCAAGCATCTCTTGTGGCAACACCATGAATAAAAAATACAAGCATAATCGAGAATTAGTAGAGTGTTTAATGGATAAAAAACAATTATTGCTAACTATAGTATAGCAATTATAAATGAATTGTATAAAATAGTAAACTTAATTATTAATCCCCAAAAAGACTGTAATTTCTAGGTAGGGGCGAGGCGCGCCTCGCCCCTACGATAATTTTGGAATCAAAACAGTTATACAATTGATTTAGACTCACTATATAGCAATTATAAATGATTGAACCAATTTTGATTAATTTCAACCACTTTAATCATTTTTGTTTCGACTCCTAAATTCAAATCTTTGAGAATTTGACAAAGTTGTTCCCCATCAATTAAATCCAATACAGGCGCACCGTCACGGGTTGCTTCTTGTTTGGCTGAACTGGTAAAAGTTCCTGTGGTTAGAAATAAACCTTTATCGGTTCTTCCTACCATAGCACCTCGGAAATCTCGAATTTCAGAAGGGCCAACAGAACCCTTATAACGTTTACATTGAAAGAAGACTTGAAAACTCAATAGGGCAATTTTTAAGACTCCAATTCCATCAATTCCTCCATCTCCTTTTCTTCCGGTTACTTCAACTTTAATAAAGCCGGATTCTCTTAAAATTCGTTGACATAATCTTTCAAAACTATCAGGAGGAATTTGTTGTAAAATTTCTAATAGTTTTTCTATCCAAATATCTGAATTAGCAGGAATCTGATCCTGATCTGAAATAGATTCTATTGTTTCAATTGTAGGTTGTGGTAATAAATTAATATCTTCAACAGATTCTGAACTCACCTTTTCAGTTTTTTTTCGGGTTGTTTGATTGACAAATCGATTAATTTCTTTAGGATTAATAACTTGTAGATTTCTCCCCTTCTCCGTGATTGACCATACTCCTCTTCCTACACTTTCTAAAACCCCATATACTTTTAAATAAGTTCTCACCCAACCTAAACGATAGTCAATTTCTGTCTGTGGCCCTTGTTTATGTAAAATACTCTGTTGTTGTTCTGAGAAACTTTGAAGTTGACAGACTTGATCATAAATTTCTTGCACCGTTCCTGAACCTCCTAAAGATTTAAGAGCTTTAATTGTGGGTTCAAATAAATCGCTATGAGAGGGAATATTTAAGGATTGATTCATTGTTTGAGAAGTTGCGATCGCACTTTTAATTAAAATAATATTTTAAAAAAATTAAGTTCATCTACTCTAAATGTTCAATTTGGCTATTAGAAATTAGTTTAATTAGATGACTAGCAACATCTGTTCTATGACATTTATGAAAGTTCATTTCTGCACATAATAATAAAACCGTTCCTTTTTCAGCAAGTTCAGCAACTTCACCTAAAGCGATATCTGCTGCTTCTCGGTCAGGAGGAATCCAATTTTGTTGGCCGGATGTATTACCTAAAGCAGTTTTAGAGATATATTTAACATTATGAGCTTCACAAACTTCTTGAAGTTTATTCCCATACCATTTACGACTCCAAGCGCGGGGAGTCATTCTCACATCAATGACAAAATTAACCTGATATTTTTTCAGATATTCTAAAAATATATCATAATTTTTTCGATTACCATATCCAAAGGTTAGGATCAGCCTTTTTTTTAAGTTAGAAATTTTTCTTTTCATATTTTTATTAGGAATCAAACAACGTTAATTGCTGATAGCTAGATTCAGATCGCTGATTATTTTTAGGGATAGGCGGATAAAATAAACCTATAATCATAAAAGTTTGTCGATGATCTTTTAAATTGCCAACAATAAAGTATAAATCTTTTTTGTTTAAAAAGTCAACCTCTAATTTTTCTCGAACTTTTTCTAGTGCTTCTGCTTCTCGTTCTTCAAAAAGATATTTTTTTGATTGATCTCTACATTTCCGATAAAGTTCAGAAATTTCCCAGTCACTAATTGAATATTTATGTTTAACTTGATTATTTTCAATAAATTCGTAACCAAACTTGTAGGGTATTTTTTCAAGATCTGAAGGAATTTCAAAGAAGTCTGGTTGATCTAATATTCCTTGTTGTTTATCTCCCCATTCACGCTTGTCTTTTTTATAATAATATTTTACAATAGACTTTGGTTTTATAATTCCCAGAGATTTACCTTGATCTTTAATAGATTGAATAGATTCAAATTCTAAAGGTAATACAAAAGATTTTCTTTCTGACCAATTATCGTGGGTTCCTATAGACCTTACAATTTCAATAGAAGAATCATCAATCCGATAACTCTCTAATCTGGAATCCTTATCATTTTTTTCTATCTTAGCACTAATAATTGACCAACGGGGATAACGTTTATCAAAATCTAGCTGTCGAAATCGTACAGGATAAATACGAACCCATTCTAAAGATTGTTCGTTATCATCCAGAAGAATACCAGCAGTACAGACAGTTTCTCGGTACTTGGTACTAATTGAAGGATAGGTTTTAGCCACAATCAAAATTTTTCTTCTTTCCATAAAAATCCAATAGATTCACTGGTAAGATTATGCCCATAAATAAAGGGTACAGCATCGCCATACCCTCATTATTTTAATCCTTAAAATTCAGCAAACTATCCCTGTAGAGAGACGCGCCGTGGCACGTCTCTACAACTATTTATTTGGCTTTGGCAACGTCCATGACTTCATCTAACAACGTGCCAGATTCTTCCATTTTGCCAATATCCAGAATCGTTTTAATCACAGAGTCAGGATTCAAACTCATGGAGTCAATTCCCAATTCCACTAAGAAGCGGGCAAACTCTGGATAATCGCTAGGCGCTTGACCACAAATCCCAATTTTGCGACCATATTTTTTAGCCGCTTTAATGGCAATGGTCACCATCCGCCGGACGGCTTCGTTGCGTTCATCGAAGATATGAGCAACTAAAGCCGAGTCACGGTCTAACCCTAACGTTAATTGGGTTAAGTCGTTAGACCCAATGGAGAACCCGTCGAACACTTGGGCGAATTCATCGGCGAAAATCACGTTACTGGGCAATTCACACATCACATAGACTTGCAGCCCATTTTCACCCCGTTTCAGACCGTGTTTTTCCATTTCCGCTAACACTTTGCGACCTTCATCGGGAGTCCGACAGAAAGGAATCATCGGAACCACGTTAGTTAAGCCCATTTCGTCCCGAACCCGTTTCAGGGCGACACATTCTAACCCATAAGCTTCGCGGTAGTTGGGGTCATAGTAACGAGACGCACCCCGCCAACCAATCATCGGGTTTTCTTCTTTCGGTTCAAACTGACGACCGCCTAACAAGTTGGCATATTCGTTGCTCTTGAAGTCGGACATCCGTACAATCACAGGATTGGGATAGAACGCCGCCGCAATCATGCCGATACCATGAGCCAGTTTATCCACAAAGAAGTCGGGTTTATTGGGATAAAGTTTGGTCAGGTCAGCAATTTCCCGTTTGACTAATTCGTCTTCGAGTTGGTCAAATTTCAACAATGCTAACGGGTGGGCTTTAATATGGTTAGCGATAATAAACTCAAGCCGCGCTAACCCCACACCATCGCAAGGAATACCGGATAACCCAAAGGCTTCTTCCGGGTTCCCGACGTTCATTAAAATTTTCGTCCGCGTTTTCGGCAGATTATCCAGGACGGTTTCTTGAACTTCAAAGGGAACTAAGCCTTCATAAACCCGACCTTCTTCTCCTTCGGAACAGGAAACGGTAATTTCTTGTCCGTTTTTAATCACAGAGGTGGCATCCCCGCAACCGACAATGGCTGGAATTCCCATTTCACGGGCGATAATCGCGGCGTGGCACGTCCGTCCCCCAGCGTTGGTAACAATAGCGCTGGATTTCTTCATAATCGGTTCCCAGTCGGGGTCAGTCTTATTGGTGACTAACACTTCACCCGCTTGGAATTCATCAATTTTATGAACATCCAAAATCACTCGCGCTTTCCCTTGACCAATCATTTCGCCCACGGCGCGCCCCCGTGACAGCACGTTACTGGTTCCTTTGAGTTTGAAGTTTTTCAGAACGGAACCGGATTTTTGCGATTGTACCGTTTCAGGACGAGCTTGGACGATGAATAATTGTCCGGTAATACCGTCTTTTGCCCATTCAATATCCATCGGAGTGTAAGTACCCCGAACTTGCGAATAGTGGTTTTCAATAATACAAGCCCACTTCGCTAGTTGCAGAATTTCATCGTCGTTAATACAATATTTTTCCCGTTCAGATTGAGGAACAGAGACGTTTTTCGTCAGTTTAGAACCGCCGATGTCATAGACCATCTTCAGTTCTTTAGTTCCTAAGCGTTTTTCTAAAATTGGACGGAAGCCTTGTAATAAAGTCGGTTTGAACACGAAATATTCATCCGGGTTCACCGCACCTTGTACAACGTTTTCTCCTAACCCATAGGCGGCTGTTACTAACGCGGCATTTTTGAATCCGGTTTCAGTGTCAATGGAGAACATCACCCCAGAACTGGCGAGGTCAGACCGCACCATTTTTTGTACACCAACGGAGAGAGCTACGTTAAAATGATCGAAGCCTTTAATCGTCCGATAGGAAATTGCCCGGTCGGTGAAAATCGAAGCAAAGCATTTATGGCAGGATTCTAATACGCCTTCTTCGCCATAAACGTTTAAATAAGTTTCTTGTTGTCCCGCAAAACTAGCATCGGGTAAATCTTCAGCCGTCGCAGAGGAACGAACAGCAACGTCTACATCGTTGGCATAACGTTTGCATTCTTCCTTATATTCTTCGCCAAATTGGTTGCAAAAATCCCCATCTGTACTGTAGCGTTCACAAAGTTTTTTATAAGCGCTGGTAATCGCTTCTTCTAAGTCGGCTGGAAACGGAGTGTCAAGGATTAATGAACGAGCTTGTTTGCCGCGTTGCCGCAAATTCGGCATATCCTCAACGTCGAGGTCTGCAAATAGTTCTCGTAGTTTTTTCTCTAAACCCGCAGACTCAATAAAATAACGATAAGCATAAGCAGTAGTCGCAAATCCATTGGGAACATTTACACCTTGGCGGGTGAGTTCTTGAATCATTTCCCCCAAAGATGCGTTTTTCCCACCGACTAACGGAATATCAGAAATTCCAACTTCATCAAACCAAAGTACAAAAGCTTTTTCTTTGGCTTCTGAATTTACTGTTCCCGTCGTTGCATAAGCGTCAACCATTTTTAAATTCCTCCAATTGGAATGACTGTTTTGTTAGAATTCAGTCAATCTTTATTGTTTATTTAAGTTCAAACTTAGGTCAGAATGTATTTATCCTTACCCGTACATTCTGAGTTAACTGGTTCTAAATCACTCGATACTCAATATGAATGTTTAGAACTTCTGAATCTTGAATCGGTGAACTTGGCAGTTCTTAAGATTTTTTTCCGTTTTTTTCTCTCTAGGTGTGAACTTTCGGCCTCAACTGAGGGTTTGTTTTCCCTCTATCTCAAAGCGTACTACTTTCTATCGTGATTTCAATATAGGTTCCCTTCATTCACATAGTTACCAAAAGTAAAAGATAGTTGCCATCTGGGAATTATAGGCTATTCTTAAAAAAGATTGAATCCTTAAGGCTCTTGGGATTAATGTTAACAAATGTTGCAAATGAATGTTACCCCTTGTCTCGAAAAACCAGACTTCGGTTCTGCAAGCTCCCAGAATCAAAACACTTGCCCGATTCAATATATTGTGCAAATCATCAGCAGCAAATGGTCAGTCTCAATTTTGCGGGAGTTACTAATCAGGAATTGTCGTACCCATGAATTGTTAGAGGCTTTACCCGGAATAAGTACGAAAACCTTGACAATTCGCCTGCGAGAATTAGAAAAATATGGTATTATTGAAAGGAAGGTCTATGCAGAAATACCCCCTCATGTTGAATATTCCTTAACCGATAAAGGCCGACAACTGCAACCTGTATTAATAGCTTTAAAACAAGCTGGAGAACAATTATTACAGCAAGAACCCTGTCACTGTTCCATCAAGCTTTAAAATCGGTGTCGGGTGTTGGCTGTCGGGTACCGAGTACCGGGTCTGTTACAGCAACGGACTATTGCTGTTAACAGTCTCGCTAAACCGTTCAATCCCTAATCGTAAAATCGATAATCCTAAAACGATTAAAAATAAAATTAATCCAATGGTACAAGCATAACCAAATTCTAATTGTTGGAAGCCTTGTTCATACAAATAATAAACAATCGTTTTAGAACTATTTCTTGGCCCTCCTTGGGTCATAATATACACTTCTTCAAACACTTTCGTTGAGGATATGGCTGAAATGACCCCCACTAAAACCATGTAAGGTTTCATTAAGGGTAACGTAATATCCCAATGTTTTTTTAACCCATCAGAACCGTCAATCGTTGCGGCTTCATACAATTCTAAGGGAATTCCTTGTAATCCTGCTAAATAAATCACCATATAATACCCTAATCCTTTCCAAATCGTCACCGCCATCACACTAAATAAGGCGACATGGGGACTGGTTAACCAAGGAATAGGCGGAAAAGAAATCGCATTTAAAAGTTGATTTAAAAACCCATTTTCTGCATATAACCATTTCCACGCAATACCCGCCACCACCATTGAAATCACGACGGGAACATAATAGGCGGTTCTAAAGCCATTAATTCCGCGTAATTTTTGATTCACTAAAATCGCTAAAGCTAAAGGTGCAAAAACTAAAATCGGAACAACAATAATTAAATAAAGCAAGGTATTCTTTAAGGTTTCCCAAAAGACCTCATCTGTCCATAACTGTTGAAAATTCTTGAAACCAACCCATTCTGGCGGTGTGAGTAAGTCATAACTAAACAAACTTAAATAAAACGCTTGTAACGCTGGCCAAAATACGGTTAAGGTCAGCATTAATAAAGCAGGAAATAAAAATAAATACGGCGTAAAAACAGGTTTAAACTTTAGCATATAGCAGGGAACAGGGAACAGGGAACAGGGAACAGGGAACAGAAAAAAGATAAAGTTTCAACAAGCAGTTGAAATCTTTATTCGCTTCATGTCAAAATATGATTTGATTTTAAGCTAGGGAAACAATATATAGCAATCCCTATTCCCTGTTCCCTATTAATCAGATTTGAGTTGAGAAAATAACTCATCCCAATTGTTTGATGTTTGACTATCTTGTTCTGCTTTAACTTCAAAAGTCGTATTACAGGCTTTTGGTTGAGTTAACGCTTGGATACATAATTCAGCCATATCATCCCGACTGACTTGTCCTTTAATTGTATCTCCTTGGGCAAATTTTAACACAGAACCTCCCGGTTGTTCAGTTAATGCACAGGGACGAATAATTGTATAGGGAATACCACTCGAACGAATCACCTCTTCTCCTCGTAATTTCCAAGTTAAAATCCCCCCTAATTGTTCATTTAAACGCACCGCAGGAGGTTCTTCTTCTAAATTTAATCCGGGTTTTCCTGGACGAGTTACCCCCGCAGAACTCACCTGAACAAATCGAGGTAAAATGGTTCCACCGTAGGCTTTAATGGATTCAATTTCTAATTGAAAAAGTCCGGGTTCAAATTTAGGGTTTAATGCGCCATCATATTCAAATTTACTCAACATTAATTGTAAGGAAAATACCTGACTAGCATTAAAGGGTTTACCTTCATTTAAGGTTTTAGCACGAAACACCGGAATTAATTTCTCAAAGGGAATCCGAATGGTAATAGGAATATTGTACACGGTATCAAAAGAATAACAATATCCCACACTATCCCAACCTTCATTACAGCGAATAATAAATTTATAGCGTTTTCCATCACCTTTAACCCGTAATTCAATTCCTTGATAATCAGATAAATTTAAAGAAGGTTCAAAATTGCGAGTTCGCACGGAAACAAACCCCCCAGAATTCGCCGTAGAAACATATCCGGTAAATAATGCGCCATCTGGTGTTAACTTTAACGAACTTTCACTAATACCCCCCATAACAATATCATCTAATGCTCCCCAAATTTCCTTAATGTCTTCAGTGGGGTGGGTAAAATCAAATAAAATTTTATCTCCTGTTTTTTGTAGGCTGGGAAATGCAGCATTAATTAAATTTTGAATGCCTTTATATTCCACCAACTCCGGTATATCAACTACTTCCGGCATATAAAACTTAATTCCCTGATAATATTTTTCTTGGTTCGGTGTATCTCCTTCAACGGGTTGGACTTTTGTACCGCTACAACAAATAATCGCGTTAATATCTTGAAAAACATCAGGGGTTAAGGTTTCAGGAAGGGTTAAATCTGCTTCAATTAAGTCTACTGTATTCCCTAATATTGTTCTCGCTTTTTTCCGATCCCGAACCAAACAACGCACTTTAATGCCTTGTTGTTGTAACCGTTGAACCACTCGTTTTCCCACTCCCCCCGTCGCACCCACGACTAATATAATATTGGGTTTTTCTTGCCGTTTTTTTGCCCCTCCCCCTAATAAATTTTGTATCCAGTTAATATTACCAATAAAGGGAATAACCTTAAAATAAGCCAGGGTTTTCAGAAACCGACCGCCATCCCATTGTCCTTTTTGTGGTTCTGTCATCGCCTTCTCCGTATAATTATGTTAAGGAACTGGTGTTATAGATTAAGATATGTAACAAATTTAATGGTAACAGAAGAAAGCCAAAGTTGCTCAAGGTCTTTGAAAAGGGGAACTAAAGCGGGTACATAGCCAAAATGAGAATAACAAGCTTCACCTTCCCCAAGAATAAACATCTGTGTTAAGGTATCTCTTGAATAAATTTAGCCAATGACAATGGAAAGTATAGATTTAGAAACAGCAATCCCCGTTGGACTTGCTTTAGTGATTATTATTGGTAGTTTCTTAATGATGTTTACCAATTTTTGGACAACTGCTTTAAAAAACAAGAAATAGTCAACCATAGACATTAAGGAGGACAGAAATTAATCTCCAAAAACTCAATTTACCAATCATTGGATAGAGATTGTGACGGTTCTGTAAAATCCAAAGGAACAGAATATTTCACAAATTCAATAAAAACGCTATAGTGGAGAAGCCCAAAACAGAAAAATTATTAAATTCCCCATCTCAAAAAGCAAAAAAAGAAGAGTTTTGATCATGATAGATTTCACAACAATTGCTGAGTTCTCTCGAAATAACTGTTTAGGAATTTGTGCTTTTTTAGTGCCGTTTAATTTACTGGCTACCTTACAAACCCTAATTTTTATCGGTTTAAATCGTCCTCAATCTCAAATTTTGTTAATTTCTGGGTTTGCTAGTTTATATTCAGGATTGATGGTACTGCACGTTTTTACCTGGTTTATGATTGGTGTTGTGATGATTCCTACCTATGTTTTATTACTCTTAGGAACAACCTGTTTAATCATTAATATTGGGGCGGTTAAATTTCCTCAGAGTTTAAGATATATTATTGGAAAAACTGTTTTATTCGCTCAAAAAATTATGGGTAGAATTCAAACTGTAGCCTTTAATTAAACTCATGGAATCTACACCAACCCTATCCCCCAAAATCTTACCCCCTGGACTTCTCCGTCGCGTTCATCATCTTGCATTAAATGTTGTTAACTTACAAAAATCTCGCTATTTTTATGGTACAATATTAGGATTACATGAATTAGTTGGGGATGAAGTTCCCAGTACCTTAAAGGGTCTTGTTGAAACGGGAAAAGTCGCTAATTTTATTACCCCCGACGGGACAGTCATTGATTTATTTGCTGAACCCGATTTAAACCCCCCTGATCCTGATCCCAAAAAAGCGTTTACCCGTGTCAATCATTTAGCATTTGATATTGCACCAGAAGATTTTGAGCAAGCGGTAGAAGTCTTGCAGTCAAATTCTATTTTAATTGATCATGGCCCCGTCACCCGACCCACAGGACGTGGTATTTATTTTTATGACCCCGATGGTTTTATGGTAGAGATTCGTTGCGATCCTTCAACCTAACCCCAAAATTGGGTAAAATCCGTCTTGTCAGAGCAAGTTGATTCGCTGAAAAAAGAATCCCCTGCCCAGTACATAGCTTGGCGGGGGAGTGTCAAAAATACCGTTGTTGTTTCGATTTGAATAACCTAAACGCCGTTTTCTTAATCTGCCTGCGGGTATAAATTTTCAAATCTCACAATTTTATTGTATCAAACATAACGGGATTTTTTTACAAAACTTCACTAAGTCCCTGAAATCGTCTCCTTAACTGCCTCTGGCTTGTTGAATTTGTTGATTGTACATCGAGCGTAACACCCGACCGGGATCAACCCAACGGCCACTATGTTTTAAACCCCAATGGAGGTGAGGGCCCGTTGTCCGTCCGGTCATCCCCACTCTCGCAATTCTCGTCCCCGAAGGAACTTGCTGACCTTCCCAAAGTTGAATACCCCCTTCTCGGTCAATAAAATAAGTCCCTTGGCTGGTTTTTTCCACAGTCCCTTGAACGTGACAATAAATATGTTCCCATTGGCCAGACTGAATAGCAATCCCGTTACCACAACGGCCATCTTGCCACACTTCTACCACCGTCCCTTGCCACCAGTTACGAATATAACTGCCTTGAGGGGCTGCCAAATCTAAACCATAGTGAAACCCTTCCCCCCGATAGCCAAAAGGAGAGGTATAGTCTTGAAAGTTTTCAACGGGAAACGATGCTCCTGACCAGTTTAAACCCGTTGCTACTTCAGTCGGTTGAGCTTTGGCGAACTGTTGTTTCCATCCCAGTCCCACCAAACTCACACCCATTAATCCCGCTAATAACAGAAGTGTGTGGGGACGCAAGAATTTAGATTTTGTCATTCAGATTTGACTCCTCAATCACCAAGAAGGGTTTATGAATCGGATTTTGCCTAATTTTTCCAGTCCAAAAAACACTTTCTCAGGGTGTTCACTAGAATTTAACTTAAATATTTTATGCAACAGATGCCCCCTGGTTTTAAGCTCACTGAGAACAATTGCCGAGGGTTCAGGGTGTATTGTACTAGATTTTGGTTAAAGTTCATCAACAGAATCAGGAGACAGGCGGACAACGAGAAGCGTCCTCCTGTTTCCTTCTATCATGGATTAAGCATTGGCTCCTTTACCAAAGAATTTCGGAGGTTCAGCTAAAGTATAAATCTCTGTTTCAGAGGCGATCGCATCCCGTAAATGTTTGGGTACTTGTAACATTCCTAACATCGTTGTTCCATCAAACATCCGTAATCCCCCGATGGTTTGGTCTTGCAACAGTTGATCCACGCTGTCGGGGTCAGGACGGGTATTCATCGGTTGGTTAGAAACGATAATGAAACTCCAGGGACTTCCGTAGGTGGAAATATAACTGGTATAAGAGTGAACCTGGGGAAATACCGTTTTCAGAGTATTCACCAAACGAACGTGCAGTTTCATTTCATTGGGGGAAACTGGGCCAGCTTGAATCACCCCATAACCATCGGGAGTTAAAATTTGCTGAATTTTTTCAAAATATTCTTTGGTAAATAATTTGAAGGATGGCCCCTCTTCAATGGGATCGGATAAATCCGAAATCACAATATCCCATTTTTGCTGAGTCTGCTCTAAAAAGTCAATCGCATCCCCGATAATCAGTTGCGTGCGGGGATCATCAAAAGCATTTTGGTGCATTTCTGGCAGATGTTGTTTACAGGCTTCCACCACATCTCCATCCAGGTCAATCATAGCTACACATTCAATGGTTTTCCAACGTAAAACCTCTCGAATTGTTGCTCCTTCTCCTCCCCCCAAAACCGCCACTTTTTTGGGAGAACCGTGATAAACCGAAGCGACATGAACTAAGGGTTCGTGATAGAGAAATTCATCTCCCGTACAAGATTGCCATTTACCATCAAGAACTAACGCTTTTCCATAGGCACCCGTTTCCACAACGTACATATCTTGATACTGGGTTTTTTTATACGCTAATACTTGGGTAATTCCATGTACATAAATATCCCAAGGTGTGATATACTCGCTTACCCAAAAATCAGCTTTTAGTTCACTACCCGACATAATCACTTCTCCTGGAAATATACAGATTCAATGTTCTAGGGTAGAACATTCTGGAGCTAGGACAAAATATTAAATGTAGCTTAACTGAAGCTTAATTTTATCGTCTCTAATTCTTAACCATTGTTCGTTTACGCCAAGCTGTATAAGGAATAGAAACAATCGCAGCAATTAAGGCATAGGTAATCAGCGTATCGATAATCCCACTTTTGATAAAATCTAAATTGGGGAAATTCAAGCTAACCAGTAGAACCGCTAAACCCGCATTCCGAGTTGCGGTTGCATAGGCTAGAACCGTTCTCGTTTCCGGTTTGGGGCCACCCAGAACATGGCCACACACCAGCGAAGCAATCGAGAGCAAACCAATCGCCAAGTAGGCCATCAATCCAGTGCTCAGAATTTTGTCCAGACTGATAGCCAGTAGAATGATCAGAGCTAGTAAAAGCATCAATTTAGCAATTTTGTTGACGGGTTCTACCCAATCTTCTGCTAACTGGGGTATATATTCAGCTAGTAAAACGCCGATTCCCATCGGTAACACCTGAGCAAACAACACTTGTTTAGCAATGTCTTGTGGGGATAACCAAGCTTGATTGGGATAGAACTGACTCAGAATTAAAGCCGTTAAGGGAATACTAACAATGGCTAGAACACAGACCGTAAACTGTAAACTGGCAATAAACTTGGGATCTCCCCCAGCTTTGAGACTTTTAAAGGGAATCATGGGAGCACCCGGACAAGCCATCATTGCACCAATACCAATGCGTTGTGCTACTGTTAAACCTGGAATGAATGTGGTTAAAACGCCCAATAAGGGTACTGCAATTAACACCGAGAATAGCGATCGCAACAGGAGAGATGGTTGCTTCCAGATCCAGACGACATCCTCAATTTTCCAATGAATTGCCATCGAAAACATCAGAATAAAGAGGGTTAATTTGGCATAATTAATAAATATTGTTTTGATCAAGGCAACGGTGGGATTGACAGATACAGTTTGGTCAGAGACACCAGGAACTTTTTGAGCAACTTCAACCTGATTACTTCCTTGGCGATAGACAACTGTTCCCCCCTTGACAATCGTTAACTCTGAAGAACCCAAGGGACTAATCAGAACAATATATTGTTCATTACCGATCACAGCAACATATTTAATCGGATCTTTTGTAGGGTTTTTAGCTAGAGTAATGGAAACAGGTATTTTTTTAAGGGTTAGGGTTTTGTTTTCCTTGTCATAGATATTGACATAAGCTTTGTTCCCTAGTCGAAATACTCTCACTGCATAACGGTTATTTTGAAACAATAAAGCTGTATCTGAGGTGGGAATTTCATCTGGTGCCCTTGGAGACGGTTGATCGGAAGTTGGTGTTGGAGACTGGGCGATCAATTCCTGAGAATAGCCGTTGTTAGTGATAGCAGAGGATGTGAGCGTCCCTGAGTACAAGGTCACTGCTAAGATCAGTGTGAAAACGGCAAGAAAACGGATCAGAAAAACTGGACTAGAAACTCTTTTAGAAATAAGAGGGGATTTCCATAAAAACATAAATTTAGCTGTCCTGGGTACTGAGGATCAAAAGTAACTGCTGGTACAAGTGTCGGAATAATAAATTCTGAAAACCTTGATGGAGTTAGATTATAGCCTGAATATTATCAGCCCCATTACACGAGAACCCCAAAATCCTCACATTCAGTACGCAAGAGTTAATCCTAGGTTGATCTCAGTATGACAGTTTGTCCTATTCCCTCTACAAACTATTTCCTTTTAAAATTGCATCCTTCTTAGGGCTTAATAGGGTTTCCCCTATGTAAAGTTAAAATGTGTTTAGGACAGATTTGTTAAACCCAAATTTGTCAACGGCAAGCTCTATCATATTGAGTTTTTTTTGTCAATTCTAATTAACCCTAAAAAAACTATCCCCTCGGTAATAACCCTTTCCTGAGACTGTTAAAGCCTTTTATAAAAGTAAAATAAGGGCTTGAGTAAATCTCTATCTTTAACTAGATGAAATCAGGGTTCAGAGACGGTATAAAAAGATTCCTATTTCCCAATCCCAAGGGGGTCAAAAGACGCTTTTATCGGTAGAATCTACCTTGGGACTTCAGTATAAATTCTCCCCCTTGAAATAAGTCTAAACTTTCCTTAATTTTTGGCAAATCATGAACAGAATGTTGCATACTAAAAAATGACAAACAAATTCTGCCTGACTGCCTAATGAACACTAAGACCGTAAACTATGCTCCTATGGCTCCTGTGCCTCATTGGGATGCAAAACTCTACGACAGTCATCATAGCTTTGTCTCTAACTTAGCGGTAGATCTATTGGAATTGCTTGATCCCCGTATAGGAGAGCAGATTCTTGATCTCGGTTGTGGCACAGGTCATCTGAGCTATAAAATTACAAACACTGGGGCTGAAGTGATCGGAATTGACAAGGCTTCAACGATGATTAAACGCGCTAGTCAAAGTTACCCAGGCCTAAATTTTTTAGTGGCAGATGGAGCTAACTTAACCTGGACTGAACAGTTTGATGCAGTTTTCTCCAATGCAGTTTTACATTGGATTCAACAACCTGAAAAAGTTGTGGATGGGGTTTGGCGTGTCTTAAAACCCGGAGGGCGTTTTGTTGCAGAATTTGGAGGCAAGGGAAATATTGATACCATTATTGCCGCAATTTATGCAGCCTTAGATGCGGCTGGATATCCTCAAAACAAAACCTTAAATCCTTGGTATTTTCCGAGTATTGCTGAATATGGAATGCTTTTAGAATCACAAGGCTTCCAACTCAAGTCAGCAACATTAATGGAACGTCCAACTGCATTAAATGATGGAGACAAAGGGTTAAGAAATTGGCTGAAAATGTTTGCCGGAAATTTCTTTGAGGGGATTCCCCTTTCTAAACAACTCAATATTATGACTGATATCGAAACTCGCTTGCGCCCCAAATTATTCAAGAATGGCTCTTGGATTGCGGACTATAAGCGGATTCGCATTGTCGCAACTAAAAATAAGGATTAAACCCCATCAGCAATTGCTGAAGAAGAGGGGAGTTGATTGTTAAGTGTTAACTGTTGACCGAAAAAGGAGCCAGGGGTCAACAGTTAGCCTTTCGAGGTGAGACTTCGGCTTCTCCCTTTTAAGATCAGTTGGGTGTGTGTTCTAAAACCCGTTTAAGCACTTGTTGATAGGCAGATTCAACATTTCCTAGATCTCGACGAAAACGGTCTTTATCCAAGACTCGACGGTCGGGGTCTGTTTCTGATTGATCCCATAATCGACAGGTATCAGGGCTAATTTCATCGGCTAGTACCAGTTGACCATCCGAGGTGATCCCAAATTCTAATTTAAAATCAACTAACGTAATCCCACACTCGTTAAAAAAGTCGGAGAGAAGTTGATTAATGAGTAAGGATAACTGGGTGATTTGTTCTAATTGCTTTGGCGTTGCTAACTTCATTAATAACAGACGTTCACGAGTTAATAATGGATCACCTAATTCATCATTTTTATAGCAAAATTCTACTATGGGCGGTTCAATCAGTGTCCCAACAGCAATTCCAGTTTGTTTACATAAACTTCCCGCCGCAATATTCCGCACAATGACTTCTACGGGAACAATTTTTACCCGTTTCACCCGCATTTCATTAGGTGCAGGACAATCAATATAATGGGTGGGAACGCCTTGAGCTTCTAACTGTTGAAACAAATGGCTAGAAATAGCGGTGTTAATTTCCCCTTTGCCTCGAATTGTCCCGCGTTTTTGGGCATTAAAAGCCGTGGCATCATCTTTGAAGTAGGCGAGTAAGATTTCCGGGTCATCCGTTGCATAGATGATTTTTGCTTTACCTTCGTAGAGTTTTTCAGGAGTAGACATAGAAATATGGAGTTTAAACGTTAAATACGGCTTATTGATAAATCAGATCTACCTTAATTTTAACCGAGATAGCTACTTTTGCTGTGATAATAATTCCTAATCTTTTTCAAGACTCACCCGATAAATGGCATCAGCAACTCGACTGACATCTACCATTTCTTGAACGTCATGAACTCGTAATATATCCGCAGAATTCCCAATGGCTGCTACACAGGTTGCCGCCGTTCCCCAAACCCGTTGTTTCGGGTCAGGTTGGTTTAAAAGATGACCAATAAAACTTTTGCGAGACGTTCCGACTAAAATAGGACAATCGAGCGATCGCAACTCGGTTAAATTTCTTAATATTTTCAAATTTTGGACAACGGTTTTAGCAAAACCAATCCCCGGATCAATGATAATATAATCTCTCGAAATTCCGTGATGAATAGCAGCTTGAATTCGTTCTTCTAAAAATTGTCTTAATTCTCCCATTAAATCGTGATAATCCGTTAAAGTTTGCATGGTTTTCGGTGTGCCTCGAAGGTGCATTAAAATAATAGGAACCTTTAATTGAGCCACCACCGACAACATCTTCGGATCAAACGTTGCAGCCGAAATATCATTAATTATATCTCCTCCCGCTTGAACGGCTGCTTGAGCAACTTGGGAGGAAGTTGTATCAACAGAAATGGGAATATTAGCTAACAGTTCATCCGCACTCTTTCTAATCGCTTGAATCAGGGGAATAACACGGTTTAATTCCTCCGTTAAACTAACAACTTCCGCACCGGGTCGAGTGGATTGTCCGCCAATATCAATGATATCCGCTCCTGCTTCCACTATTTTTTGAGCTTGGTTGAAAGCTCGTTCTAAACTATTAAAATCTCCCCCATCACTAAAACTATCCGGGGTAATATTCAAAACCCCCATAATATAAGTTCGTTTTCCCCATTGAAAACAAGTTTTTTTAATTGTTAAAGGGTTAAGAACAGCCGTCATAATTTTGATAATAGGGAACAGGGAACAGGGAACAGGGAACAGGGAACAGGGAACAGGGAACAGAGGGGAAAAATATAAATTTAATCGGTAAACACTTTGACTGATAACTGATAACTGATAACTGATGACTGATGACTGATTACTGATAATTAACAATTCGGGCAAAACTTTCAGGTTGTAAACTTGCCCCTCCCACTAATGCCCCATCAATTTCTGGCTGTGCCATAATCTCATCAATATTATCTGGTTTGACAGAGCCACCATATTGAATGGTTACATTAGGGTTGATTAATTTACTGCGAATTAAACCAATCACACGATTAGCTTCTGTGGTTTCACAAGTATCCCCGGTTCCTATTGCCCAAATCGGTTCATAAGCAATCACTAAATTGTTTTGATCAACACCGATTAAATCCTTTTCCAACTGAGAGAAAATCAGACGTTCTGTTTCCCCAGCATCTCGTTGTTGTTTCGTTTCTCCTACACATAAAATTGGTGTTAACCCATGACGTTGAGCCGCTCTGAGTCGCCAATTTACCGTTTCATCAGTTTCGCCAAAATATTGACGTCGTTCACTGTGACCCACAACAACATAGCGGATACCAAATTCTAGTAACATCGGGCCAGAAATTTCCCCCGTGTAAGCTCCAGAATCTTCCCAATGTATGTTTTGAGCGCCGAGGAGAATGCGACTCCCATGTAAACTTTTGGACATAATCCCCAAGGTGGTAAATGGTACACAAAGTACCACTTCCCGGTCTTCCGAGGTTTCATCTAAATGACTGGTAAACCCTTGCAGAAACTCTTGAGCTTCTGTTTGGGTTTTAAACATCTTCCAGTTACCCGCAATAATGACTTTTCTCACCGCTAATGCAATTAACCTTAAACACAATAAAATGTCACCCTTCAGTTTAAAGCGTTACGGGACATTTTTATCGTCGGAACTTGACCGTCAAGACAAGAGTGCGGAGTGCAGAGTGCGGAGTGCGGAGTGCGGAGTGCGGAGTGCAGAGTGCGGAGTGCGGAGTGCGGAGTGCGGAGTGCGGAGTGCACAGAAAAGATAAAAACGATTATTTTACCGTCTGGTACTTATCAATTAAATATCCCTAAAGCCGATGTTGGATTCAGAGATTTTGATGTCGTCACAAATAGGGCAAGGGTTAGACCGTTTACTAGAAATGAATTTAGCCAAAGAATTCACCCCCTAGAAGGGTTGTTTTGGAGGAGTAGGGGTGTGTTATTGCTAGTTGAGCAGTTAAGGGGCGTTGATGGCGTTTAAACAGCCTGTAGTGGGTTGAGTAACGTTTCATAACGAGACTGGGAATTGAGTTTTCCCATACTATCCCTCTTCTGTCACTTTCCAAGGAGTAGAATATTACTCAGATTTACTGGTATTTTTGAAAACCAGTCATATTATCGAGAAGGTTAGCAAGTATTATGCAGGGGCAATTAGTTCAGTTGATTAATTCTTAATAAAAATCTTCTCAATGGGGCGAAAAGCTTTCAAAATCAAGCTTTCAGCTTGCTTGTCACTTTTTAAGGTTTTTTAAATTAAACACTTGTGATTTTTTAGATGTTCTGCCAATGTGATTCAAACTAAAAAATAGAATTAACCCAGTTACAAAAGTGCCTAAAGTAAACCAAGCTAACAAACCTCTTGGTTGGATAACTATTAAAGCACCAATAAATTGTGCAATTAACACGAAAAAGAGAAAATTCGCTATAAAAATCCGACTTTTCTGGTTAATGAAATAAGCTCCTAAAGGAGCTCCAAAGACGACAACAGGAATACAAACCAACCAGTAGTGAAACTCTTGAATTCCAAAATCACCAATCCAAAAAACATGAAGTAAAAAGCCAACTATAGAATTTCCTGCCATCAGACAGACACTGGTTGGAGTAGCAATTTTTTCAGATAATCGATATCTGACTGTTACAAAAGCAAATGTTAGTATATCGATGCCAGTACCAACAATAGAAACAACGATACCTCCTAAAAAACCTAATAATATAAGTATATTTTTGTCAGTTGTAGATAGAGGCGGAAGAGATTCTTTCTTTTGATGCGATTCATTAATGTTTATGCAAAAAAGAATAACTCCGAAACTGAGCCATAAAGAAACAAAAAACATTTTAGTATAAGGAGGAGAGACGAGAGGAGCAATTAAGTAAGTCCCCAAAATTAATCCTAAAAATCCCCCTAAGCTACAGAGCAATAAATACGTTTTATTAATAGGAATTCTTTGAGTAATAATTAAGTAAGCAGCGGCGCTCATACCGATGCTTTGAATTGCTAAACTAAAATTACGTGCAATATCTGGCGTGATGTGAAAAATTAGAGTCATAACAGGGAAAGCAACTGCTCCGCCTCCTTCGGCTGTTGCTCCAGCAATAAAAGATCCAAATATCATCGTTATTGACATGAACCAATTTTCTATGAATAAATTCCATTGATGAGTATAACTCATATAAATGAGCCAAATTGTAATAATTACAATCGTGAAAAAAAAGTGATTAATTTTGAAGTTGAAATTTTTCATGGTTTTTGAATGGTGGATAACTGACGGGGTAACACTTTACAGTTCTTCAATCCCAAATCTTTTTGATAGCTGTTTATCGCTTGTGAAAAACTCCCTAAATTAGAGGTTTGTAAGACTGGGTAGTTATTTCTGCCCAGAGGCACTATAAAATTGGGGATCATCCGGGCTAGCCAAAACGTCCAAACAACGGCGGCTGCCACGGCGATAAAGTAGCAGGTGATCACAGAGGTCTGCCGAGGCATCAAGGTGGCTACAGGCCAAATGCCATGGATCGAAGCACGAGCTCCGGGATGAAGGTATCATCCGGCTGCAACAGCATGAAGGCGGCGGCATCGGCTACGCGCTCCGGCGTCAGCATAGCACTGCGCCCAGAGCTATCCGCCACACCGTCCCAGATAGGAGTATCGACGGCACCGAGATACAGACCGAGCACCCGAATGCCATTGCCTCGCTGCTCCTCTGCAACGCTCTCAGCGATGGCGTGCATACCATGTTTGCTCGCGCAATAGGGTCCCCAGTTCGGGAAACTGGTTTTCGCCACAATCGAGTTGATGTTTAGGATCGTGCCGTGCTGGCGCGTAATCATGCCCCGCAATGCCTGGGCGGTGAGGATGGTCGGGGTGGTGAGGTTGATGTCGATGGTTCGGCGGATGTCTGCAGCCGTGGACTCGTGTAGAGGGCAAATGTGACCCGTGATCCCAGCATTGTTGATGAGGACGTCGATACGGCCGCAGGCTTCCTCGATACTAGGGATCAGCGCCTCACAGTGAGCCGGATCGCTCAGGTCAGCCACTTCCAAGCTCACGGGCGGTGGATTCGCTACCTGCTCGTGGATTTCAGCCGCCACCGCTTGCAGCAAGTGTTCGCTGCGGGCGACGAGAACCAGGGCGCACCCCTCCTGGGCGAGACGAAGGGCAATAGCGCGGCCAATTCCTTTGCTCGCCCCAGTGACCACGACGACGCTTCCCGCTAGGTTGCAAGTTGGTTTGGCAGTATTCGACATGGCATTAGTCCTCAAGGGGTGTACTGCGGTCGTGCGACAGCGCACGATAAACCAGCAGCCAGCCGCCGTCAGACCGCTTCCATCGGTCGTGATAGACACCGGTCAGCTTGACCCTCGGCTGTGGCTCATCACCGAACTGCACCGTTAACAGGAGCATGGTGGAGGTTTCAGCACTCTCATCCGTGAGCGTGTGAAAGAGTGTGTTCGTCTGATAGTGGCGTGAACGCCGGCCTGGTTCCAGATTTTGATACCAGTCGCTCACCCAAGCCTGGATGCCTGCTCGACCGACCAGGCGCAGTTCGGGAGCCACCGCGTCCGCCGCATAGACCTCAAACACCCCATCCTTGCTGAAGATCGCCGCGAAGGCATCTAGGTTGCAGCCATCGAAGGTGTGGGAGTAGCGTGCGATCTGCTCCAGGATCGCGAGTTTCGCTTCCAGGCTCATGCCTGCCACTCCTTCACCGCGTCCTCTACCACCGTGCCGACAAAGAAGTCCGGGTTCATTGCGGTGTGCAGCTTGGCGATGTTGCCGAAGGTGAATTCCTTGAATTCCGCCGGGTTGAGCATCTCCTGTTCAACGAGTTCGTAGGCTTCCTCGAGGACTCGGTTCATATGCACCACGTCGAAGTGACTGAAATCCGAGCTGAACAAGGTGTTGAGGCGGTGGTTGCCGTGCTTGTCGAAAGCCCACACAGTGCTGAGGTCATCGGACTCGCAGCCGAAATAGAGTTGCTCTACGAACTGGGTGCGCAGTGCCTCGGCGGACTTGATCGGATTGGCTGCGAAGTCGTCGAAGCCATCTTTGGGCTCACGGGCGGCCGCCTCAGCCGGTGACATAAAGGGCGCAGCCATGCTGACGCAGCCGAGCAGCTCGTCAAGCTTGTCCTCATAGCGCTGGCCCCCATGCCGTCGCATGAGTTCGGCGAGATGCTCCATATCAAGATTCGTCGGTAGAGTGTTCTCCATCAGTGCCTCGGGCCTGCGCTTCTCCCAATGACTGATTAGATCGGTAAGCAGGTTGCAAGCCCAGCCGACGCCGCCCTCAAGCATTGCGAACTTGAGTGTCGGGAAGCGGTGCAGCACTCCGCTCAAGACTAAGCCCTTGGTGAATGCGTGCGATGCTGCGGCGAAGTGCCCGACGTGGTTGTAGGTAAAGTTGCCCGATCGTCGGTCACCCCAGCCGATGCTGTCCGCATGGGTGGTGACGGCAATGCGGTGCTCGACGAACTTGCTCCATAGCGGGTCGTAGTCGTACTCGCTCTCCAGTACCAAGTTGTCGATGTAGTAGTCAGCACGAGCCGGGTCGACACCAGCCTCCAGATGCGTGCGGATAGGCCGTCGCACGTGGTTGGTGATCATGGCGACCTTGAAGCCGAGCTCGCCGGCAGCGTAGTCGAGTTCGGTGATAGCCTCGTCTGGTGTGAACATCGGCAGCACCGCTGCCGGTCTAAGTCGCTTGCGATAGGGACCGAAGGCATCGCGGTTCATATTGTTCAGTGCCCGGCAAGCCGCCTGGCGCAACTCGGCATCGGGGTGGGCCACGAAGTCGAAGGCGAGGGTCGAGTAGACGATGCTGAAGTCAACACCGAATTCGTCCAGACGATGGTGCAGCAGATCGGGGAGTATACTGGTGGCGCGATCCAGCGTGTGGGTGGTCTCGCCCCACCACCACGGTCGTGGCAGTCGGCGCGCGAGCCGTTCTTCTGGGCTCAGGTCGTACCAAACGCTTTGCTTGGCATCACGGATGACCCGATCGCGCATGTCGGTGCCACCGACCTCTTGGAGATAGTCCAGAAATAAGGGAATCGGCTCAATCCAATGGCCGTCGGCATCGATCACCGGATGCCCGAGGCGCGCCCGGATATCGGCGGATCTGGAGGTGCTTGAATTATTCATTACAGATGCTTTTATTGACTTAGAGGGATGCCACTGGGGGCGAGTTGTTCGGCTCAGGGTCGAGATCCATCTGTGCCTGGCGCGCACCGAGTGCGTTGCATACACCGACAGCGATGCCGGTGGTCTGGACGACGATCGCAGACACGAAGCCCATGTGCAAGAAAAAGGCACCAAAGGTACAGATGACGCTGGGAATGATGGAAGTCGCGAAGTTACGAGACATATTCGCATCGAAGCGGGCTGCGATCTCGAACAGCCCATCAAGCTGTCCCAGGCTTCCGTCCATCAAGATGATCTGTGCTGTGTCCACCGCAGCCGAGGTGCCACCTGAAAGGGAGATCGACACGGTGGATGCGCGCAGCGCGAGGGTATCGTTGATGCCGTCCCCGACAAAGCAGACCGAGCGCCCGTCCGCCTGCATCGCCTCGATGAGCCCGGATTTGTCAGAGGGTAGAACCTCGGCATGGTAGCCGTCGACACCCAGATCGTGTGCAAGTGATCGAGTCGGTGCCTCGCGGTCGCCGGAGATGATTAGCACCTTGAGTCCGCGCTGGCGCAGCCTCGCCACTACGGCTGGGGTTTCGGGCCGCAGCTTGGCGCGCCATTCGATGCCGCCGATGAGTCGGCCACCTAGGGCCACCATCACTAGACCGCCACCATCCTCCTGAATCGCTTGCTGCTGTGCGTGTACAGCAGCCGGCACTTCGATGCCGCTGTCGTGCATGAAGCGCTCGTTGCCGACCCGCACCTCAACACCGTCGAGGGTGCCGGCGATGCCTCGGCTGAGTTCGTAGTGGATGTCGTCGAGTACCTCCGCCGCGATCCCCTTGGCAGCAGCCTCGTCTAGGATCGCCCGGGCAATCGGGTGGCTCTGCCTCTGTTCAGCCATCGCTGCATAGCGCAGCACTTCGGTGGCAGGTATTGCCTCGAAGCAATGGATGTCCGTGACTTGCAGGCGATCCAGCGTCAGAGTGCCTGTCTTGTCGAATACCACGGTGTCAACCCTCGGTAGGTCTTCCAGCCCGCGACCGTCCTTGATTAAAATGCCACGCCGTGAGCAGACAGTCAGGAAGCTGTACAGGCTAAGCGGCGTTAGCAGCCGTAGCGACCAGCCATAGGTCGCCACCAGGTTGGCGAGGGAGGCCGAGGGGCCGATGATGCCGAGAGCAACGCCGCTCAGTACCAGTGTCGGCAGCACCGAGGCGTTGCCGAGGCGCTCGCTCCGCAGTTGTGCATCCAGGTTATCTGCTGAAGTCCGTTCCAGCATCTCGCCGATTTGTCCAGCGGTGGTAGCAGACCCAGTGCGCTCGGCGGAGATGACCACGCGCCCACTCCGAACCATAGTGGTTGCCAGCACCGTGTCACCTGGCTCGCGCAGCACATACTCCGATTCACCAGTCAATGCTTGCTGATCGACGGTCGCTTGGCCCTCAACCACCACCCCGTCCACGGGGATGACCTCGCCGGCACCGACGACGACCTCGATGCCCACCACTACCTCCTCGATGGGACGCTCGACCACCACGCTGTCTACTCGCACCCAAGCGGTGCGCGGGCGCTCACCGAAGATGTCGATGAGCTTGCGGCGAGAACTGGTCTGGATGCGGCTCAGCATGATCGAACTCGCTGCGACGATAGTGTAGCCGAGGGCTCCGCTCACAAAGTTACCTGTGGCGAGGATCGCGATACATATCAGTGTGTCGATGGCACTGAGGTCTAATTGCCTCCGCTCACTGAGTGAGCGGTAGGCGAGCCGCGCTCGACCAACACCGATGATCGCCAACAAGGGCGCGCTGAGCACCGCTAGCGGCGGGTACAATAGCCGGCCGGCAAGGCCAACGCCGAGGGCACTCAAGGCGTAACCAAGCTCCCGATAGCCCGCCTGCTCATGGGCGTCGGGTACCGCGTCGGTGTCCGACGACAGGGACGCGATCTGCTGCAAACGTTCCGGGTCTTCCACTGAGGTGAGCCGCGCGATGCGCTCGAATGAATGCTTGCCAAGACGCTCCATCGCCGCCGGCAGAGGCGCGCTGGGGGCTGTTGACTGCCCTTGATTGGCGGAGGTCTTCGGGCGCAGCAGCAGGGATCCAGCACCGGCGAGGGCGAACATCACTAAGAGATCAAAGGGCGACAAGCCGATGGTATCGATTGTCATCATACTACTGCAAAAAAAATCGTTGGATACGATTGGAAACTTTGGCGGAAAATTTTCCCAGCCCCATTCTACAGAGAAGTCGCATTAAAAAATTACAAAGATTTCTCTCACTGCCGATGTGGATAGATGATTGTGGATATGGCGACTCATTTACCTGTGACGGTTCGCTTTGAAGAAAATCCCTTTTCTGGTTTATAATTGCTATATTAGATTAAATTTAGAGGAAAATAAAACAACATGAATAATACATTTTATAAATTGGATAATAATGACATTTTATTGTTTAAAGGCAATACGTTTATCGTTGATAAGTTTAAAGAACTTTTATTAAATGTTCTCAAGGAAAAGATGTTTATTGATACCTATAAATTTGAATTCATACCAGGACATAGGCAGATGGTAGAGACACGCGAAAAGTTTACAATTTGCTTATTAGAGCCAATTAATTCTCAATATGATATTGAAAATAAGGCGATTTTAAAAGTAAATCAAAGTTGTATGAATACAATTAGTGAGGAAATTGATTGTCAACTCTTAAAATTAGGTGATACATCTTGGAAAAGTGGAAAATTGAGATTTAAAGCGATCGCAAACTATAATAACTCATCAGAACCTCCACTTGCTATTGAAATCGAACTAGAATTTTGTCCTGATAAACCAGAACCATTAGAAACCTCTGATAGTTCCTTGGATGAATTAAGACAAAAACTACAAATTTATCAATAATAGAATTTAGGAAAGGCTTAGAAACCGTTTTTTGAGATTAACTAACCCTTACAAGCAGGCTCTTTTTTATAATCAGGAGTAGCATCACTATAAAATGTGCGAATTCCTCCATTTTTAGAAACAAAAACGTTAGTAAAGGTTTTTCCATCATCGGTTATTTTGACTAGACAAGCAGTAGGTTTAGGGTCATTAATAAAGTTATTCTTAAAGGTTTTTGCAGCAAGGGTTAAAGTTTCTTCCGCATTCAACGTATAAGCATAACCCTTAAAAAGAGATTGGACGAATTGATTTCCAACTTTCATCAAAACTCCCATAGAATAAACCGCACCCGGAAGAACTTCTGCCTTATAATCCGAATTGGGTAAACGTCCAGCTAATTTTTTATTTTGTAAATCTAAATAACGTCCAACATAGTGTAATCCACCAATTTTTTGAGAATCTGGTTCTCCACAAAAAACATGATCAAATCCCTTGACCACAAACCAAGCATCAGTAAAATCTTCAAGAAATTCTGCATCAGAAATTCTACCCGCAATCATAAAACCGCCGACGTTCTTTTTAATATTAGCCAATACCCCCGGAAACTGTTTCATCATCACTTTAAAATCAGCCGGACTCACTACAGTTCCGGGTAAACCACAAATTTTATTAACGGCTTGATCAAATTCATTTAAACGGGGAGGAACTGGCGTTAAATCTTGTTGGCTTCCATCTGCTACAGTGACAGGATTATTAACGGTATCAAAAAAAGGTAACAATGGCGATGAATTGGAATCCCTAACTTGAATTAAACCCTCAAGTTTGCCACAACTTAACGCTACCCAACGAGTTCCTAAATTAGGAATTTTAATATAAACATGGGTAGGGTTGGTGTCTTGATTTAAACTGACAACTTCATAGGTTGAGTCAATTGTTAAAGGAGTGGGGGAGTTGCCACTAATGGATAGGGTAGCATCGCAGGCTTTTGTTAATGTAAATGTTCCCTGATAGGGAGTTGCCGCCCAAGCCGGATTCGGTACAACATTAAGAAGCCGGAATGTAGTTAATAGGGTGAGACTCAGGAGTAAATATAACGTTTTCGGGAGATGTAAACGGGATATTACGGACAATAATCTAAGCATATTCTCTCAATGTCGTTTCATGATAATATTATCAGTATCAATACCATTAAAAATCAATTTTTTTTGTTAATTTTTATAATATTTTTTGGAGGTAATCTTGTCGGGTTTTAAAGATTCCAGTAAAGTGTAGAAGAAATGTTGTCAACTGGAGATCAGGGTTAATGTTAGTTCCCAATCGAGAGCAATACCGTCCTTCGGAAGAAGAAATTGACGAAATGTGGCAGGAATTAGAAGTTGTATCTGCGCCGTTAAAAGATCCGGCCATTGACGAACTCTTAAAACAGCTACGAAAAACTCATCTGAATGGGGGTGCAGAATTTGCTCGGTTTCAACTTTCTCCTCATCCCGTCTTAGAGTGGTTTGGTTCACGAGATTTACTGAATGAAATCAATTTTTTTGAACAATTTGTGACCTTACCCCCGGTGATGGATGGTTTATCCGCATTAGAAATTGAACTCCCCTTAGCAACCTCCTTAGATTTAACAGACGATACGAGTTCCTTTACCTTGGATGGAGAATTAGCCGAGATTTTAGTGTTTGGAGGTGCTTATGAAGAATTTGAAGGAACTGCGAAACAAGCCAAAGATTTAGGGATGAAATTTTGTGAGGCGTTGTTTCAAAGTCGCTATGACGAAGTTCAGATGTATATTTCTCAAGAACCCTGGACAGAGTGGTTTGCTGATGTCGCTTGGGATGTAACTTGGTTCGGACTAGATAAGCGAAACTATCAAATTTGGCTATTATGTATTACAGATACGGATTAGTCAGAGCTTAGGAATGATCCATTCTAATCCTCGGTTTAGGAAAAATCCCCTAAAAAAACTGGTTACAACGCTCAAAAAACACGCTACAATACAAGCAACAACAAACAATCCGAATTTACGCTACTATCCCAAGATAGATTTATCACTTGACGCGATAACATCATTAGCTTAACAATCATCTGCATACAATTAGCAGTATAATTATTGAGCTATACCTGAAGATCTCACTGTTTCCCCCTTGTCCTTCAAGTTTGAGTGGTCATGGTAGATCTCGCTAAAATCCGCGTAGATTTAATCTATCTATATAGAGATTACAGTCGATCCTTTTCCCTAATATGATAGGCTTCAGAGTCAGATTCAAACCATTTTGCGATTGGCTATGAGAACCCAACTGTCAATATTTCTGGGTCAAGGGATCTTCCCATCCATTCCCCCTATTTCCGAAATTCAGGGTGTAAGGAAGTTCTGAGGATTGGGTTTTGCTGGAAAGGGAGCGATTGGTGGATATTGGGGTGAAGCCCGAACCTCCTCTAACTCTTGAATTCGTGAAATCAACCCCTAGATTCGCTAAAAAAAGATTACTTTTTTTCAAAGCTTATGCTATATTTAGGATTGAGGAAGTTGCTTTCACCAGCATCGACCATCTACGCAAAGGAAAACAAGGAAAACGTTCAGGTTGAAAAGCGTTAACAACTTTAGAATTAGAACAACTTAAGAGGTATTATGAGCCAAAAGGTTATACACCCGATGGATAAGTTTCAACGTCAGGTGCATTCCCTGGTCAAGTCTGACATTATCAAACCTTCCGAGAGTCTGTGGAAAATTGCCCTTCTCTATGGTGATGAATGGAAATTTTGGAAGCAGGAATTGTTAGAGTTTGGTTTCTCCATGCAAGATCCCATTAGCGAGTTATTAGCCGTTGAAGCTTGGGATGAAGACGAAGAGTAGAAGCCGATTTCTCTCCCTTTCCCGGATTTCAGATTTCAGTCGGTTTGCCCTAAATCTTGAATTCACCCTTGATTAAAGCTGCTGTTTCAAGTTTTGTATTTCTCTCCATCAGCTTTGAGTCCATTGCCCTTTCCCCTTCCTTTGCGTTTTTCTTCCTCACAATTTGATCAATTTAGGCAATGGGCTAAAGCTTGAGATAGATCTTGAGCCGTTGGATAACGATCTTTAGGTCGGTATTCGGTGGCTTGTTCAATAACTTTTCGCAGTTGAGGTGTAATGGTGGGAACGTTATCAAGGTCAAAACCAAAACTATTCCCCCGTTTGCCATAAAATTTTAAGGGTGTTTCGGCGGTCAGTAAAAAAATTAACGTTGTACCGATCGCATACAAATCCGACTGAGTAAGAGGCTGTCCTCGATCTTGTTCGGGAGCACTGTATCCTTCAGCACCAATGCGGGTTCCGGGGGGTGTTCCAATTTCCTTCACGGCTCCAAAGTCCAAAACAACAATGTGGTGATCTCGTCGCCGCAACAGTAAATTGGCAGGTTTGATATCTCGATGGATCAGAGGCGGATCGAGTGAGTGAATATAGTTCAAGATCTCACAGGTCTGCATCATCCACTGTATGGCTTGTTGGGGAATCACTGGCCCCCGTTGATGGATATACTGTTCGAGATCCGTTCCATGGATCATTTCCATCACTAAATATTTTTTACCCTCATCCACAAAAAAGTCATAAAACTGGGGAATACCTGGATGCTTTAAGCTCTTTAAGGTACGGGCTTCCCGTTCAAATAATTCTTGTGCTTTGGCAATTTGTGCCATATCCGTATTCATTTCTTTCAGAACAACGACAACAGGTACAGCAGATTTGGCTGTTGTAGAGTCCCACGCCAACGTTGTTGTTCCCATTCCCCCTCGTCCGATGGTTCTCAACACTTGATACTGTCGGACAGTCCGTTCTACCTGAATGGGAAATCCGCAATGAATACAAAATAAATTACCCGAAGCATTTCCCTCATGGTTACAGGGGGGTGCATTGACGGGAATTGCAATCACACTCCCTTGGAGTTTAACTTGTAATAAAGGCCCATCTTTGGCTAATTCAATCAAAGCTCCATCTCCCACTAACCCTTGAGTGGTCAGCACACCATTGACAAAGGTTCCATTAGTTCCTTTACTCACCAGCACCCAAGGAGAACTCTGGCTTTCATCTTGGGGAGGGTGTAATTCCAGATGATAACGAGACACTAAAGGATCAACGATAACAACCTGATTATCCGCCGCCCGTCCAATGCGGATAATACCTTGCTGTGCAAATGTCCATTGTTTCAGGGGTGTTTTTTGGTGCGGATCTAACCAGGTAAGAATTAACATAAATCAGTTATCAGTTATCAGTTATCAGTTATCAGTTATTAGTGATCAGTTATTAGTTATTAAAAGCTCGATAATAGTTGGTAAAACACCTTTACGGTTAAGGGTTGGATACCCAAGCTCGAACGACAATGGCGGTAATATTATCGTGACCATTATATTGATTTGCTAGAGTGATTAAACCATCTACTGCGGGGGCTAAATCTGTTTGAGGGTTGAGTAAGGGATCAAGTTGAGTTTCGCAGAAGGTTTCTAACAAATTATGATCGGTTAAGCCATCGGATGCGAGAATAAAAACCGTATCTTCCTCAATCTCTAAAAATTGAATATCTGGGTGAACAAACTGTTCTTCTCTAGGGCCTAAAGCTTGAGTTAATTGATAAGCATCGGGGCGAGAATAGGCAATATCCGGGTCAATTCCCCGTTGAATTTCTCGTTGTCCCACTTCATGATCTACGGTTATTTGTTGTAACCCTTGTTGACGAGTTAAACGATATAATCGACTATCTCCCACATGAGCCACGACGACTTGATGATTCACCACAATTGCCATCACTAAGGTAGTTCCCATGCGACCACTACCGGAACGCACCTCTTGTTGATTTTCATTATAAATTGCTTCATTTGCTTTGAAAATGGCATCTTGTAAGATTTCTTCCGTTGGGAATTCCTCTGAATATTGATCTTGGAAATAGTGTTGTAAAGTATCAACAGCGATTTGACTCGCCACTTCTCCTCCGGCGTGACCTCCCATCCCATCACACAGAATATATAAACCCCTCACGGAGCGAATTTGTCCTTGGGGTGTTTCTTGAATCTTGATGTGGGTTTGCAAACCAAAACAGTCTTCATTATGATCCCGTTGACGACCGACATCCGTGCGTCCTACGGCTTCTAAATGGATAAATTTTTCACCCAGAATTAAGGTAGGAGATTGATTTAAAGTCGAGGGTAATAGTTCATTCTGGCTGGTTTGTTGTTGGGGTAAGTTAGAGGGAAAATTAATTTCATCCAAAACCACCATTAAAGCCGTTCGTAATTGTTCAACGGTTTGAATTTTGGCCTCCATTACATCCCGCAATACTTCCGTTAAGGAACCCACTAACGTCCGTTGGGATTGTTGAAATAAATCCTGCCATAATTGTCCTAAATTTGATAAACTTAAGACAGAATCAGGTTGATCAAAATACAATTGTTGTAAACATAACTGTTGAGAATTTTGAGAAAATACTCGTAAATTTTGGAGATCTAATAAACTTTGGCGACATCCCCAAGTTTCTAACAGTACCCACAGTTCTACTAAATCTCCCAACCAATAAACAATTTGTTGAGGTGTGGTTTTTCGGTTACTCCACAGTTCTGATAACCGGGGAAAATCCGCAAAATTTTCTAATAGAATAACCTGATAGGAATCCGATTCCCAAGCATCTTGTAAGCGAGGAAAATAGTTAGGCGTTTGGGACGCTAAGGAAAAATAGGGTTGAGCCGCCGGAATAATAAATGTTTCTACGTCTGGATGAGATGGGGCGGTACTTTGGTCTTGTAGTGCTTTTAACGGGGAAACCTGCAAGGGTTGAGTATCTAAAACCTTGACGGTGACGGTTTCACCAGCTTTTAGGGCAGGTAAGGGGTCTAGGAGTTGATAACGGTCTTGGGGGTCTAAATAAGCTCCAATGGGTCGCTCCAAGGATGGTGGCGGTTCCTGGGGAGGACACAAAGCATCTTCAGCCGGAATGGTAATGGCTTCCAGGTCAGTTTGGGAAAAAATGTCTTCTAGGGGTTGGGCTTGAGACTCCGTTAGCTCTGGGGTCTGAAGCTCTTCCGGGGTGGGGGGTTCGGTATCAATTCGGTCTAAACTTGATTCGGAGGGACTCTCCGAGGATGTGTTAGCTCCCTGCAAATGGTCATTATTTAAGGATTCTGGGGAGTTTTCAGCCGGAGCAATGGCTGAGGACGAAGGGATAACTACAGCCAGATAAACGGTTCCAGTCACTGTCCCGCAATTGTGACATTGCAGCGTATTCAGGGGAACGGTTGTTCCACATTCAGGACAATGTTTCTGGGTCAGAGAAGTACCACAGCGTTGACAAAACTTGTTGAGATTGGGGTTTTCAAATTGACACTGGGGACAAACAACCATAGTTATAAAAGTAGGATGGGAGGAGTGAAAACTCAGCGTCTTCAGACCTGAGATGAAAAACGACTCAGGGGTTTTAACCAAGCCTGAATATTATAGTAATCTATGTTAGTATAAGGTAGGTCGAAAGCCAGAGATTTCTATGATAGTTTTAGAATACAAAGTCAAAGGCAAACTTGAGCAATACAAAGCGATTGATCAAGCCATTCGTACAACTCAGTTTGTCCGTAATAAAGCGATTAGATACTGGATGGATAATTCCAGAGAGTTGAAAATCGACAAGTTTGCCTTAAACAAGTATTCAACGGCTCTCAGGAAAGAATTCTCCTTTGTTAATGATCTAAATTCAATGGCAGTCCAATCCGCAGCCGAGCGGGGATGGATTGCCATTAGTCGTTTTTACGACAATTGCCAGAAAAAGGTTTCGGGTAAAAAAGGATATCCCAAATTTCAAAAAGACTGTCGTTCTGTTGAATATAAAACAACAGGATGGAAGTTACACCCAACCAAAAGGCAAGTTACCTTTACCGATAAAAACGGGATTGGCAATCTTAAATTACTGGGGAAATGGGATGTCCATACCTACAATTTTAAAGACATAAAACGGGTGCGATTGATTCGTCGTGCTGACGGTTATTACTGCCAGTTTTGTCTGGGTATTACCGTTACCGATGTTCAACCGAAAACGGGAAATGAAATTGGACTTGATGTCGGCATTGAGTCATTTTACACAGACTCTAACGGACATCAAGAACCGAATCCCAAGTTTTTGAGAAAGGCGGAAACGTCTATTAAAAAATCTCAGAGACAAATCTATAAAAAGGTTAAGGGTTCATCAGGTAGACGGAAAGCTAGAAAAATTTACGCTAAAAAACACTTAAAAGTAAGCAGGCAACGGAATGAACACGCCAAGATAACGGCGCGTAACGTATGCAAGTCTAACGACTTAGTAGTCTACGAAGATTTAAGTGTTAGAAATTTGGTTAAAAACCACTGTTTAGCTAAATCAATTAGCGATGCTAGTTGGTATTTGTTCCGGCAATGGATAGAATATTTTGCGGCTAAATTTGATAAATTAGCAATTCCGGTTCCACCTCATTACACTTCGCAAAAATGCTCTAATTGTGGGGTAATCGTTAAAAAATCTCTATCAACCCGCACCCATATTTGTAATTGTGGATGTGAGTTGCATAGAGACACAAATGCTGCAAAAAACATTCTCAATCTGACAAAACAAACTAGGGATGGGCAATCCCGAAGTAACGCTACAGGAGTTGGAGTCTCTACTCTGGTTGGCTTCGCCGTGAGCGACTCAGCCGAACGGTGAAAGCCTGCTAGAGCAAATTCTGACGTAGAATGTAGAATCCCCGTCTCTTCAGAGCGGGGAGTGTCAATTTACAGCAGAGAAGAAGGAATATTGAATATTCGCCCGTTAGATATTTTTTAAGGGTAATGCTAAGTGCATAGGTCAGATTGACTACCGTTTTATTTTTGTTCGGGTAAAGCTAAACAATCTGTTGTTCCCCAACACACATAAACGGGAGTATTACTATCGGGTAAACTATCCCCTGTTTTGGGTTGACGAACCATAACATTTTCCCCCGATAGTAATTTCACCACATATTGAATATGGGTTCCCAAATACATTGCATTTAGTAAACGACCTTCAAAACAATTTACAGCACCGCTAACGGGATAAAAACTTAATGTAACTTTCTCAGGACGCACACTCACAACCGCCGATGCACCTGTTCTTAAATCCTGTTGTGGATGTTGAATACCCGAAATCTCAATCTGTTGAATTTCAATACTTAATCCGGTTTCTGTGACAATATATAAACGGGAAACATCAGCACTTTCAACCGTTCCTCGAAATAGATTTGTATCGCCAATAAAATCAGCCACAAATGGCGTTTGAGGATATTCATAAATCTCGTTCGGACTGCCAATTTGTTCAATTCGGCCATCGTGCATGACAGCAATGCGGTCAGACAAACTCATGGCTTCTTCTTGGTCGTGAGTCACCATGATAAAGGTTAGCCCCAAATTGCGATGGAGGTTGGTAAGTTCCATCTGCATTTGTTTGCGGAGTTTTAAATCCAAAGCCCCTAACGGTTCATCTAACAATAACACCGCCGGACGATTGACTAACGCCCTGGCTAAAGCCACCCGTTGTTGTTGACCCCCAGACATTTGAGAGGGGTAACGATTGGCAAAGGATTCCATTTTAACTAAACTTAAGGCTTCCCGCACTTTCTCTTCAATTTCCGACTTACTTTTGCGTTTGAGTCGGAGTCCAAAAGCAATATTTTCCCAGACTGTCAAATGGTTAAACAAAGCATAACTTTGAAAAACGGTATTCACTGGACGCAGATAGGGGGGAGTTTGGGTCACAGACTGACCCCGAATCAAGACTTCTCCAGCAGAGGGCATTTCAAACCCGGCAATGAGTCGCAGCGTTGTAGTTTTGCCACAACCCGATGGCCCTAAAATACTAAAAAATTCTCCTCGATGAATATCGAGATCTACGCCACGAACAGCCGTTTCTCCATTAAAGACCTTGAAGACTTTCCGAAGTTCAACATCGAGCTTGGTTTCAGCCCCAATAGCACCTTGATTCTGCGTAGCCGCTTGCAGCATAGTGTCACGTTATGGCGGAGATTTACCCTCCCTACAGCTTATCTGATGAAAACTGGACTGGCAAGATGATGATCCAGAGAATTGCAGATTCAAGCGTGGAGTGTTACTGGAATCCAGTGTACAATATCGAGCGCGAAAGTACAGCGATTAAATCGCTTCTTGGTGTGAGGAGTAAAAGGAATGAATTGGCAAAAAGATCCCTTGTCCGTTTTACAAGATACAAGTCGAACATTTTATATCCCCATTAGTCGTTTACCTCCCTTACTCCAAGAAGCGGTCGCTTCTGCCTATTTGTGTATGCGGGCGATTGATGAAGTTGAAGATCACCCTGATTTAGATAATGCAACAAAAGCCCGATTGCTGCATAGAATGAGCCAAAATTTTCAAGCGGCGGTCTGTCGAGAAACAATTCCTGATAATTGGTTTGCGGAATTTTCCCACACAGGAACCTTAGAAGAAGTGACCCTCCGGGTGGGAGAATGGGCTAAGTTTGCCCCAGAACGAATTGCCCCTCGGATTTGGGATGCAACGGCGGCGATGGCTGACCGTATGGCGTTTTGGGCTGAACGTAATTGGCGGATTGAAACCGAAGCGGAGTTAGATCAATATACCTTTAGTGTGGCGGGTTCTGTGGGGCTGTTGTTGTCGGATTTATGGGCTTGGTACGATGGCACACAAACCAACCGGGTTCACGCCATTGGCTTTGGTCGAGGGTTACAGGCGGTGAATATTCTCCGCAATTACAAGGATGATGGCAGTCGAGGGGTAGATTTCTTCCCTGATGGTTGGACATTGGAACAAATGCAGAACTACGCTAAACGGAATTTAGCCTTAGGGGATGCCTACACCGAAGCTTTACCCTCTGGCCCTGCGTTGGATTTTTGTCGCATTCCTTTAGCCTTAGCCCATGCGACGTTAAATGTCTTAGCCGATGGTCAAGACAAACTGACTCGCAGCGCTGTTGTGCAGTTAATTGAACAGGTTTGTGGTGGGAAGTAGGAGATAGGGGGACGGGGGGACGGGGAGACGGAGGGACGGGGAGACAGGGGGACAAGGGGACAAGGGGACGGGGGGACAAGGGGACAAGGGGACGGGGGGACAAGGGGACAAGGGGACAAGGGGACAAGGGGAGCAGGGGAGTGTCAAATTATCTATTGCCTATTGCCTATTGCCCAATATCTTTTACGTTAAAATCTAAAGATCTATAGGATTTTATTAATGGCAAAAAATGGCTGAATTTTTGGCAACTGGGGGAACAATTGTAGCGATCGCCACGGCTATTGTACCGCAACAGGGAAGCGTGGGAATTGTGCGGATGTCGGGAACAGACTCTCAATCTATTGCTAAACAGTTATTTTATTCCCCAGGACGACAAATTTGGGAAAGTCACCGGATTTTATATGGGTATATTCGCCATCCAAAAACCCTAAAAATTATTGATGAAGTTTTATTATTATTAATGTTATCTCCCCGTTCTTATACTCGTGAGGATGTGGTTGAATTTCACTGTCATGGGGGGATTATTGCGGTTCAACAAGTGCTGCAATTGTGTATAGAATTAGGAGCTAGGTTAGCCCAACCGGGGGAATTTACCCTGCGGGCATTTTTAAATGGACGGTTAGATTTAACTCAAGCAGAAAGTGTGGCGGAATTAGTCGGATCTCAATCGATTGCAGCCGCACAAATGGCTTTAGCCGGATTACAAGGAAAATTAGCAAATCCTATTCGAGAATTACGAGGAACTTGTTTAGATATTTTAGCAGAAATTGAAGCCAGGGTGGATTTTGAAGAAGATTTACCGCCCTTAAATGAATCGGAAATTATCGCCCAAATTCATCACGTTTTAGAAGAATTATCGCAATTTTTAGCGACGGCTGACACAGGAGAATTATTAAGAACAGGGTTAAAAGTTGCGATTGTTGGTCGTCCGAATGTGGGAAAATCGAGTTTATTAAATGCTTGGAGTCGAAGCGATCGCGCCATTGTTACGGATTTACCCGGAACAACTCGTGATGTGGTAGAATCGCAATTGGTTGTGGGAGGAATCCCGATTCAAGTGTTAGATACGGCTGGAATTCGCCACTCCGAAGATCAAGTGGAAAAAATTGGCATAGAGCGATCGCGACAAACTGCACAATCAGCCGATTTAGTATTATTAACATTGGATGCTGCAATCGGTTTAACTGAAGCAGATTTAGACATTTATCAACAAGTTAAAAAAGCAGGTTTAATTGTTATTTTTAATAAAATTGATCAAGTTAACCCCCAAGAATTAGAGGAATTAAAAGCAAAAGCTATTCAATATTTTAATTTAGAAAATCGAGAAATTGTTCCTATGTCTGCTGCTTTAAATCAAGGAATTCCAGAGTTAGAAACAGCGATATTAAATTTAGTTCAGGGTGGAAATATTCACGCCGCCAATTTAGAGTTTGCCATTAATCAACGTCAAGCCACTGCGTTAACCCGTGCAAAAGTATGTTTAGAACAAGTCGAAACAACGATTAAGCAACAACTTCCCTTTGATTTTTGGACAATTGATCTGCGAGGTGCCATTCATGCGTTAGGGGAAGTCACCGGAGAAGAAGTAACAGAATCCGTTTTAGATCGAATTTTCAGCAGATTTTGTATTGGAAAATAATCTAAAGCCTTGATAGGATAATAAAAAAGTGCTGTTAGACCCAACAACACTTTTATAACTATAGCAATCGAACTTAACAAAATCCCGAAGATAGTAATACCGTCGTGAGTAATTAAAGAAAATTAGGGGTTAAAAATATCGCGGATATTATCCATACCTTCTTTAATTTTCTCTTCTACAGAAGTAGAACCTTGGCTATTAGCAGGATTTTTCATTTTTTCTTTATCCGCACCCCCTTGAACTTCATTAATCCCTTCTTGAGCTTTAGCTTGTACATCTTCTAAGGAAGGTGGGCCCCCTCTGAGCACTTGTTCAGAATCTTTTTGAATTTGCTTAAGAGCATCTTCCCCTTGAGAAGGACTACTCACCCCAGCCCAACTGGGAACAGCAGATCCAATCCATAGAAAAGCCAACAATAAAGCTGCCATTAAAAAGCGTAAAGGACGTAAATTAGAAAAATTTATTGAGGGAAATTTCATTGAAATTCTCCTTATATGTATTACTAATCCTATTATTCTAGGAGTAAGAGAATTTTAGCTCTATCCTAGGGAATAAATTTGAGTAAATCTTAAGAAATAGATTTTAAAAGGTGAAATGCTCATCTCCATTCTGAACTTCATTTAATCCTAGATTAAACCCAAATTCTGCTATAACAACTCTGGGTTTATAAACTGTCTTTTCAAATAAAAATTCGCTATAATCTGCCAAATCATCAAGTCCTAAAAAATTTAATAGAATTTCTGCAAAAATCCACACGATTAACTTCAAAAATCTATTATTTTCGAGTTTCATCAGTCGCCTCCTTTCCTTTTTTGGGGTTTCAGACTAATGACTAAACCCGGTTTTACTCTTCTAATATATTCGGCTCTATTCGCTAAGTCATCAATCCTTTTATAGAATAAATATTCTTTTAAATTATTCCATATAACTCTAAATCAATATTTCTATAACGCTATTTTAAGTATCAATATATAGATAAATTATAAAACTCAAAAATAAACAATCATACTCTATTTATATAATAAATAAAAAAACCTAGCTCAAAAGCTAGGCTTTGTTTGTAGTGTTAGCATTCAAGTCAGATTAATCCAGTTTTTCTAAATAATACCCTGACCTTTTCCAACGCCCCCTTCCACTTCTTTCACTTCATGTAAGGTTTGAACCCGACGAGCTTTATCGGCTTCTTCTTCTTCTTTCAAATCTCCGGGAACATTGACATACATTTCAGGTTCAATGGCGTAGTTATTTAATAACCCTTCTCGATCCATTGTATAACCAGCAGTTGTGTCTAAAGTGCCTTCTTCATGTTCAGGAGTTTTTTTAAAATTTTCCTTTTCTCGGTCAATTCGAGCACCGACTTCTGCGGGCATAATTCCCCGATCATAAGTAGGATTAGGTTCTGCTTCTTCATGGAGAATATGAGGAGTTTTCTTTTCTTCTTTAGACATAATTATTGACCTCAAAAGTTTTATTGAACTGATTTAAAAAACAACTCAGGATTTAGAATGGGTTTAAAATTAACAATCAAATGAATTTTCAAACCCCCCAGAAACTCTATTTTTTATTGGTCGGTATCGACTTCAGGAACAAAGTCAGGACGTTCTTTATCCTTCCAACCAACAGGACGTTTAGAGTTGTACCAAGCGACAGAACCAATGGTTGTGGCTGCTAAAAACCCCAGAATTAAAACTAAGGTTGCAGACATCGGGAAATGAGGGGTATTTGTTCCCATTTCCAAGATGAATAGATCCATTTGAACCTCCTTGATTTAGAATGTAATGAACTTAGTATCTGTTTTTCTGAGGTTAAACACATCTCCCTTTATATTGATTTTAATTAAAGCCATGTATTACCGTAGATAGAGAAAAATAAACAGAATTTGAGGGAATATTATCTGAAAAACAGGAATGGTCATTTATTCATTTTAAATCAAGATCATTGTTAGGGGATTTACAACTGTAGCGTTAATCAGTTAATATGATTTTTTATTAAAATAAAATTCAAAAAACATCTATCTTAAGAGATATTTATAGCAATCCGCACCTTCGAGACGGAGATTGTAATCATTTACAACTGATATGAAACAGCCAGAAGTATTATCCCTGTTCCCTGTTCCCTTATAGAAATTGATTAATACAGCCTCAAAAATACGGCTATTGCGATATGGAGAGTGTAGAGAACTTTACTCCCAGAACCTCCAGCATTTCTTTATGATAGGAAATAAGAGCAGTGATAGACAAGCTGATAAAAAGCTGTTGAAGCAATTTAATGATTATTGAGGATATTCCTATGTCAGATTCTATTCAAGATAAATTATCATCGGATTTAAAAAAAGCACAATCTGAGAACAAATTACGGGCTGAACGAATTCGAGAAATTGTCAAGTCTGCAATTTCAGAAATGGGTTCAGAATTTAAAGGGGGTTCTCAAGAGATTCGAGGTTTAGTGAAAGAGGTAGTCGGAACAGTTTTAGAAACTGTCAAAGGAAAAGGTGAGGAAATTCAAGAAAATGTTACAGCTTCTATTGAAGGAGTAATTGATGGAATCAGCAGCAAAAAACGCCAGTCCATCAATAAAACAAAAGCGGAAGTGAAAAAACTCGAAATCCAACTTGATCAAGAGGAACAAGAGTTACAAAATAGTATTGATTTAGCCTTGAATGATATTCAAGAAGTGGGAACCGATAAGTCTGAGCAAATTAAATCAGCCATTGAGTCCGCCGTTCACAATATTAAAGATAGTGAAGAAGTGGCATTAATGCAAAAACGTTATGCCCAACTTAAAGCTCAATTAGCCATTATTAATGCTAACTTAGTCGGACGCTATGGACAGCGTTATGAGGATATCAAGCATTATTTGGATGAAGCAAAAGTTTGGTATGAAAAAGCCAAGGATGAACCCGAAACCTATAGTGGAAAACTCGACGAAAAACGCAAAGCTTTTGAAGTAAAATTAGGAGAAGCGGGAACGGCGATCGCTCAAAAAGAAAAACAAATTAAACAACGTTTACGGGATCTGTGGAAATCCTTTTCAGAAACCTAATGCTTAAAGTATAGACCTTTATAGCAACCAATATTCAATTCAATGGGTGCGTGAGCCAAGCTCATACACCCTACTTTTTATTGTCCTTGTTTCATCATTTGTTCAACAAAATTGGTATAAATTTCTCCCCGTAAAAATTCAGGAGTTTCCAAAATTCTTTGATGAAATCCTATGGTTGTTGGAACACCAGTAATGGCAAATTCTCGTAAAGCCCGTTTCATTCTCAAGATTGCCGTCGGACGGTCGGGGCCCCAAACAATTAATTTCCCAATTAAAGAGTCATAATAAGGCGGAATTTCATAGTCTGTATAGACATGGGAATCAATTCTCACCCCATTTCCTCCGGGGGGTAAATAGCCACTAATACGACCGGGGTGGGGACGGAAATTATGGTCGGGATCTTCTGCATTAATCCGACATTCAATGGAATGACCCCGCAGTTGAACTTTATCTTGAGTTAAGGATAATTTTTCTCCTTGGGCGATGCGAATTTGTTCAGCAATTAAATCTAATCCGGTAATCATTTCCGTAACCGGATGTTCCACTTGAATGCGAGTATTCATTTCCATAAAATAGAAATTACCCGATTGATCAACCAGAAATTCTACCGTTCCCGCTCCGGTATAATTAATCGATTTTGCTGCTTTTATCGCCGCCATTCCCATTTTGTGTCGCAGTTTTGGAGTCATCACGGGACTGGGTGCTTCTTCTAATAGTTTTTGGTGACGGCGTTGAATCGAACAATCCCGCTCTCCCAAATAAATTACATTGCCATAATTATCAGCCAAAATCTGAATTTCAATATGGCGAGGACGTTCAATAAATTTCTCTAAATAAACCCCCGGATTTCCAAAGGCGGCTTCTGCTTCCCCTTGGGCGGCTGCAAACAGTTTGGGGAGATCCTCTTCCTGCTTGACTAATCGCATTCCGCGACCGCCACCCCCTGCTGTGGCTTTAATAATGACCGGGAAACCGATTTTTTGGGCTAGTACCAGGGCTTCTTTTTCGTCGGTCAGGAGTCCGTCACTACCGGGGACGGTGGGAACCCCGACACGCTGCATCGTTTCCTTGGCGGTTGATTTGTCCCCCATAGACCGAATTGCGTTCGGAGTAGGGCCAATAAAAGCAATTTCGTGATCGGCGCAAATTTCAGCAAACCGGGCGTTTTCGGCTAAAAACCCATAGCCGGGATGAAGGGCGGTGGCGTTGCGAGTCAGAGCCGCCGCGATAATATTAGGAATATTCAAATAACTTTTGCTGCTGCTGGGTTCCCCAATACAAACGGCTTCATCCGCAAGTTGGACATGAAGGGCAGTGCGATCTACCGTTGAATGAACAGCAACCGTCGCAATACCCATCTCCTCGCAGGTGCGAAGAATCCGTAAGGCTATTTCCCCTCGATTGGCAATTAAGATTTTTGAGAATCGCATCTTTTGTTGCTCTTGCTGTTGCTGTTCACCATTCAGTTAGGATAGAGGATTTTGGTCATCACGGGAAGAGGGGAGCCGGGAAAAAAGTTGGAAAAAAGGGTGACACTTTTAGGAGGCTGTGCTATATTAGTAAATTAGCTGCTAAATTAATTTAAGGCAGTGTTCATAAGCGGATGTGGCGGAATTGGTATACGCGCACGTTTGAGGGGCGTGTGGGCTTCCCTTGCGAGTTCGAGTCTCGCCATCCGCATTAATGATCAGCATCCCTCTCCCCGATTAGGGAAAGGGAGTTAAGTTATTAATTGATCGGGGAGAATTAAACAGAATTAATCCCCTAAACAAATTCCCATACTTCGAGCCGTTTCGACTAAGATATCATTAGCATTAACAACCCGATATTGAGCGATCGCATCCAAAATTGGAATACTCGACACTTTACGATCTCGCCAAACCACAACCTGATCATATTTGTCTTCCGCAATTAAATCCACGGCGGCGACGCCAAAAGCAGAAGCAATAATGCGATCCATCGGCGAAGGAGTTCCCCCTCGTTGAATATGACCGAGCACTGTAACGCGGGTTTCTGCGCCACTGCGATCGCAAATGACATCCGCTAAATATTGCCCAATACCGCCTAAACGAGCTTGTCCCATGCGATTAATATTAGTCACAGGTTCTCCTGTTTCCGTTTTAACCGCTTCTGCAACCACCACTAAACAATAGTTTTTCCCTTGTTTTTGTCGTTCGGCAATTTGGTGACAAATTCGATCTAAACTGTAAGGAATTTCAGGAATTAAAATAATATCTGCACCTCCGGCAATTCCTGCATGAAGGGCAATATGTCCTGCATCTCGCCCCATAACTTCTAAAATCATCACGCGACTGTGACTGGCGGCGGTAAAATGCAGACGATCTAAAGCTTCCGTCGCAATATCAACGGCCGTACTAAATCCAATCGATAAATCCGTGCTTCCCACATCATTATCAATCGTTTTAGGAATACCAATTAAATTAAGATTTCCTTGTTGGGCAATGCGTCGCAAAATTGCTAAACTGCCATCTCCCCCAATGCCAATTAAGGCATTTAATCCTAAGAGATGATATCCTTCAATAATCTCCTCAGAGCGATCTAGCAAACTTCCATCCGGCATCGGAAAGGCAAAGGGATCACCTTTATTGGTAGTCCCCAAAATCGTCCCCCCGGCGGTGAGAATATTATCAATTTTATCAATTGTCAGAGGAACGCTGTTCACGGGACGAGTCATTAACCCTTGGGTGGCTTCTCGAATACCGAAAACCTCCCATCCAAAGGTTCCAGATGCCCGATACACCACAGCCCGAATTGCTGCATTTAAACCTGCACAGTCTCCCCCACTGGTTAAAATACCAATGCGTTTTTGTTCTCCCATATTTTGGTGAATTGTGGATTACAGATGCAAATTTTTAGATTACATCCGATTTGGAAATGATCGATAAATCTTTGGTCATCTTTAAGATTTGGGTTAAAAATCCCAGGTATAAAAACTTATCAATCTGCTGAAATCAGGGCTTCAACGGGAATTTCAATTTCTGCAAAGGCTAGGGGTGTGACTTCACCTTCCGTTAAAGTCATTTTAGAGCCATATTCACCATCACGGGGATCACGATAAATAATCAGTTCCCGACGCGCTAGGTTAACCAACCAATATTCGGCAATTCCCGCTTCAGCATAAAGGCGATATTTTACCGTTGAATCTTTTTCTAAGCTGGACTGGGAATATTCGATCACCCAAAAAATATTTTCAGGATAGGGATGATGGCTGAGATATTCTCGCCCCAAACGTTGAACAATAGCAATATCGGGTTCGGGTTCGGAGTCGTTAGGGAGGGTGATGGGTTTAGCTTGACTGACTAAAGCGCGATCACCGAGTATCCGCATGAGGTACTCGCCAGCAGTTCGACTATAGTAGGCGTGGGGTTCTCCTTCTGGGGACATTTGAACAATTTCTCCATACAGCAGTTCAACGGGGCGTTCATCGAGTAAACCCATTTCAACGATGCGGTGATAGTCGTCTAGTTTCCATTTTGCGATTGATAGTGTCATTTTGATCAACCCTGTTTAAGTGGGTATTTTTAGTTTACAAATTTAGTTTACAAATCCCCGTCGTCTTCGTTTTCTAACTCTTCATCTTCCAACTCAGGTATTAAAGTTAGCATTTCCCCCGTACCAGTTACAGGATCAACTGCGACAGGAGGATTATCAACTAGCAAATCTCCTTGCTGAGGAGGAGCATCTTCCGCATTATTATCACTAATTCGTATCCAAACTGATCCCAAAGGAGAGCGAATCATTTCATAATCTTCACTCATCCAGCCAAAAGTTTCAATACCTTCAGGTCTGATGATACCAACTTTTAAATCTAATTCAATGAGTTCAGCAAGTGAGCGACATCGCCTCTGTCCTAAACGAGTATTACAAGAATGGTGTCCCCAAGCAACGTTAGACGGAATATGTGTGATCTGATCGTATACAAGCGGTTCAATATGAAATAGATTTACAATTGTTGAGCGAATAGATCCTTCAACCTGTCCGGCAGCATTTCCAAAACTCAGATCATCCTCGTATGTTGCTGAGGCATGAAGTTCTTGATATCGTATGAAGCGAAGACATAAGGGGCAACTCGATAGACCATGCCTGATTACGCCTTTGTACTCATAATTGGACACATCTAATAAGCCTTCTTGATCTAAGATGGCTTGTAGATGTTTTGCTTGAGTCATCACATAAGGACTGCCTATAGTTTGAGTAATTAACCAAGCCAATACACACTTACATAGATAGTTGGTTTCCTGATCAGCATATTCTGGAGCAAATATTCCTTGTACGGCTCCTTCTTTGCGCTTATCCTTACCATCCGAAGTTGGGATTTGTAAAACATAATGACCAACATCTCGAACATCTCTACCTCGTTTTGTTGAAGGCTCACCATTTTTTTCAAGATGGCAAACGCTCCAAGTTGTTAAAGGAGGAAAACTTTCTAATCCTCGATGTGTTCTATATAAAACAAAAGCATTCTGTCCAACAACAATCCAAGATTCTTTCCCTATTATAAAGCTTGGTTTTGGAACACCAGCAGATTCAAAATATTGTTCTGGATAGAGGCGAATTACATATCCGTCTTTATATTCCTGAAAAGGAACAATTGACAATCGTTCATAGGGTATTATCACTCGATTACTACGAACAACGTGATTTTGATATGCTCCTTTAGCTCCACCGCGAGGAGTCGCAAACCCAGCTTTAGCTAATTTATTTTGATCCTTCTCCTCCATAAAACTCCAAGCTGAGGTAGGATAAGGATTGTGTTTTCCTGAATGTCCTGAAAGTAAACGACAACCATCAGTACCACAAAGTTTTGGCAGACTCGATAAAATCATATTAAAACCTCTGTAAATCTGGCATAAATCTTTGAAACATCTAACTCACCCGATAGAAGTTTTGGCAAGATAGCATCTCGAATAATACGCAATCTACGGTTTTGTTCCTGCATCTTGATCATTTGTTCAGGCGTAGTCATAGACTGCTCCAGGGGAAGCCCAAGCAGTGAAACATATTGTATGGCACTAATAACACTAAGAATAGCATCTTGCTCTTCTAAAGAGGGAACTGCAAGATGTAACTCAAACAAATCAGATTTATATAATTCTGGGTAAGTTGAGCCATTAGCAATCATATTCAAGTAAACTTTATTAGCTTTAAACCAATAAGCCAAATAAAGAGCTCGAAGTTTAGAACCACACTGAAAATTTAGAAAGCCTTGATTTGTTGCCATTGGAACTGCGTTGATGGCAACAGCACCAACCGGAGCGCGTTTTGTTAACATTACCGTCCCGGTTGGTAATAGTTTTGCTGCACTATTTTTTAGTCCTTTGTCTGTAATTTTTCTTTCGGTGTCAGAAACGTAGATTGTATCTGTAAAATTGGTTATTTCTTTTGGAGTTAACCAGGGAATTTCACCATCCCAATTCTCTTCATTCTTAGTGCTAGGAGTACCTCCGCTATCAACATAGGTGATTAATTCACTTTTTGGGTTCGGTTCCAAAGTCGTATGTACCCAATTACTAGGGCATTTTAGAAGTGGTTCAGCCATGCAACAATTCCTTAAGAACTTTAACAGCAGAATTAGACGCTTTTGTGATTTCGTTAAGACGAGCTTCAACATCAGCAAGCTCTGTTTGAAGGCGCTGAATATCCCAATGTTTCGTTAATTCCTCGTCAAAGCCAACATATCTTCCTGGGACTAAGGACATTTTATGTGAACGAATCTCTTCTAAGGTCGCAGATTTACAAAAACCTGGGATGTCCCTATAATCAAGAAAATTTTCTTGACTACGCCAATCTTGATATGTTCTTGCAATTCTTGATATTTCAGCATCTGTAAGGATTCGGTGGGTTCTATCAACCATTTCACCAAAAGAATGGGCATATATAAAAAGCGTTTTACCTCTACGATCACGGTATTTAGCATTTTGTTTATTACGAGCAATGATCCATAAACAGGCAGCAATTTGTGTTGTATAAAAAAGTTGAACGGGTAAAGCAACAATACAATCAATCAAATCAGCTTCAATTAAAGCCTCTCGAATCACACCGTCTCCTTGACTGTGATTCAAAGCTCCATTAGACAATACAAAACCTGCTACTCCATCTGATGCCAGATGAGAAACGATGTGTTCTACCCATGCAAAGTTAGCATTATTAATAGGAGGAGTACCATATTGCCAACGCCGATCTTGTCTGAGATGTTCACCTCCCCAATCACTCATGTTAAATGGTGGATTTGCCAGAATGTAGTCTGCTTTAAGATTTGGATGTAAATCGTTATGAAATGTATCTGCGTGATGAAAACCTATATTTCCTTCAATTTTTCTCAAGGCTAAATTCATCTTGCACAAACGCCATGTTGTAGGATTGGATTCTTGACCATATATTAACAGATCCTCCGATTTACCTCCATGAGCTTCTACAAATTTTTCTGACTGGACAAACATTCCGCCTGAACCGCAGCAGGGATCATAAACAGACCCTTTATAAGGCTGAATCATTTCAACCAAAAGGTTGACTACTGATTGGGGTGTATAGAATTCACCCCCCTTAGCTTCTAAGCCAGCAAATCGCCCTAAAAAATATTCATAAACTCTTCCCAAAATATCTCTTGCTCGGCTTTCTGTATCCCCTAGACCAATGGTTCCAATCAATTCAACCAACTCACCTAATCGTCGTTGATCAAGCGAAGAACGGGAAAAATTTTTAGGTAGAATGCTTTTTAAGGATGGATTTTCCTGTTCAATTAAGTGCATTGCTGAGTCAATAATTTTACCAATGTCAGAACTTCTAGAATTAACTTTTATATATGACCAGCGAGCTTTTTGGGGAACCAAAAATAAATGTTTAGCTGAATTCTGCTGTTGATCTTCGAGAACTTGATGATATCCTCTTTCTTGTCCAACATAATAGTTGTTAGATGATGTCTCTGTCCATAACTCTAGCTGGTGATAATGTTCTTCACAGCTATCTGAAATATACTTTAAAAATATTAGTCCTAATACAATATGCTTATACTCAGCAGCATCCATCTGACCCCGCAATTTGTCAGCCACCTTCCATAGCTTTTCCTCAAATCCTAAATTTGCACTATTACTATCTTGTTGATTAATCTTGTTTCTGATACGAACCACTGAAACCACCTTTTTTTCACTATAAACCTTTCTTTATAAAGTTATAGCAGGTATCTGCTATGTCTTACTGATTAATGGGCAATCACTAATATTCTACGTTAACTTCCATGACAATAGCCTAGTTAGGCTGTATATCTATTCTGGCTAAATTTCCATATTAACTACTTTTCCTAAACAATTAATTTCACTTTTTGCGTTTTGAAGTAACTCCTCTTGTTTTTATTGCTTAATAGAGTTTAAATAGGAAATAGCGGATCTAGTTTTAAACCAATAACCTTTGATAAAAAAATTTACAAAAAACGGCTTCTAGGGTGATGACTCTCAGTATAATATTCCCAGGGAAGGAGAAAGGCGATTGTTTTAATCTAAATCAAAGGATTTAAGAGACTTAACCCCAAACCCAATCATACTTACTATTTTATATCAATGAGGGAACATGGCAAAACTTAATGGTGTGATGATGCAATATTTCCATTGGTATCTCCCCGCCGATGGAACCTTGTGGGATAAAACAAAAATTAACGCCCAAGAGTTAGCGGATGCAGGAATTACGGCTTTATGGCTACCACCGGCTTACAAAGGCGCAAATGGTGGAATGGATGTTGGATATGCCGTGTATGATTTGTATGATTTAGGAGAATTTGATCAAAAAGGGTCAATTAGAACGAAATATGGCACTCGTCAAGAATATTTAGATGCCATTAATAGCTTGCATCAAGCAGGAATTCAAGTTTATGCAGATATCGTATTAAATCACAGAATCGGGGCAGATGGAGCCGAAATTGCCAAAGCCATTCCTTTCCCTTATAATAATCGAAAAACACCAAAAGGAGATTTAAGAGATATTCAAGGTTACACCCTGTTTAACTTTCCGGGTCGTCAGGGAAAATACTCTCAATTTGAGTGGCATTGGTGGCATTTTGATGCCGTTGATTATGATGAATATAGCAAAGAATCGGGAACAGTTTATTTATTTGAGGGGAAAACCTTTGATGATTATGTGGCGTTAGAATTTGGAAATTTTGCTTATTTAATGGGGGCAGATTTAGACTTTCAACATGAGGAAGTCAGACAGGAAATGATCAACTGGGGAAAATGGTATCTGGATACAACGGGTGTGGATGGATTTCGCTTAGATGCCATTAAACATATTTCCAGTTGGTTTTTCCCAGAATGGTTAGATACTATGGAAAAATATGTCGGTCGAGAATTGTTTATTGTTGGGGAATATTGGGCGCCTGATACTGGCATCTTGAATTGGTATTTAGACTCTGTAGGTCAACGAATGTCGGTGTTTGATGTTGCCCTACATTATAATTTTCACTACGCCAGTAAAGCTGGGGGATATTATGATATGCGAACCATTCTGGATGGAAGTTTAATTAAAGGACGGGCAATGAATGCCGTTACTTTTGTTGAAAACCATGATTCTCAACCGTTACAAGCCTTAGAATCTGTCGTTGAACCTTGGTTTAAACCCTTAGCTTATGCTATAATATTGTTACGTCAAGAGGGTTATCCTTGTATTTTTCACGCCGATTATTACGGTGCAGAATATGAAGATAGAGGACGGGATGGGAATACTTATAAAATCGTTTTACCCTCCCATAAAGCGTTTATTGATCAGTGTCTTTATGCCCGTCAAAATTACGGCTACGGTCCTCAATATGACTATTTTGATCACCCCGATATTATTGGTTGGACTCGCTTAGGAGATGAACAACATCCGAAAGCAATGGCGGTGATTTTAAGTGATGGCCCAGAAGGAATTAAACCGATGGAAGTCGGGAAACCCAATACTAAATTTTATGACCTTACGGGGAATATTCAAGAACCCATTGAAACGAATGATTCCGGTTGGGGTGAATTTTCTTGTAAGGGGGGTTCAGTTTCTATTTGGGTTCAGGAATAGCCATTAAATATTAAGATTTTGACTTAGGTTTTAGTCGAGGAATCTGTTGGCTACTATAAGTTAAAGGGTAGTCAACTTTTCCTATTTTGGGCTTTTGCCACCAAGAAGGCGGTTTACTATAAGAAATTGACATGGTTTTACCATCAGGAGAAACCTTATAAATCCATTGACGATCTTCACAAATTGAGGTTTCTAGTCCAGGAACTTTCTCTGGCCATTTGCCTTGTTTTGCAGCAATTTCCTTGACTTGTATAATCTTGAGTGTTAGTTCCCAATTAATTAATTGTCGGAATAATATCGGCCATCGATTTGTTAATAATGATTCCTCACCTTTCATCAAATTCCATGATTCTAGAGGTTGTTCATATTGTTTTTTAAATTTCTCAGGATCAAAATCACAAAAATTTTTATTAGGGATAGATTGAAAAAATAAATGTCTTTTTCTAAAAAGATCAATCGCTGAAAACGTTCCGTAAGGTTTATGGAATAAATAAATAAATTGAGCAAAAATATTTTGGGATTGGTTATCATCGTTATCATCGTTATCATCATTATTGACAATTTTAAGGTAAATTGACAAATTAGAAAAGTAAATTGACAAATTAGATAAACTATTATATGCAGCCCATATTTCCATCTCATTACTGATCAAAAAAGAGTTATAGTAATCCTGATTCAATAACTGATTAATGCGACCTTGCCATTCAGGAGGTACATAATCAAGCTTACGAAATAAACCAATCAAATAAGAATCTATAATTAGAGAAACAAGTTGAGCAATTAATGTGGGTTGTTTTCTGATAGATTCTCGGATTCTCCAACTGAGTTCTAAATTATCTAAAACTTCTTGAATTTGACCTGAACGGATTTTATCTAAACTATCTAAAGCTAAAAATTGTTGTAAATTAGCAAAGGACAAAAAGCCAGGTAAAACAGTTGCCCAAGTCTGATTCAAATAGATTTCAGTATCCCACTGAGGAGGATCACTCGTTAAAATTTGATGGCGAATAGCCGTTAATTGAGGATCAAAATCAGTTAAAATATGATGTTGGGGGGCAATATCAATAGTTTGTAACGGATTTTCTAGTTGATTTTCTAAATATAACTTGATTGCTTCCCTATTATTTAACTTGTTAAAAGAATTAACAATATTTTTTAATTTTTCGAGTTTTAAAGCTGATTGATTGGTTTTTACTATTCCGATTTTTTTTTCAAAAAAATTATCCCAATATTGATCGATAGGTTGCTTTTGCAGTTGAGCATAGATATTTCCCCCAATGACCCAAAGTAAGGCAATCGAGATTAAGGTTATATTTAAAACAATTAATAATCGGGTTGTGTTTTTCATGTTAAATTAACGATTTAATTGAGCAAAATGTTCTAAGAGTAAGCGATGAATAAAGATATAGCTTCCTCCAATTTTTTGTAAAAATATCCAGCCAACAGCGACATCTAAAAATTTAGCATAATTCCAAGGAATAGATCGATTTAAACAGAGAATACACCGCAGAATAAAATGTTTAATAGCTGCGCTACCTCCTCCTATTAATCCGACTAAGATTCCTAATGTAATTCCGTTTGAAATGGGCAAGTAAAAACCTAAAATTTTAGAAAAAATTTCTAAAAATATTATAGAAACAACGCTTAAAATAACTGCATTTTTAAGCGATTGAAAAATTCCTTGATTCGGGATAGTTCTGTTTTCAATGGTTGTCCCCGTTAATCCCCCTAAAATTCCTCCGATGATTCCTCCAATGATTTCAAAAATTAAGCTGAAAACCATAATATTAATTAACATAAAAACAAAAAGAACAATAGGCTGTTCTGCCAGTTTAAAAGAAAAAGTTGGTATTGATTCATCAATACTATTATAGGTCATTGTAAAAGCAAAATTTAAAAGCGTAATAAAGGTATAAGTTATGCCAATGAAAGCTCCAATCCCTAATCCCCAAAACAAACTTCTGGTTAAACTTTTTTTAGCCTGATTCCATGACCATTTCAAGGTCTCTGTAGGAACAATTTTATCATTGATTAACTGTAAATTAATTAGTGCAATTAATCCGCCAGACAAACCGCCAATCAGTCCAAAATCCATAGAATTTTGCGAAATGATCATCCACAATATAAATTGAGTGAATCCATTAATTAAGATTAATAAAATAGCTCCGATTGGATTTGATAACTTTTTTCTCAGCAAAATAAAAATTGTTCCCAATATATAACCATTCAACAATCCCAAAAATAAACCATCAAAAATAATAATCATAGAATCATTTGAAATCTGAATCGTGTCTCGAAATAAAGTTACAACACTAGATAGAATAACTTGAAATAAAACACATAAAATTAGATTAAATATTAAATACACTAAGCTAGTATAGATATCTTTTTGCCAACTTTTATCTAACCAAGTTAACTGTAAAGATTCGATTGAAAAGACGGTTTGGGAGTGTTTTACCATATTTTTAGCCAAGCAACTTAAGTAATGAATAACTTTTTCCTGAGAATAGCCTTTGTTTACACGGCGACGTAAGAACATCCGTTTAATATAAGTATCAAATAAATGGCTTCTTCTGCCTTCAATGGTACTAAATTCTAAGAAATCTGAAGGTAAAATTCCTGAATAAGCTAGGGTGATAATACTCAACATTAAGGGAGATTTTGTTAATTCTTGTAAAATAAAATCGGTTTTTAATGCCTCTTTTACTGTGGTAAGTTCTGAACCTGCACGATTAAAATAGTCTTGAATTTGATCAACAGTTAAGGGTTGTAAACAAATGGCAGTTTGTAATTTTAGGCGAGTTTTGAGTGCTTGATAATCACTGATGCGACTACAAATAACAATTTCATGATCCCCATTTGTTTGCAAAAATTGGTTTAATGCGATCGCACAGTTTTCTCTATTTTCTAAACTGACTTCATCTAATCCATCTAATAATAACAATAATTGATTTGACTCAACCAACCGTTTTGCTAAGGCTTTAGAGACTTGATATTGAGTATTCAATTCAGAAATTAACCAATCATTTATCCCTTGTTTACCACCTTTCCAAGAAGATAAATTAAACACCACAGGAATTAACTGATTAATATCTTGTTCAGCGTGTTCAATTAAATCTTTCGCCAATTCTAATAAAGTTGTGGTTTTTCCTGATCCGGGTTCTCCTAAAATTAAAAGTGATCGTCCTTCTCCCAATTCTAAAAACTTTTGGCTCACTTTTATTCCTTGCGATAAACGGTCTTGATGATCATCAGGAGTTCCCCATAAAATATCCCAAGGTCTTTCAACCAAATCTAAACGAAATTCTAACCCTAATTCTATCATTGCTCGACCATATAAGGATGTTTCTAAAACGCCTTTCACCCAAAAATTTTTAACTTTATTGAGTAAAATATGTCGATCTCTATCATTTTGAGATGTCGATTTAAGAGAAGATTGATTTACAGGCTTAACTGGGGTTTTTACCAAGGTTTGAATTGACGATGAAGCAGGTAATATTAAATAAGTTGGCAGGGCTTCGGGAATATTTTTTAAGTCTAATTCACCTAAATAACTAACAGGAACTTTCAAAGAATTTTTGACTACATCATAAACGATTTTAGAAATACAAATTCCCCCGGGTTGAGCTTTTCCTTCTAAACGTGCAGCAATATTAACTCCATTTCCCATGACATCTTGATCTTGAATAAAAATATCACCTAAATGAATATCAATTCGATGTAATAAAATTTCATTTTCTGGTAAATTTTGTGCTATTTTTGCTAAATCTTCTTGAATTTTAATTGCACAGTTAACTGCTTGAATTGCACTAGAAAAGTACATTAATAATCCATCCCCTGTAGATTTAATTACAAATCCATTAAACTCCTGACATAATGTTCTCATTCGGTGCAAATCACGACGAATTAAATTTAGAGTTACCACTTCATCTTTAGACATTCTGGCACTAAATCCAACGGCATCTGTAAAAACAATAGTTGCTAGAGTTTGACGATTATTTAACTCAGAGGGTAAATCTTCTAATTCTTCTCTGATTTTGTTGGGTAGAAACGAAGATTTAACCGCAGGAGTGGGATCAATTAATCCAGATAAGTCTTGTAAAACTTCTGTTACCGTTTGATAGCGATCGCGAAAATCATAACGTACCATTTTATCTAAAATATCATATAAAAGCGGAAGTTGAGTTTGAGTATTATTTTTTAATAGCAGAGATCTCCACTGAATTTCATGAGTTTTGGGATTTTCAGGAAGTTGATGGGGTAATACTCCTGTTAAGGCTTGAATTCCTAACATTCCTACCGCGTAAATATCACTACAGAATCGAGGTTTACCTTGGGTTTGTTCTGGTGGCATATAACCCGAAGTTCCAATAGCAATACTAGAGGTAATTACTGCTTCAGAATTAGCCGTTTCAATCATAATTTTTTTAACCGCACCAAAATCAATTAAAACTAGCTTTTGATCTGGATTGCGACGCATTAAATTAGAGGGTTTAATATCTCGGTGAATTACGTTATGATTATGAACAAATTCGAGAATTTTTAACAGTTCTTGGAGGAGATTAATCACTTTTATTTCATCCCCATAGGATTCAGAGATCAATTCCTGACGTAAATCCCAACCCTCAATAAATTCTTGCACTAAATAAAACTCATTATTTTCTTCAAAGTGGGCTAATAAACGAGGAATTTGAGGATGTTCTCCTAACTGATAAAGGGTTTGAGCTTCTGTTTCAAATAAACGACGAGCAGTATTTAAAATAGCAGGTTGGGAAGACTGAGGTTTGAGTTGCTTAACAACACATTGGGGATGTCCTGGTAAATCTAAATCTTTCGCTAGGTAGGTTTCGCCAAATCCCCCACTTGCAATGGAACAGATGATTTTATAACGGTTGCGAAGAATCGTATTCAGCATACAAACCCTGTCAAAACTTAAGAACTGGTTTTTCTAGTCTTGATTGTGGCAAATTTTTATTAATCCGTCACCTAAAATTATGATATAATAGGTTAAAATTTGTATAAATTATGAAACCTTAAACTTTCGTTATACAATTACCATGCCTGATTTTATTGAACAACCGAGTCGGATTACATCTGCGGGTAATAAACCCAAATTAATTGATGAATACATCGGACGAGTTAACAGTCAAACCGATACCGTTAGTATAGCTTATATGAACTCTCCGGAGGGATGGATTGAACCGGGACAGCGACCCGAATTTGATGAATTTACAGTGGTTTTAAAGGGAGTATTACGGGTAGAATATGAAGGCGGTCAAAGGGATATTTTAGCAGGACAAGCGGTAATTACGCATAAAGGAGAATGGGTACGTTATAGTACCCCAACGCAAGACGGTGCAGAATATGTGGCGGTTTGTCTTCCAGCTTTTTCTCCTGATATTGTTCATCGAGATCAAGACATTAATTAACTTTATTTTGGAATTAAAATGCACCGAATTGCAGCCACACCGGGGGGATGGAACCCCGATACTGAAGGGGTAATTTTTATTGAACAAACTCCAGCACCGATTATTTTTTTAACGGCGGCGGATACAGATATTCAAACCTTAGCATCTCTGGGGTCTAAACTTCCTTCTGATTTTCCCGGTTTGCGAGTTACGAATTTATTACAATTACAACAACAATTAACCATTGATACCTATGCAGAAACGATTTTAGAAAAAGCACAAATTATTATTTTAAGACTATTGGGAGGACGTTCTTATTGGTCGTATGGGTTAGAAGTTTTACAAGAAATTATTGCTAACAATAAAGCCCAATTAATTATTCTCCCCGGTGATGATCGTCCTGACCCAGATTTAATCAGTCATTCAACGGTATCCTTATCCCTTGTTAATCAAGTTTGGCGATATTTAACCGAAGGAGGCGTTGATAATTTTACTCAAGCATTATTATTAATTGCTAATCATATTTTTAATAAAAATTATTCTATTGTTCCTCCGGTTGTTATCCCAAAAGTCGGTTATTATCAATGGAATTCTAATTTAAAACCTCAGAATTATATTGCTCGTGTTGGAATTATATTTTATCGTGCTCATTACCTATCCGGTAACTTAGATCCGATTGATTCCCTGTGTCAAGCTTTAGTTCAATATAACTTAGAACCGATCCCAATTTTTGTTTCCTCTCTGCGAGATCCTGATATTCAAACGGAAGTTTTAACCTATTTTAAGCCCACACCTCAATTATTAATTAATACTACCAGTTTTTCAATTTCTTCAATTTCAGAAGATGAAAGTCAACCGCCATTATTTACGTTAAATATTCCGGTTTTACAAGTGATTTTAAGTGGAGGAACATTAGAACAATGGGAGAATAATTTTATGGGACTTTCTCCTAGGGATATCGCCATGAATGTTGCTTTACCGGAAGTAGATGGACGGATTATTAGTCGAGTGATTTCTTTTAAAGCGGTGGAAACTTGGAACCCGATTTTAGAAACTCATGTAGTTCGATATGTGGCGGTAGAAAATAGGATTAACTTTGTAGCAGAGTTAGCTAAAAATTGGATTAATTTACAACAGAAACCTCCATCAAAACGACGCATTGCGATTATTTTAGCTAATTATCCTTGTCGAGATGGACGGTTAGCAAATGGGGTGGGTTTGGATACTCCAGCCAGTTGTATTAAAATTTTACAAGGGTTAAAAGATGCTGGATATTCTTTAGAAAATTATCCTGAAACGGGAGAACAATTAATTGATCAATTAACCTCTAGCGTAACAAATGATCCTGAAGGATGGGAGTTACGATCTGTTTATCAACGGTTATCTTTTGAAGACTATCAACAGTATTTTTCAACGTTACCGTTATCTGTTCAAACAGCAATTAATAAGCGATGGGATAATCATTTTCAGGAGAAACAAAAGACCTCTCAAGGTTTTGCAATTTCAGGAATTGAAATCGGTAATATTTTTATCGGAATACAACCTTCCAGAGGATATGATCTTGATCCCAGTTTAAACTATCATGCACCGGATTTAGAACCCACACCCGATTATTTAGCATTTTATTATTGGTTACGATCGCAATTTCAAGCGGATGCAATTATTCATTTAGGAAAACATGGAAATTTGGAATGGCTACCGGGTAAAAGTGTGGGATTATCAGAAAACTGTTATCCTGAAATTGCGTTAGGTGCATTACCGAATTTTTACCCCTTTATTGTTAATGATCCAGGGGAAGGAACCCAAGCCAAACGTCGTTCTCAAGCGGTTATTTTAGACCATTTAACACCGCCGTTAACCCGTGCTGAATTATATGGGTCATTACAACAATTAGAAGGGTTAATGGATGAATATTATGAAGCACAAAGTTTAGATCCCTCTCGGTTATCGTTAATTTCAGAAAGAATAATTCAATTAATTAAAGAAGAGAACTTAGAGGAAGAATTGGGTTTACCGAAATTTAATAAAAAATTGATTAATCAAGATAAAAATACTATTTTTAGTGAATTAGATCGATATTTATGTGAATTAAAAGAAGCACAGATTCGAGATGGATTACATATTTTTGGGCAATGTCCCCAAGGGGAACAATTAAGGGATTTAATCATAGCGATCGCACGTCATCCTGATTCTAAACGATTAGGATTAACTCGTGCAATCGCAGAAGATTGGCAGTTAGAATTTGATCCATTAACCTTAGATTATGGGGAAATGATTAATCAAACTATTAATGATCAATTCTGTAGAACTGTTGGAGATGGGGTAGCTGTAATTGAAGAATATGCAATTAAATTAATTGAAAAATTACCAGATTTTCAAGAAAAAGGGAAATTAATTCAACAGGAATTAAACTGGATTCAAAACAAATTATTACCCAATTTATTAAAAACTTCCGAAGAAATTACCAATTTATTAAAAGGTTTAGATGGTCAATTTATCCCCAGTGGTGCATCCGGTGCTCCTACTAGGGGAAAACCCGACGTTTTACCCACAGGACGCAATTTTTATTCCGTTGATATTCGCGCCATTCCAACAGAAACCGCTTGGAAAGTTGGAGAATTAGCCGCCACCGCATTAATTGAACGTTATACTCAAGAAAATGGAGAATATCCCCGTACATTAGGGTTATCGGTTTGGGGTACTTCAACCATGCGAACGGGTGGGGATGATATCGCTGAAGCGTTAGCATTATTAGGTGTAAAACCAGTATGGGATTATCCCTCACGGCGAGTAATTGATTTTGAAATATTACCGATTTCAATTTTAGGTCGTCCCCGTGTGGATGTTACTTTGAGAATTTCCGGGTTTTTTAGAGATGCGTTTCCCAATTTAATTGATTTATTTGATCAAGCGGTAATTGCTATTTCTAATTTAGATGAACCCGAAGATCAAAATTCTTTAGCCGCACAAGTGAAACAAGAAACAGAATTTTGGATGAAAGAAGGGTTAACCATTGAACAGGCAAATTTGCGATCGCGCTTGAGAATTTTTGGCTCTAAACCCGGTGCTTATGGGGCAGGTTTACAAGGGTTAATTGAGTCGCAAAATTGGCAAGATGATCAAGATTTAGCGACGGCTTATATTAACTGGAGTAGTTACGCTTATACGAGTGCAAATTCTGGGTATCAACAGGGAATTTCTGCGTCTGAAGCGTTTCAAAATCGCCTAGAAAAGATGCAAATTGTTCTCCATAATCAAGATAATCGAGAACATGATTTATTAGATTCCGATGATTATTATCAATTTCAAGGAGGGATGACCGTTGCAGTTAGAACGTTAACGGGGAAAAATCCTCAAACTTATTTTGGGGATAATGCGATTCCTGAAAACCCAAAAGTCAAACTTTTAAAAGAAGAAATTGCTAAAGTTTATCGTTCTCGTGTAATTAATCCAAAATGGATTGCTGGCGTGATGCGACATGGCTATAAAGGGGCGTTTGAACTATCAGCAACCGTTGATTATTTATTCGCTTATGATGTCACCGCCAATTGTGTTGAGGATTTTATGTATGAAGGGGTCGCGAATACTTACATTTTTGATGAGAAAGTACAACAATTTATTCAAGAAAAAAATCCTTGGGCGTTACGGGATATGGCAGAACGATTATTAGAAGCTTATCAACGAAAAATGTGGCAAACAGCAAGTCAAGATAGGATCGAACAGTTAAGAGCAATTGTTCATCAAGCCGAGGGAATGATTGAAGGGAAGGTTTAACCGGAGCTTTTTCATTTATAATGATGTCAGAGACAGCCCGATTAACCTAAATCATTTACGCCTAGCTAACAATTGCTATGAGTCTATTGTCTATATTGAACTTGTTGATGCGATCAAACGGTAAACATAGCTTAATGATCGCTACAGTTCCCTTTATTCTCTTAACGGTTGGGTGTTCATCATTCAAACAATCTTCTCAACCTCCTGCTTCTTCTGAGACTGCGATCGCAGCTTCTATTGTTCCCAATTCTCCGAAATTAGATGCAAAAAAAATATTAGTGGGGCAGGAAAATTTATCGAATCAAACTGTTTCTAAATCTCAAACTTGTATTGAAGAAAATCATTTAGATGAATCGATGAAATTTGCTTTACAAGCTGCTAATTTAGCACAAACTGCTAAATCTAAATCAGAATGGGATGAAGTTGCCCGGTTATGGTTACAAGCGGTGGCGTGGATGCAAGCGGTTCCTGCTAATAGTCCTAAACGAGTATTTGCTGAGAAAAAAGTGATTGAATATATGCGAAATTTAGCTTATTCTCAACAGCAAGCTGCACGTTCGGGTTCCGTTGCTCAGTTTCCCAGTTTTGATAGTGAACCGTTAGATCAACAATTACAATTATATTTATCTTATTTGAGTACCTTTGGTAGACCTGATATTTTAATTGTGGGAAGTTCTCGCGCCTTACAAGGGGTTGATCCGGCACAAATGCAGCAAGCGTTAGCTAAAAAAGGATATCAAAATTTAAGGATTTTTAACTTTGGGGTAAATGGTGCAACGGCGCAAGTCGTTGATTATATTTTGAGAAAAGTTTTAACCCCAGAACAACTGCCTAAATTAATCATTTGGGCGGATGGAGTGAGGGCGTTTAATAGTGGTCGAATTGATCGCACCTATGAGGCTATAATTGCCTCCCAAGCCCATCAAAAAATAGCGGCTGGTATTCGTCCCCAATTAGCTAAAGCTGAACCCAATTCTAAAACCAAATGTTATCAATTACCGAACTCTTGTAAACAGAAAGATAACCCTAAATTTCAGTTTGAAACCTCTAGTTTTATTCAAAATCATGATTCTAGTTTAGCTGCAATTTCTAATGATAATACTTTATCGGGCTATCAGAATTTATTCTATCGCCCTTCAGAATTGAATGTCTCTGCTACTCTGGTTTCTTTAGATGCAATTGAAGCCAATGGATTTTTACCTTTATCGATTCGGTTTAACCCCAAGACCTATTATCAGCAAAAACCTTATGTTTCTGGAGCTTATGATGGAGATTATCGAGCCTTTAATTTAGGAGGAGAACAAGCGAGTGCCTTTGATTCCGTTGTCGCTTTTGTTCGTTCTAATAATATTCAATTGGTGTTAGTGAACTTACCTCTCACGGATGATTATTTAGATGGCACTCGCTGGTCGGCTGAAGTTGAATTTCAAGAACAAATGCAACAGTTATCTCAAGAGTATGGTTTTATTTTTATTGATTTATCTGAAAAGGCATTAACTCAATATAATTATTTTGCCGATCCCAGTCATTTAAACCGTTATGGAGCGAGTATCGTTGCCCAAACAATTGTTGCTAACCCGTCTATTCCTTGGCCCCGTGCGAGATCTTAGAAACCGGGTTTATTCAATAAAAAACTCGGTTTCTACTATTCTATTGTTGATCAGGTAAATTCCCAAAACGATCTCGGTATTGTTGCAATAACGTTTCCATTTCTGCTAATCGTTGTTGAGCATCTTCAGCCCGTTGGCGTTCTTGTTCTAATTGTTCACTGACTTCATGATAAGATAAAAACGGATTGCCATCGGGACGATAAATTTGTAATTCTTCCCCCGATAAATCAAAGCGAATTCCTAAACGAGGACTCACCCAATCGTTAATTTCTTCAATGATATCTAAACCCATTTCCCGGCGTAACCATCCTTTAAATTGATTCGTATCCGGGTCATAGATATAATATTCTTCTACCCCATAACGGTCATAAAATAATAATTTTTTGTCCATATCCGTTGGGGAATTACAAGGAGAAAGAATTTCAAAGACAACTTGAGGAGCAATACCCTCTTCTTGCCATTGTTTATAGGATCGGCGATCGCCTTTAGGTCTACCCAAAGCAATCATAACATCCGGTGCTTGTACAATCGTATTTCGTCCTTCAACGGGATACCAAAATAAATCGCCGGCTATAAATACATTAGGATCATTGGCATAAAGTTGTTCTAAATTCTGTTCAATTACAACAATCCAACGAAATTGTTTGGTATTATCAGCCATTGGTTTCCCGTCACCTTCTGGATAAATAATCTCGGCAGATTTGAGTTGAACCATAACTTAATTTTAGCTCTATCAATCTAGTGTAATCAATTTATCCAAATTTGGTAATCGATCAGGGATAATAATAACAAGACTTTGAGCAAAAATGGGATAGCGTCGTGGAAATTAAACAGGTGATTATCGCGCATAAAGCTAGAGATCCGTTAAGCCAACGCTGGGCGGAACAATATGCTAAATATTTAGAAAAGCAGGGATGTCATGTATTAATGGGGCCAAGTGGGGCTAAAGATAACCCTTATCCTGTTTTTCTCGCTTCTAGTAGCATTCCCATCGATTTAGCCATTGTATTAGGTGGAGATGGAACAGCCTTAGCCGCCGCCCGACATTTAGCCCCGGAAGGAATTCCCATTTTAGCAGCTAATATAGGGGGACATTTAGGATTTTTAACTGAGTATTTTGAAGATGTTCAAAATACGGAAGCGGTCATTGATCGACTGTTTGAAGATCGTTATGCTGTGCAAAGTCGGGTGATGTTACAAGCGACTGTTTATGAAGGAAATCGAACCAATTTAGAACCCGTTAGTGATCGCTTTTTAGCCTTAAATGAAATGTGTATTAAACCTGCTTCTGCCTATCGAATGCCCACATCATTTTTAGAGATGGAAGTGGATGGAGAAATCGTTGATCAATATCAAGGGGATGGTTTAATTGTAGGAACTCCAAGCGGTTCCACTTGTTATAATACATCCGCCGGAGGGCCGATTTTACACCCTGGAATGGCGGCTATTACGGTTACTCCCATTTGTCCCTTAAGTTTATCCAGTCGTCCCATCGTTTTACCTCCCGGTTCAGTTGTTAGCGTTTGGCCGTTAGCTGACCCCGAACATGATACTAAACTCTGGATGGATGGGGTATTAGCAACCTCGGTTTGGCCCGGTCAACGAGTGGATGTTTCTATGGCAAATTGTGAGGCAAAATTTATTATTCTGCGGGAAAATTATTCGTTTTATCAAACTTTAAGGGAAAAATTACAATGGGCTGGAGCAAGAATTCGCCATATTAATAATCATCGGAATTGAAGCTAGAAAAAACAAATGAGCGCTCGTCAACATTTAGAAGATATAGACGTAACCTTAAAAATTCTTTACCAAAAACTGGGGGAGTTTGAACAGGTGTTAAGCTTTTACCCATTTAAACTCTATAACCTAGTGAGTCAAGGTAGGCGTATTTGTCTGTTTATGTCTTACTTTCGGTTCGACTTGCAGAAACACAATATTCATATAATGCTTTATTACAATTTCGTTTTCTGATAATTTCATAATTGATCTGTTTATAACCTAAAATTTTCAGAGACTCAGATAAAATTAATGCTGTATCAACAGTATTGTTAAAAAAATTTGAATTACCAATAATATAATATAAATTTGCTTGATCTTTTTAGAGTTTTAGAATCTGTCTCAATAATAGTTATCATCCCTGAAATATTGGTTTCTGCTGTTTTTAAAATAAACTCAAGAATAGTCAGAAATAATTCTTCAGTATATTCTATATCAAACTGGTTAACTGTTTCCTGTAATGACATAGAAACATGGTTAAACGAGGCGGAAGAAGTTTCGATAATCAGACGGCAAAAAGCAATCCACACTAAACTATAATGATTATTTTCGGGTTCACCAAAATAATTGACTAAAGCGGTTCGCAAAGCTGTGAGTAATTTTAGGGTATGCCTAGACCACCATCTTTCAATATTAAATATAGCGGGTATCCAATTGTCTTGATTAATTAAAGCTTTATAATCCTTAAAAGCAAGTTTTATTCTGTTCCTGATATCTGTTATTTCAGCCTTAGAATAGTTTCTACATTTGGCAGTTCCTAACCAAACTAAAAACGGATTAATATCAAATAAAATTGGCTGTTTTCCCTGTTCTGCCGCTACAAGTCCTGTCGTTCCTGTACCGGAAAAGGGATCAAGAATCATTGCGTCTGGTTCAACAGAAGTTAAAAGCTTTTCAACTAATTTTACACCATAGGCAGGAGTCAGACGTAACCATCCGTGTCGTCCTAAATTCTGATTATGTTTAAAGGTATATTCCGGTCTTTGTTTTACAGTTGATAACATTATTCAGCCCTTAATAAAGCTTCTAGGGTTGTATATATTTCATCTCGGTGATAGAAATCCTGCTAAATCTAATCCTTCTTCTCGATTTCCTAATCCAAATTTAGGTTTATACCGCCTACAAACTTTAATGGGATCTAAAAACCGCTTCAGATAAAGGTTTTCGTCAGTCACAGTAAATTTTATAAATTTAGTTTGCCTCAATTGAGTATACAATAAGGTGTAAATTAAGAATAATGTCGCAAAGATCTCAACAGAGAGGCATTTCCCAAAAAACAAAGCTACACTAGAAACAGTTAACAAGCCGAGAGGTTATCTCCCTATGCCTCAAATTATTAAAAATCAACCGAGTGGGTTATATATTCAAACCCCTGACCAACAACCGATCGCCTTTCCCCTTAAACATACGAATGTTAGTGCTAAAATTGCGGGGAATCTGTCACGGGTGGAAGTCACCCAGAGTTTTGAAAATCCCTTTACAACAACTTTAGAAGCGGTTTATATTTTTCCGTTACCCGATGAAGCCGCTGTAGATGAAATGTTGATTCAAATTGGCGATCGCACCATTAAAGGTAACATTAAAAAACGGGAAGAAGCCCAACAAATTTATGAACAGGCGAAACAACAAGGACGCACCGCCGGACTGTTAGAACAAGAACGGGATAATATTTTTACTCAATCTTTGGCTAATATTAAACCCGGTGAACAAATTGATGTGATTATTCGCTATTCCGATAGCTTGAAATTTACCGGGGGAAACTATGAATTTGTGTTTCCGATGGTGGTTGGCCCCCGTTATATTCCGGGGGTTGGAATTGAAGATCCCAGTAGTGGGGGGACTGCGATCGCACCCCTGACCCAAAATCAAGATACGGATTTAGTTCCTGATGCGTCTCGTTTAAATGCGCCGATTTTGCCGGAGGGGATGCGATCACGTCATGATATTAATGTAACAGTTGAAATTGATGCGGGTGTGCCAATTCTGGGGATTAATTCTCCCTCCCATCAACTTCAGATTGATCATACCGGACAAAACGCCAGAATCACTTTAGCAGAGGGAGATACCATCCCCAATAAAGACTTGATGTTGCGGTATCAGGTGGCTGGAGAACACACCCAAACAACAATTTTAACTCAATCCGATGAACGGGGGGGACATTTTGCAGTTTATTTGATTCCGGCGATTAAGTATGCAACAGATCAAATTGTTGCGAAAGATGTGGTTTTTCTCATCGATACTTCGGGTTCTCAAGCTGGTATGCCACTGATGCAATGTCAGGAATTGATGCGGCAGTTTATTAATCACTTGAATCCCGACGATACCTTTAGTATTATTGATTTTGCCAATACCACGCAACAGTTGTCTGCGGTTCCCTTGGCGAACACCCCCCAAAATCGCGCCCAAGCGTTGCAGTATATTAATCACTTAAATGCGAATGGGGGTACGGAACTGTTACGAGGAATTCAGGCGGTTTTGAACTTCCCGGTTACGGATGTAGGGCGGTTGCGGACGGTGGTGTTGTTGACGGATGGTTATATTGGCAATGAAAATCAAATTTTGGCAGAGGTACAACAACATCTCAAACCCGGAAACCGCCTGCATAGTTTTGGGGCGGGGAGTTCCGTTAATCGCTTTTTGATTAACCGTATTGCTGAGTTGGGGCGAGGGATTTCTCGGATTATTCGTCATGATGAACCTGTTGAACCCGTTGTGGAACAGTTTTTTACTCAGATTAATAACCCCGTTTTAACCAATATTCAGGTATCTTGGCAAGGAGAGGGAGAAGAAACTGTTATTTATCCTACTTTAGCCCCGGATTTATTTGCAGAACAACCCTTAGTCTTATTTGGCAAGAAACCGGATAGCAATTCTGGGGTTTTGCAGATTCAGGGGTCTGCGGCGGGTGGAATTCCTTATCAACAGGATTTTAACTTGAATTTTGATTCAGAGGGAAATCCGGCTGTTGCTCAATTGTGGGGACGCTCTCGAATTAAGGCGTTGATGAATCAGATGGTGCAAGGAGAAACCAAGGCAGGAGTGGAGGCGGTGACGGAAACGGCTCTCACTTATCAGTTATTATCTCAGTATACGGCGTTTGTGGCGGTGAGTGATGATGTGCGGGTCAATGCTAACGAAGCGTCGGTGTCGGTGCAAGTCCCTGTGGAAATGCCGGAAGCGGTTAGTTATGAGGGGATTTATGGCTATGGTTCCGTGTTACAGGCTCCCTCTGCTCCAGTGGCTCGTTCTATATCTCTGCAATCGATGGGACTGATGCGAGGCTTCAGGATGAACACTTTTTTCGATCCTAGTATTGTCGAGGAAGGCTCGTTTTTAGAACTAGAACCTCCATCTCCTATTTTAACATCTTTAGAGATAGTGAGCGCGACGGGATTAGATGAAGAAGCGATCGCTTTTTTAACTCAACATTTACAATCAATTGAAATTCCTACCGGAATTCAGGGTGATCTGGTGTTGGAGTTAAAGATTAATAAAGGACGAGTTAAACAGGTGATTTTAGATGAAGATGCGTCTACAATTACAGACTCTAAAATTATTGAATTAATTCGGCGATCGCTCCTAAAATGGATACCTGCTCAAACTAACCCTATAACTGTTGTTTTAACTCTGAAAATTGATGGTTAACTGTTGGTGCGTGCGCTGTTTGAGGTTAACAATGTTTGATTTACCATGACCACCTGAAAATTGATGGTTAACTGTTGGTGCGTGCGCTGTCGCTTACGCACCCTACAACTGATAATTGATTACCAGGGACTTCCAATCATTGTAAATCCTGACCAATAATAGGGATGGGATAGGGTGGTAATATTGCTTCCTGCGAGATCACTAGGGAGAGGAATTGTACCAAAGGTGGTAATTAATTGATCATTTTCAAGGCGAGTTTTTTGTTGAATCATATCAACTTGGGCATTTTGTAACGCAATGGCTTTAATCGGAGCTTGTTTTAAATCTTGATAAAATTCACTCATTAATGCTAACGTTCCTTGGTCGCTCACATACCATAAACTGGCTAAAGCTGATTTAACCCCGGCTTGCACTGCTAACCCCGCAAATCCTAATTCTGAACGTCGATCTCCTAAAGCGGTTCGACAAGCACTTAAAGTTAACAATTCTACCGTTGGATTATCTAAATTTAAGCTGGGTAATTCTGTTAGGGGTAATTTTTCATTCCATAATTGAATATAAGAATTACTGGGAGATCCCGCTTTAAAATCAGCGTGAGTGGCTAAATGAATCACGTCAAAATTAGATAAGCGACGTTGGGATTTCAAATTTTCGAGGGTGAATCTTTCGTTTAAAAATTCTTCACCGGGCCAAATATCAATAATATTTTCTAATTCGACGGGAACCGCAGGTAAAGGATTTTGTTGTTGAAATTGACTCGCTCCCATTGCTAAGACTTCGGCTTCACCAATGGGTTGATATCGAAAGTCAATTAAACTGGTACTAGGAATTAAACTAATCGCATATTTTTCGACTAAAAATTGCTGACCATCCCATAATGCTGCGATGGGTAAACTGCGTAAACCGGGGTCGAGGGAAAAAAGAATTGTAGAAACCCCTAATTTTTGTAAATCGTCTGCTATGGGTTGAATCATCCATTCATAAAGTTGTTGAGCCGGAGCTTGATAACTCACAGTATTACGTTTTCGGGGGTTAGTAATTTCGGTTTGGAGTTCTCGAACAACAGGAAATAAGTTTTCTCGTGTCGCTTCAGGAACACTATGTCGCAACGGTTCACCGGAGGAAGGAACCACAATAATTTCTAATTGGTCTTCACGGGAAACCATATAAACAATCGCATAAACTTGTTGGGTTTTTAGTTCCAATTCTTTTAATCGTTGTTGAACTTCTAAACGGTCTAATAAAGTGGATTTCACTCCTAAATATTGTTCAAATTCTTGATTTCTAAATTGTTCTAGCAGGAGAATACTAGAATCTAAATTATTGGATTGAAAGGCAATTTCTGTGGTTGATAACAGTTCTTGCGGAAGAAAAGAATTAGTCGGATTATTAATAAATTCAGAAGTAATTTCATCTTGTTGTTCCTCTTGATTAGGAGGAATTGATATATTTTGTTGAATAATAACTCCGGTATTCCCCTGGGTGGGATTTTGACTGGGAGGAAGATTCGGCGCGTCATCGGTTTGAATTGCAATATTTCCTAATGTAAATGAACCCTCAAAGCTTTGCGGGGGGAGAATGCTAAAATCACCCGTTGTAATCGTGGCGGCGGCTCCATTGATAGTTAAATTACCTTTGATTTCAAAGGAGGCGACGGGGGGATTGAGTGGCCCGCCAGCATGACGAATGGTAATAGAACCGCTACCCAGACGTCCCGCAGTGGAGATACTGGCGGTTCCCGTTGGGGAAAATAAGGTGGGGAAGGAACCAGTAGCACGGAAGTAGCCTTGCGTTGATTCAACAAAAACGTTACCTCCACGACCATTGGGGGATTCTGCATTAATATATTCAACCTGGACATCGTTGATGGGGTCGAGGAATACGTTACCTCCTTGGGTTTGGCCTTGGGTGTTTATTTGTCCGGTCGTAATACTGGTTTGTGCATTGACACTAATGTTACCGCCAGTTAAGCCTGATGTCAGTATATTTCCCGTTGTAACGGTTCCAATAGGGCTACTTAGGGTGATCTCCCCACCCTGACTATTGGGAGATGAGCTATTCAGGCTGTTGGTGGTAATATTCCCTTGAGGGGTATTTAAGGTGATCTCCCCAGCGTTAGCATTGGGGGATGAAGTGTTGAGAGAATTAACCGTAATATTCCCGTTGCGGCTGTTGAATATGATACCTTGAGAAGCCGTAATGTCACGGGTATTAATGTCGTTAGTGGCTGTAATTGCAACCGTACTATTACTGAGGGTATTGCCCGTTAGGGTAACAATATTACTCGCATTAATATCAAGTCCCCCTGACCCTACGGTAATGGGAGCATTGGCTTGGACGGTTCTGGCGGTAATGCCTAAACTGTTGAGGGGCGTTTCAGAAGTAAAGGTATCTAAATTTACATCATTGTTTCCGGCTGTGAGGGTTAAATTTCCTTGACCTGTTAGGGTTGAGCCGAGGAAGTTAATCGCTCCGTTACCAATACTGGTGTTTAATGTAACTGGATTTCCAGCAATATTTACGGTATTTACGGAAGAGAAATCGAGTCCGGTGGCGGTGTAAATATCGCCAAACAGGTTAACGGCGTTTGCTTGTTGAAAAATTAATCCGCTTACGGGGTTATTATTATTACCAACGGTATTCAGAGAAATGGTTCCACTTCCTGCATTAAGAGTTAGGGTTTGGGAACCTGTTATCGGACTATTATTAAATAGAATATCGCCATTATTGGCGACGGTATTAATACTGATATTATTGGCGAGTTGGGTTCCCCCTGAAGTATTACTAAAATCAACACTATTATTAGCCGTTAAATTGCCTTGTAGGGTTGTTAGTCCAGTAGTATTGACTTGTAAACTAGAGAGGGGGTTACTATCACCAACGGTTGAGAACGTAAGATTACCACTTCCAGCGTTAACGGTTAAATTGCTATTCCCATTTACCGGAAAGTTAAAACTAATATTTCCACTGCTATTACTACCAGATGAAGTTAAGGTAATATTGGGGGATGCGAGTTGAACGGGACTATTATATTGTTGTTGACTTCCAGCACCATTATTTGCAGAGGTATTGATATCGCTATTTAAAATAATCGGATTATTTTGAGTATTGATATTGAGGGTTCCGGCTTGACCGTTATTGGTGCTGGTATTAACGCCGCCTAAGTTGAGAGTTCCTGGGGTATTAATGGTAATAGCGCCGCCATTATTTTCGGAACTGGTATTGAGAGTTCCGGGGTTTGTTGTGATATTTCCATTAGAACTATTCAGGGTAATAGGTTGACCGTTGGTGATGATATTTCCCGTTACAATATTATTAGTCGCGGTAATTTGAATTTCACTGCTATTTGTGGTGGTAATATCTTGGGGAAGGGTGACAGTATCACTGGAATTAATGATAAAATCTCCGGTATTAACGGTAATGGGAGAGGTACTATTAACGGTTCCAGCCGTAATATCTAATCCGCCAACGGTTACGCTATTATTAAATTGGATATTTCCGGTTCCCGCTTGCAATGTTAAACCGTTATTATCAGCAGGAATACTATTAACGGTATTGTTAAAGGTAATATTACCACTTCCCGATGTTCCAGAAGTATTGATATTAACAGGTTGAGTAACTTCAACGGGGTTATTAAAGGTTACATTACTCCCAGTTCCGTTATTTCCAGAGGTATTAATATTTCCGGTTAACGCAATAGTTTCACCACTAACATTTAGGGTTCCCGCTTGGTTGGTTTGGGTACTGGTGTTAATTTCACCGAGGGTAACGCTTGCGGTTGTCGTTATATTAATATCACCGCCATTACTATTATTTGAACTGGTATTGAGGGTTCCTGAACTGCTATCAATATTTCCGGTATTACTATTGAGGTTAATTTCTTGACCTTGGGTTGTTAGGTCAGCAGTGGTAATATTATTTTCAGCATTAATATTAATCGTTCCGGTTTGGCTTGTGGTGATAGGTGCAGTTAAATTAACACTTCCACTACTATTAAGATTAACCCCTCCTGCTTCAACAGTAATAGCAGCATTAGTATTCATATCTCCACTATTAACAGTTAACCCATTCAGGGTATTCGTTCCACCTATTGTTTCATTAACGCTAACCGTTCCCGTCCCGGCTTGAATGGTTAAATTAGAATTTCCTGGCGTATTACTATCAACGGTATTATTAAAGGTAACATTTCCACTTCCTGCGGTTCCCGATGTGGTTAAAGTAACGGTATCCCCATCTAAAATTACCGGAGAATTAAACGTAATATTATTACCCGACCCAATAGTCGCAGACGTATCAATATTATTGGTTAACGTGATACTATTTCCGGCGAGAGTCAAGGTTCCAGCTTGAGAAGTTCCTAAATTAGATTCAGTTCGGGTTGTTATTTCACCAACGGTTAAATTTTGAGCCGCATTCAGGTTAATTTCTCCTCCATCTTCGGTGGTAGAACTACTATTAAGAATACCCGCCGTTGTATTAATATTTCCCGTATTACTGGTGAGCGCAATTCGTTCTCCATTACTAATAATATCCCTTGTGGTAATGTCTCCCTCGGCGACGACATCAACGGGACTATTATTATTCGTTGTCACCGTATCGTTAAACGTAACATCTTCCGTTGCGGTAATATTAATTCCCCCATTCTCAACGGTAACGGGAGACTGAGTAACAACATTTCTGCTATTTAGGGTTAAATTTTGTAGAGGAATGCTATCGCCGACCGCTTGATTAAAATTAACATCTCCCTCTCCCGTTTGTAAGGTTAAACTATTACTCCCAGAATTATTATCACGACCCCCATTTACAGTTCCATCAAAGGTAACATTACCACTGCTATTATTTCCCGTTGTTGTTATCGTTACATTATCCTGGGGAAGGATAACATTGGTATTAAAATTCACATCACTTCCCTGACCTTGGGTTGCAGAAGTATTAATATCTCCGGTTAAACTAATGGTATTATTTCCCGATGTAATATCCAGAGTTCCGGCTTGACTATTACTCGAACTAGAGGTGGTACTGGTATTAATTTCTCCTAACGTAACCGTTCCCGATGCGTTGATAATTTGGTTCCCGCCATTATTATTACTAGACCCACTCTCTAAAATCCCGTTTTGGGTATTAATCTCACCGTTACTACTGGTTAACGTAATGGTTTCACCCTCAGTAATAATATCCTGAGTTGTAATATTTCCCGTTGCTAAAATATTGACAATTCCGCCATTATTCGCTAAAATATCAGCTAAATTAACCGCTCCACTGGCATTAATGGTTAATCCAGAGGTAGCAATATTAATCGGTGCGATACTATTAATATTACCCCCCGTTATCGTTAAACCATTCAGGGGGTTGATATTCCCCACACTATCATTAAAACTGACCGTTCCCGTTCCCGCTTGCAGAATTAAACTATTGCTTCCCGGTGTAGTTCCATTAACAGTATTATTAAAAATAATATCCCCACTACTGGTACTCCCTACGGTATTCAAAGTAGTGGTGGGTTGGGTCAGTTGAACAGGTGCAGAAATCGTAATATTATTGCCTTGACCTGTGGTTGCTGAAGCATTAATATTGTCAGTTATTGTTACCGTATTATTCGCAGAAGTTAGGGTGACACTTCCTGCTTGAGTATTACCAGAATTAGCTGTTGTGCTGGAATTAATACTCGCAATAATAATATTACCCGCCGCATCAACCGTAATAGTTCCCCCATTCCCAACAGCCGAGCTACTATCCAGAGTTCCAGAACTACTATTAATATTTCCTCCACTACTGCTGAGATTAATTTCACCCCCTGAATTGGTTAAGGAACTGATGAATAAATCCTGATTTCCTGATATTGTAATCCTTCCTGAACCTGTTGTTGTAACTGGGCTATTTTCTCCAATAATAACACTGGTTGTATTCTCACCATTATTCACCCCATCGATTAAAATTGACCCCGTATTCGTTTGAATTTGACTACCCTGAAAAATTCCTATCCCTTCACTATCGGGAACCGCAGCACCACGACCTTGTACATTAATATCCCCACTGCTTAAACTATTAATTTGTGCCGCATTAATTAAAAGAATACCATTACTATCCCCCCCAGTGCCATTCCCAGTTCCACTTAAATTAATGGTTCCTGTTCCTGATGAAGTTAGCAAACTATTTCCTAATAAAATACCCTGTCCGTTAAACGGTGCTGTACTCACTCCTGTTAAATTGAGATTTCCATTACTAACTTGAAGAATAGGGTTATCGAGAATAAAAATACCTTGACTATTGGTGGTAGGACTACTGCTTCCAACCAGGGTAATATTTCCTGTTGTTTTTGCGGTAAGGTTTGCATCTCCAAATAAGGAAATCCCATGACTCCCACTCCCTGTGGCATTACTTAATCCATCTAAACTAATATTACCAATTCCACTAGAAATAATTTCGCCTCTATCCCCAATGAAAATCCCCGGACTTGTATTTGCACCCCGTCCTAAACCCTGAATTGAAACATCTCCATCCAGAGTTTGTATTTGTCCATTAACAATATAAATTCCCTCGCTATTCTCACCATCCCCACTCACCCCGGATAGATTAATTCTTCCAGTTCCAGCCGAAAAAATAAGTCCGTTATTTAATATAGAAATTCCATCATTATTATCCCCCGTGGCGTTATTATTGCCGCGCAAATCAATAATTCCGGTTCCCGTTGAAGCAATATTACTCTCACTGACATAAATTCCTACACTCCCATCACTTCCGGCGGAAGTTCCTGTCAGTTGAATAGTACCATCAACGGTTAAAATCTGGCTTTGGTTTAAATTTACTCCAAAACTATTTAAGCCATTGTCACTACTTCCGATTAAGCTAATATTTCCTGTTGTACTTTGTAAGGTAGAATTATTATCGAGTAAAATTCCAATATTATTGGTTTGACTGCCTTGACTATTCCCTAGAATATTAATACTACCTGCGTCTGAGTTAATCGTAGATTGTTGTAACCATACCCCCATATTGGTATCAGTTTGTGCGCCACTGGTTCCCGTTAAGGTCACATTCCCGTTGGCAGAATTTAAGCTACTATTGGTTAATAAAATCCCATGATTAAAGGGTAAGTTATCAACGGCAATTCCCTCAAGGTTAATATTTCCTCCCAGGGTATTCAGTTGGCTATTATCTATCAAAACTCCAGACCGAAACGTAGGATTTCCTCGACCCGTTGCGGTAAAATCTCCCCCGTTTGTATCAATTATAGCATTCCGAATAAAAACAGAACCATTATTATTATTATCAAAATCTGCATTAAAATTAAGGCTTAATTGCTCCCCATCACCGGGGTTACTATCACTAATCGTTTGTCCGTCTAAAATAATATTTCCGGCTGCATTTAATGTTAAGCTTCGGTCATCTCCAATTCCATCAAAATCTAAGGAAGTCTGAAACGTAATATTTCCATCTTGGGAATTGCTTCCCACATCTCCCGTTTCTACAATTACATTTCCTTCGGTTAAGGCAGACTTTAAGAGAAATACACTTAACCGAGCATTATCATCAGTGGTATTAAATAATAATTCACCTGTTGATAAAGGATTTTCATTCAGGTTTGTATTTCCCCCGGTATCATCGACAATATCAATATTATTCGGGTCAAGTAACCACGTTCCCCCAAACCCGGAGGGTGCTGCAATATCGGGTGTCGTGTTAATGTCTAAAATACCGCGACTACTGGTTTCAACAAATCCGCCATTGCCATTTTGTGTTCCCCCCCGAACTTGAATTAAACCATAAACTTGAGTTAAATCTTCAGACCAAACAATAACTTCACCGCCATTTCCGGTTTCTAAAGCATTTGCATTGATAAAAGAATCGGAACTAATAAAGGTTTTTTCAGATGTGGGAAAATCCCCTAATCCTTTATAGTCCCCCCCAATTAAAATTCTTCCTCCCCCGGTTAACCCCGATGCGTCTAAGGTACTATTAATTAGTCCGATTTTTTCTCCCGCTAATTGAAGGTTTCCCCCGGTTTGGGTGGGAGAAATCACATCAATTCTTCCTGATAAAATAGTAGTTCCGGGTTCAGTAGGAACCGCAACCCCCGAAGCCGTTAAAATCACCTGTCCCTGTTCATTGACTTTTACTTGATTAGCATTTCCTGAGTTTCCTCCCGTTAATAATTCCGGTAAGGATAGCGGAGTAAAACCGGGGGAATTTTGAGGAATATCTGAGGTTAATTCTAAATTTAATAAATGTCCATCTTGGGAAATTCTAACTAAATTTTCCCCCGTCACCGCCGCAATGGTAATTTCTCCCCCTGGTGCGGATATTGTTCCGGTATTGAGAACCGTTCCCGCTAATAAGGTAATATTTTCTCCGGGGGAAACGGTGAGATTTCCTAAATTAACTAAACTCCCTGGATTTTCAGAATTAAAGACAAAATCCCTAGGAGTTCCGACTAAGATTTGCCATTGATTTTCACCTAATGCTTGAAACCAATTCTGATTCCCAAATCCAACGGAGGTTGCTGTTGTTGCGGTAAAAGAAGCAGGAATATTTAAACTAGCATTTTCCCCAAATACAATTCCGGCGGGATTGATTAAAAATAGGTTAGAATTTCCCCCAGTTACTTGAATTAACCCATTAATAAAAGAAGCCTCTCCCCCCGTGACTCGTCCTAAGATATTTTGAATCGTGGGATTAGAAATAAAATTGAGAATTTCTCCTTGAGATAGTCCCAACTTTTCAAAACTATGAAATAAATTCGCACCGTCTCCCGATAAACGGCCCCCATTAATATTAAACTGATTTCCTTGAGGGGTAACTTGGGTTCGGGTTCCATCCTGGGCGGGAATAATTTGGGCAGTTATCGAAGCAGGAAATAGGCAAATGAAGAGGGTTGTGGGAAAAATAATCCGGGTCGTGAACAAAACCGGAATTCGCTGGAATAGTTGCAAGTTGAGGCCGCCCGTTTGTTTGCGATTCATATCTTAAGCCAATCCAGAGAAACCTGGATATATCCTATTCTAATTCTGAAGAAGTTGCAACTATTAATCTTTATCAAAAATCATAAATTTTTATAAAAGGACGCACTTTTTCCTGTAGAATAAAATCATGAACTAAATCCCTTCTCATCATCAATGGATCAACAACAACAGCAAGTCACTTTAAACGAGTCTGTCGCCACAACAGATTTAGCCACTTTGCGACAATGGTTACTGGATTTATTGTGTCAGTTAGCCTACAAAGAAGGAGATTTTGTCCTGTCTTCGGGTCAACAGAGTTCCTATTATATTAATTGTAAACAAGTCACTCTCCACCCTCAAGGCGCTGTAGCCATTGGCCGTTTATTATTAGCAATGTTACCCGAAGATACCCAAGCCGTCGCCGGATTAACCCTCGGTGCTGACCCGATTGTTTCGGCGGTAAGTGTGGTTTCAGCCTATGAAAACCAACCCGTTTTTGCTTTAATTATTCGTAAGGAAGCCAAAGGACACGGAACCCAAGCTTATATTGAAGGGCCAACCTTACCCCCCGGAACTCCAGTGGTGGTTTTAGAAGATGTGGTGACAACGGGACAGTCGGCGATGAAAGCCGTTAAACGCCTCCAAGATGCGGGTTATGCGGTAAATCATATTATTGCCTTAGTAGACCGACAACAGGGAGGCGGGGAACTCTACGCGGCGGAAGGCTTAGAATTTCATCGCTTATTTACAATTGATGACTTAAAAGCCCATAATGCTATCAACAACGAAGCAAAAATATGATATCCTCCTGATATTTCTAATTTTGCGACATACCATCCCTTCCCAAAAATTATCGATGAATAGCAAACATTTAATCGGGCCTGGATTTGCGCTGCTGTTAGGTACAGTGTTCCTGGGGGCTGCGGTTGCTAAGGAACTCACCGCAGACGAGAAAACAGTGGTTTGTAAACTCAAAGAAGTCGTTAAGGAGGCGGGAAGAGACGGTTATGAATTGGCATTTTGGCCCGTTGTCCGTAAAGGCCCACCAAAAGCCAACGCCCCTTTAACCATGCGGCTTGACCCTTCTATAGAATATTTATTTGTCGGCTATTGTGACGAAAATTGTAGCGATGTGAATTTGAGTATTAAAACCCTCGGCGGAGAAGTTTTACAGTCGGAGAAAGATACCTTATCGGTCATGACTTTTAAACCCCCCGAATTCAAAGATTATGAACTTAATCTCAATATGGCCACCTGTAGTGTTAAAGATGGCTGTGTTTATGGAATTGGGATTTTAGCCCCCAAAGGAGTTAAAGTTCCCCATGCTCCAGCTTTACCCAAAGAAATTGCTCAATTTGAGATTTGTAAATAAGCCCAGGGCTGTTTCCTTGTTTCTCTTCAAGAAAATTGAACTTAAAATCCAATTCATCGTAGGGGCGAGGCGCGCCCATTGGTGTTAACTTAGCCCTGAACTTGCATTTCGGGCTGAAAGCTCAAACCCGTTTTACGGGTTAAGAAAGGCAACTCTTGAGTCATCTTTAGATAACGTAGAGACCTTGCATGCAAGGTCTCTACAGCCCGAACTTGAGTTCATGGCTAACGTGGGTTAAGTTGACGGACTTTTGGTTACGCTGACCCCTGATTTGAACCTCTTAGGTTTGAGGAGTTGATGGGGGCGATCGCAACTACAAAAAAAAATCAACAAGGCTATAGTAGAAGGGTTGATATCTAATATCATCAAGATGATGCCAAAAATCTAACACATCAAGTTGGATGTGATTTTGAATTTTAACCACAATCACCTACATCACAATCAGGCCCATCACACCCTGTACAGCAATCTTCTAGATTAGGTTTGCAATCACAACCGGGCTGACAACTGGTTCGATTTTGACGTCGCTGTCGTTCTTCTTCTGTTTCACTTTTGAGAATTATATAAGCGTTTTTACAAGCTTTTAATCGTTTACGAGCTAAAGGAATTGCATCAATTATACCATATTTTGCAATCAATCTTTTGATATGTTGCGAACAAGAATCGCTATCATGTAAGACTCGATAAGCACAAGAAAAACCTTTACGGGGGGAGAGATATTTTTGATATCCTGTAATAGCTGCGATCGCAGTTTGATTGACGGCAATTGTTAAAGTATTTCCTAATAAATCTGTAACTGAGCTTTTCATAAAACTATCGCCTCACTTTTTCATTAACAATAAGTCAAGGACGGGATAGACCCGCCCTGAAGATCCATTTATTAAGAATTGAGAAATCGATTTAAAATGCGATCGCTCACTTCCTGACTCAAATTAAGCTGATTGGCTTTATTTTTAGCTGAAATTTGCAAAGCTTCTTCTGGCATTCCAATACCGGATAATTGAGTTAAATATTGCTCATATTCAACTTCTGCTGCACGGTTAGAAGGAGGTTCAGGCTGATCAGTTACACTAAACCCCAATTTATGATCTGTTGTCGCAGTTGGTTTAGGAGGAGTTGGGTTACTATTCGTTCCTAATTTATGTTCAGTGATGAATTCTTGAATAATAGTTCGTTCCCGTAAATATAGCGGATCGTTTGCACCAATTTTGCGATAAACCGTTTGCAGACGTTCTTTTAAGAAATCCTCTAACTGTTTTTTCAACTGCTGTTTTTGAGGTTCGGTTACAGCATTGTCTAATAATTCCTCTAACTGATGTTTAATCTCAGTTTTATCATCCTGACAATCTGGTAATTCCAAGACTTGAATAGCATCTTCCCAACTCGAAGATAAAGTAATCACATCCTCTCCAAGTGCAGTTTTTTTACGATAACGAATTACAGATTTTTGAGTGTTTTGGTTAATTTCTTCTTGGAGTAACCCAAAAGCTCGACTAACTAAAACTAACTCTTCTAGGGTAGGATCAGGTGGAACAAGATCCCAAAAAACAATATCTTTTTGCAAATGAACTGGGATGGGTAAATTTTGTTGTGTTTGTCCTTGCAGAATAGCTCGCTCTGCCCGAATTCGTTCCCCTCGCCATTTTTGATATTCTTGACGCAGAATTTTTGTTCCCGCTAAACAACGTAGGGAAAATCCACCGACTTCATGAACTGCTAAAATTTTATGACGTTCACGGTTAGATAAAGGCGCGATCGCATCTGTTTTAGTAAAGAATTTTTTCAGTAATTCTACCAGTTTTTGAGCATCAGGTTCAGTCGTTTTCTCACCACCAACAATTCCAGCTTGATGAACTTCGATAGGGTCAAATCTGCCTTGATAAATACTTGTATCCAAACGAACTAAAGGTTTAGATTTGTTGAATAATGACTCAATTTGCTGCTGTTGAACACCAGGATCTGGATACAATATCATAAACAGCTTACAAGCATCTAAATATTGATCTAACCCACTATGAGCAGGAGCATCTTTAATTGCTTTCTGGGTAATTTTAGCAACTTGTTGCTCAAATTGAGGATACTGACTCTGATCAAGTTTTTCGATATCAAACAATTGAAATTTTTGGTTTTGATATCGAGATTGTGTCCAAAACTTGGCTTTATTTATGTCTTTTATAATATCATCAGTGAGTTGTTTAAATAAAACATCTTTTCCATTCCAAACCATACAAAAATCACTATACAGTTCCTGAAGTTTTGATAGTTTACCCTGAAGATCTGCTCCCTTAAATAACTTCAATCCTAAAAATTCAAGACTATCAACTTTGTTTTCTTGTTGTTTGGCTAATTTTTGATATTTAGTTGATGAGGCTTTAACTTTTTGAATCCAACGATTTAATCGACTTTCTAAATCTTCAACACTTTTCACTAAATCGCGCAAAGTTTCAGCCGTAATCTGCCGAGATTTACGTTGTATTCCAGCTTTCAAAGAATCCTTTAATGCTTTTAAAGCTTCATCACAATGTCCTTTCATATCGCTTTCTTTTGTTGCTGACCAACGCTTGCTAAGTTCCTGAATAATTGAACACCTTTTATTGTATTCTGCTAATTTATCGTCTTCTTCAGTTTCCCAAGTTTTGTCACTAGCTTCCGTTTCTAAGGAAGCAAGCTCGCTATTAAACTTCTTCTTAACTCCTTCCAAAAATTTTATTAAATATTGAGAGCCATAATGGTTGTTTAAAAGATAATCACACACTTTGTTTTGTAATTTTTTCTTAGCCTCTGAGAACAACGTTTCTTGATTAATATACATCCGTTTAATATACTCTCCTTGATTAATTTGATCATCTCGTAAATTGTCCCGCTTAAATTGATTAACTTTGTTTTCCAGATACCTGTTAAATCGTAAAATTGTCCCTTCCTCCTTAGCAAAGGGGGGAATGTTCGGGAGTTGTGCCGTACACTCAAGAAGATGATCTCGACGAATTTCATCTTCTAAAGAAACGATAAATTCTTCAACTTTTTTTAGCAATCCTAAACCATCAACACTCATGACAATTTTCTTGATAATTTCTCCTTGAAGGAGTTCTAACTGTTTAAGCTCTTTGTCAACTTCGACAGCCATATTACTCGGAAGTCTAACTTCTTCTTTTAACCACCACTGATACAGTTCAGAAGTTAAACGGGAAGATAAATACTTGCGAATTGGATAAATTGGAATTTCAAGAGTAGAGATACCAAAACTATAAAAATTACGCGGGTAATTCCGTCCTATGGGTTGATTTTGGTTATTTTTATTAATCAGTGGTTGATCATTAACGGCTGCAATTTGAGCTCTAATATTATCTCGAACCGTGCGCTTATAGGAAGAATAGTCAGAAACTAAATCGAGGAAAATATTTTGAGCCATCATTTCCCGAATTTCATCAATGTCTACAGTAATTAATTGATTTTTTGTCTCCACAATGTACATAAAATCATAAGGGGGAAGCTTGTTAGTGATTTGATCAGTTGCAAACGGCCCATATTTAACTCGATACTCTGTATTGACATCATAAAAATAATTTAATTCCATTAATGCTGCATAACCATTTTCTTTGAGTCTCAGTCCTGCACCAACCCCTTGAAAAGCATCAGGCGAAGGAACAATTGCGGTGATTTCTAAACCATTTTCTCCTTGAAACCATTCCTTTAAGGAATAACCTAAATCAATTAGCATTCCACTTCCAGTTCCCCCTGAAATGGAAGCCACCACAAAAATATTCAGTTTCGGTTTTACAGGAAAAGTTTGACCCTCAATTGTGACATCATGACCTATATTAATTCTGTTTCTGGCATCTTGACATTTTTGTTGAATATTATTCCGGTTATAAAAAAAGGAAAAACGACCACAAGCCCGAATTTGACCTGCACCTTGTTGAGAAACTAATTGTTGAGGTTGTAACTCTGGGGGTAGCCATTCATGATACCAAGAATAGTTATTTTTCTGTTGAACAATTGCTTGAGCATCTTGCAACTTAACTTCCGACCAAAATTTCTCCATCGCTTCTAACGCTGGCCCTGCCATATTCGGGTCTTTAATTTTATAGTTTTGTTCAGTATCAATATGCAGAAACGATATCAGTGGAAAGTTAGCTAAACTTCCGTAGGATTCAACAATTAATCGCCGAATTCGAGTGATCACTTCTAAGCCTGTACCTCCAACCCCAATCACTAAAGTAGGAACAAAGTTTTTGATATCGTCAACCATGATTTTTACCCTTTTATAGTAAGTTAATAATTGTGATTTATTGATGCCAATAAATTGATGGTTAATAGCTGTTAACACCGGGCAAAAGGATTGCCCACTTCAAACAGCAGAAATAGAGGCGTTACCACTGTCCAAAATAGGGCATGGGAAAGTGCAATAATTCCTGAAAAATCAGCCCGAATCTTCATTGATTTAATTAAGCGATCTAAAGGAAGTAATAACATCCACATCAAGGATATGAATCCGAATCCTAAAAACCAAGGGGTAAATCGACTTCGATTAAATTGATTAAATACTTGATGGGTTAGGAGCTTTGAAATATTTTCTGGAGTCGCATTTAAAGCAATTCCTCCGGTTTGACTTGCCCAGTTTGAAATTTCAGGGGTAACGGGTTGACCCACAATTAAAAAGTTTAATTTTACCCCACTATTTCGAGCTTGATTAACGGTTGGTTCAGCTAAATCAAATTCTCCATCAGTAATAACTAATAATTTTGGACATCTGCCTGAGTTGTTTTTAAGTTGAGATAATCCATTTTCGACAACTAAATCAATATTGGTTCCGCCTCCAATTTGGGAATCTAAACCCGGTTTCACAACTTGCTCAATGGCTTGGTCAATTTCCTGGGGATTACTGGTAAATTGTTGTGTAATAGGAATCACTTGATCAGCAAATCCTGAAACCGATAAAAGGTTCGGTTCTGCTAAGGTGGCATTCTTAGCAATATAGGCTTTAACGGCATCAATTTCCTGCTGCATAACTGTTCCTGGGCCTCTAAAAACTTGGTTATAGGTACTGCTGCTCAGATCCAAGGCAATTTGAACTGTAACTAATTCTTGAAATAAAATCAGTTGAGAAGTCAGCAATGCTAAGACAAGGAAGACTGCGGTTAAAATTGCAGAGAACTGAAAAATTCCATAGCGCCAAAAAGGTTGATTGGGATAAAGTGGCATGGGTTCTCCTTTTATCTAATGGGTTTAAAGGCAAAAGATGAACCCTTTGGCCCCCCTGGGCTGCGTACCACTTCAACTAAAATCGGGTAAGCTTGGCGATCGCCTGTTGGTTCAAAAACCAATGCTTCTCCTGCGGTTTCTGAAGAAGATAAATTTGTATTTTTCAAGTTTTGCAATACTGTTGTTCGAGAAGCACCACTCGATAAAGTTTTAATTAAGGCTTGTGTGGCATCAAAACTCATCGCTGTTCGCCAACTGACGTCTCCTTGCCATCGCCGTTCGGCTCTTTTGGCGTAGTCGGTTTCAGCAACCCAAGGAACTGCTAAAATTAACCCCTCAACAGCATTGCTACCGGACGTTAGCGTCTCTGGACTATAGAGAGCATCTCCCCCTAAGAGTGTGAGGCGTTGTGAGGCAGGTTCGTTGCCCACCGCGCGTGCAACATTGATAGCCCTTGAGGTTGTATCTGTATTAGGAAATAAAACAATAGCTTGAGCTTGAGCCTGATTTTGAATCGCTTTAATCTCTTGTTCAGCATTAAATTCTGAATCATTGATATCAATAGTTTTAACAACTTGCCCACCCAACTGTTGGAACTTTTGAGCAAAGACTTGGTATAAACTATTGCTATAACTACTCTTAGGGTTATAAAAAATTGCGACTCTATCCAAAATTAAAGTCTTCCAAACATAGTTGGCTAACTTAGCCCCAGAAACCACATCGGAAGGCAGGGTTCTAAAAAAGCTATTTCCTGATAATTCCGTGCTGGTACTGGTGGGGGATACCATTGCTATTCCCGCCTTCTCGTATTCCACTAAGGCGGCTTTACTGGCATCACTACTGTTATGTCCTATCACCGCTAAAATATTGGGATGATTGGCAAGTTGTTGGGCAACTGTTGTGGCAATAGCGGGAGTATTACTATCGTTACCAATCATGATTTCTAATAATTGGTTGTTTAAGCCTTTAGAATCATTAAACTGAGTTTGAGCATCGGCTACCCCCCGCAAGATTTCTTCGGCGGAGGTCTCATTGGAATCAATAGGAACCACAACAGCTAAAACAAAAGGATTTCCGGTGTGACGGGCTTTAGCATTGTTAAAGTAAATTTGCAGTTCGGGACTGGTGGGATCACCGTCTACAGCTTTTTCAAAGTCTTTAATGGCTTGTCGATAATTCCCAGCCTTAAATTCCTTTATCCCATTCTCTCGATCAGGGTTAGTTTTTCCAATAAACATAACCTTTTCACCACTGCTACAACAGGGGGGAGGCGGTGGAAATGGAGGATTGGTAGTTGGTGGAGTCTCTGGAGGAACTTCTGGGGTTTGACCCGGTTTAAGCCACCACCACCCAGCACCTAAAAGGGCAGCTACAACTAAAACAGAAACAATAGGAGCAAATTTTTTACTTTTATTACCATTAGGCTGAGGTTTAGGTTGTATAATCCCCGAACGGGTGTTCTTACATTTAGGGTGGTCGCATTCATCTCCCTCATTGTCCATTTCTAAGTGCGACCCAGGGGGAATTCCAGTGCATTTCCAAGGGCCATTGGGATCTGGGCTGTTAGTCATCTGGTATTACCTTCATTATCTGAATAGTTGTCTGCTAACTAGGAAATCTGTGATGCTTGGGTTAGGAGTGCGGGGGTGCTTGAATGGTTCATAAAATCAATATCAAATGTCCTGATAAACAAGCTGGATCAAGAATGAAGTCAGAGAAGGTTAAAATGTGTTTTAAGTTGTTTGGCATTGTATAGAAAGGTAAAGAAGATCGGGTTAAGTTGAAGTAGAGGCGTTTTATCAAACGTCTGGTGCAAAGAAAGATAAGTCAAAACAGAATGGCTTCGCCTGTATAATGATTACTTAGGCGAAGGGTTTGAAGAGTTAGCTAACTGTTCTGCCTAGAGTGTAGCGGTTTGTATCCATTTTGACTGTCGTAAAAAGTAAGCAAAAAGTAAGTAAAAAGTAATATATTGCTTAAAATTGCGGTAAAATCTATTTCCCAAGATAGATTTTTATTGATCAGAGATATAATCTAGCCTGACCTTTGGAGGAGATTACAGATCTAATGACGCAAACCTCTTTTAAATAAGGTAGGTGTTCTGAACTGGAGACAAACAAGAAATTTCTATACTTCCGTTGACTTATTCCAATAAATTTTATAACCGCTTTGAAATATGACTGTTGATGAAGCTTTGGCAATTGTGGAAGTTGTTTTAGACGATCAATACCTCAATAAAGTTCAAGAATTAGTATTTCGAGAATGTTGGGCAGGACGTTCTTATGGAGAAATTGCGAATGACTCTGGATATGAGACTAATTATATTAAAGATGTAGGTGCTAAACTTTGGAAAAAATTATCAAAAGCTTTTGATGAAAAGGTTAAAAAAGAGAATTTAAAAGCGGTTATTAAACGATACTTTAAAAAACATCAGTCTACTGTAAATCATAACAGAGTTGATTTGAGTGGAGCTAGTTTAAACGATTATAGTTTGATAGGGGCTAACTTAAATATCACTAAATTTTGTTCTGGTTTCAGTGATTCAAATGTGTTCCAATCTGATCTTCAACACCCTATAACACCGGATGATGAAACACAAGAAAATAGAAATCAGTTTCAAAATAAAGGTCAACCTACCCTCAATCATCAAATCAATCAAGAGTTAGTGATGCAAGTTTCTTATCTGGTGACACAACAGTTAGAAGAAATTAGATGCAAAGAAAGACGCAGTTTAATAGAAAACTTATTTTGTTCCTATTTTGGTTGTTTAGATGATCAATTATACTTGTTCATCGAACAGTTATTACCATTATCTACTGTGGAATTAACACAATTTATTATACAATTGCCTCATTTATCCCGTGAAGAACTATTAACCAGATTAACAGAATTAAATGGCTCAAAAGTCAACACAGAAGATCCAGACCAGACCGTATTGTAATCTTGTGGGATAACGAAACATCCTCTGGGGATAACATCAGAAGTTCTCGAATTGTGCAATAATGATTTGCCTGAAATTTATTTCTGGGCTTAAATTAACACGCCTTGGTCTTAAATCTATTTAGGCTTGCTCTATATGATAGATTTTTTCTAATTCCTCTAAAATAACATCTGTAATAATTTGAGTCCGATAGCGACAAGCATGGGTTTCTGTAGAAATAAAGGTTCCATTTTCCCAATATTTGTTACTTCCTGCGCCACCCCCACAAACTCCGAAATATTGACAGGTTTGCTGACATTTTTCTACCCCTGCTTTCATATCGTGATAAATTTTATGGAATTTTTCGGTATGACAAACCGACTCCAAACTATCGGTTAATACATGACCTAAAATAAAATCTCCATAGTCTTTGGTTTTGACCGATAATAATTCGGGGTCAAAGGTTGAAAAATTCCCTTGATAATCAACACTAACAATGACAAAGGGAGAATTCATATCGGTTTTATCCAAACGACAATCCTTATAAATAAGGTTACAGAGGTTTTCAAATTCTCGGATTTTAAATTGTCCTTGATTTGCGGCGGTTAAATCCCAGATTCGTTGAATAAAAGCTTTATATCGGTCTTCAAGTTCTCGACTGGCTAGGGAAGAAGATTGATGAATTCCTTCTGTTTCTTCTAAATTAAACCCCACATCAGTCAGGTTATTTTCGATAAAAAAGTTAAAGATTTCATCGGGATAATCTAAGGATTGTTCGGTGAGGACAGCAATAATATAAACCGGAATATCATTTTTTTGTAATAGAGAAATTCCCCGCATCGCACTTTCATGACTTCCTGTGCCTTTACGGGTTTTACGATGAGCATCATGGATAAAATCAGGGCCATCAAGACTCACGCCAACTAATACATCATGTTTTTTAAATAAATCACACCATTTTTGATTAATTAAGGTGGCATTAGTTTGAATAGATTGCCAGATTTTATAAGATTTAGAATTATAGTTTTGACTCGCTTCTTCTATTAATTCAAAAGCTGATTCATAAAAAGAAATCGGAACAGCGAGAGGTTCTCCCGCGTGCCAACAGACGCTAAAATCATGCTGTACAAATGGACTCGTTAGAATGGTTTTAAAAATTGGATGAATTAAATCTAAAGATAATTGATTTTTTTGTTCTCGATTAGGTAAATAACAATAATCACAATCTAAATTACAAAAGGATGTTGTTTGCAGAACAACTAAATTAATCGGCCCAAAATCAGTAATATTAAAATCGGGAATCATAACCAAAAATATAAAATGAAACCGAGTACAATCGCAATTCAGTAACCAGGCTAAGACTTAAGGCCCTAAGCCTGATTCCCTAAACTCTAACGACGATTAAAGAAACCGCCCCCCCCATCAGCCCAACCTCCACCACCGCGACCATTTACCCAACCTCCACCACCACGACCATTTACCCAGCCTCGACCGTTACCATTAGCCCAACCCAGGCCAATGCCGATATTTGGGGGTAATTGTGCCAATTCAGAGAGTTGTTCTTGTTGAGCTTTCACTGTAGCCGATAACCGAGACAACCGTTGTTCAAGGGTGGTAACAGATTGTTCAGAAGATGAAGATGTAGGTGCAGTTTTAGCTTCTGCGACAGCAACATTTAAAGCTGAAAGAGATAAAATAAAACCGACAAATCCGGTGGGTGTTTGAATTTTCATGTCGTTGTGTTTACTGGGTGCTCTATTTTCCGGTCAATCTATTTTCTGTCAGGATTATATCTCATATTGCAAGAGTTTGCTATAATCTTACCATTATTCTCCAGCAGGTTAACCCAATTTTTGAGGCGTATCAATGATTAAAAAAACAGTGTTGACGGTATTAATGAGTTTAGGATTAACTTTGGGTTTTTCCTTAACCAGCCATGCAGAAACCGTTTTAGAACGGGCAGCACGGACGGGAACATTAACCGTTGGAACTTTAACGGAAGCTGTTCCTTTATCTTATGTGAATGATAAAGGTCAATTAGTCGGTTATTCGGTAGATTTAGTGAATTTAATTAAAGCACGGGTTGAAGAACAATTGGGACGCTCAATTCAAATTGATTTTGTCACAATCACCCCTGAAAATGCAATGGTGAAGATGGAGGAGAGAGAAATTGATTTAGCTTGTAATGTCGGTTTTACTTGGAATCGGGATTTATTTGTTGATTTCTCTGTGCCTTTAGCTAGAAGTGGTACAACCCTTTTATTAAAAGCAGGAAGTAGTTTAGGTTCTCCCGAATCTTTACAGGGTAAACGCATTGGTGTGTTGCCTAAAACCATTGCAGAACAGGTGATTAAATTGGTTCAACCTAATGCAACGTTTGTTCCAATTTCTACCTTGAAAGAAGGATTTGAAGCTGTTAATTCCGGGAGTATTGATGCCTTAGCATCCGATATGATTGCTTTAGAAGGATATCGTCAAACCGTCAGTCAACCTAATGCGTTTATGACCACCGTTAATCAACCTTATAATCGAGAAGGGATTGCCTGTATCGTTCCTGAAAATAACTCTAAATTCTTGGATATTGTCAACTATTCAATTATCCGACTCATGCAAGGCTATCTTGATGGGGAAGCGAGTTCTGTTGAACTTGTTAATCGTTGGTTTGGCCCCCAGGGAATTATAACTGTTGACCCGAAGTTAATTCAAGATTATTTTACAGAGGTCGTTAACTCCAGAGAACAAATTCGGATTAGTAGATAATACAGAAAAACCTAAGACTTACTAGGGGGTTAAATAGGTATTACCCCCTATCCTTTGTTAAAATCAGATTTAATATGATAAACTAACATTATTCTTGATGAGAAAATCCAATGGCAATCCTAAAAAAGATCGGTTCTCTTTTCTGGGGATGTTTATTAATCTTGGTGTTTCTAGTGAGTTGTACTCAACCCAATATTTCAGAAGCGACTAATGCTTTAAAAGCTGAGGCTGCTGTTCAGGGAACTTCAGAATCACAGTTATCAGGAACAGTAACCTTAACGCAAATTCAAACCGACAATATTTTACCATTAGTCCAGGTTCAAGCCGAAATTAGCGGTTTACCTGCTAATACAAAACATGGCTTTCATATTCATCAAAAAGGCAGTTGTGAACCCGATTTTAACGCGGCTGGCGGTCATTTTGATCCAGGGCCTTTTGGAGACACAAATCCTGATGCTAACCATCCGTTTCACATGGGAGATTTACCCAATTTAGTGGCAGATGCGAATGGAAAAGCCGTGTTAACTTACACCACAAATCGGGTGAGTATATCCCCAGGGCCATTAAGTTTATTTGATCAAGATGGTAGTGCATTTATTGTTCATGTTGATGAAGATCAAGGTACAACGGGAGTAAAAGGTGGTGCTGGAGGCGGACGTTTAGGCTGTGGAGTCATTAAGTTAAATGCTTAGTTTTTATCTGATTACAGCCGAGATTAGATCCCCCTAAATCCCCCTTAAAAACGGGGACTTGGTAGGATCTTTATCCCCTTTTTTAGAAGGGTTAAGTAGGATATTTCTTACTAAAAAAGTGGGACTTAGATCTCTTGTTCCCCCTTTTTTAAGGGGGGTTAGGGGGGATCACTGACTTTAGTTAGGATATAGACTGATACTAAAATCAAAATTTTTGTCCCTCTTTTTTCCCAATTCTTTATTCTCAACTATTGTTATGAAAATTTGTTTATTTAAACCTGCTTTAAGTTATTCTTTGGGAGTTTTATTAGGGTGTGGCTTTCCAACTTTAACTCAACAAGGCTTGGCAACACCGTTATCAGAATCTTCGGCAATTTTTAATCAAAATAATCGTAATAATTTGATTAAAAAGCTTACCGAAACGGATATTATTTATTTAGGAGAAACCCACAATAATGTTAAAGATCATCAAGCTCAATTGCAATTAATTCAAGCTTTATTTCAACAAAATCCTAAAATCGCGATCGCAATGGAGATGTTTCAACGTCCCTATCAAAATATTTTAGATCAATATTTAACAGGAGAAATAACAGAATCTCAATTAATAGAACAAAGCCAATATCATCAACGTTGGGGGTTTCCTTGGGAAAATTATGCTGAAATTGTACGATTTGCTCAACAGCAGAAAATTCCGATTTTAGCGATTAATACCCCCACAGAAATCACCCGCAAAGTCGCACGAGAAGGGTTAGAAAGATTAACAAAATCTGAACAACAATATATTCCGCCTTTGTCGGAAATTGATCTCAATCCTTCTGAATATCGAGAAATGTTATTGAAGATTTACCAACAACATCATCAAGGAAATCACGGTAACAGTGAGAATTTTGAGCGATTTTTCCAAGCTCAAATTTTATGGGATGAAACCATGGCAGATGCGATCGCAAATTTTGTTAAAAATAACCCAGATTTTCAGGTCATTGTCTTAGCAGGTCAAGGTCATATTGTTTATGGCTATGGAATCCCAAACCGGGTAAAAAGGCGGTTCATTGATCATCCTTTGATTCAAAAATCTATCCTATTTCAATCTCAAGATGAAGAGTTTCTGCTTTCAGAGGATTCAGCAATTGCTGATTTTATTTGGCAACATGAGGCAAATTTTATACAACAGTAAGCCATCCTAACAATTCCTCTGTTTGATGACCCATTGCTCATTTAGGAACAACAGAAACATTAAAAGATTACTGAGTTGCTTTAAAGGGTTTTAATTGCTTCTACAACCTTTTGGGAAATAAAAGGTAAGAGTTCTTGATTTTTACTTTGAGCTTTTCCTTCTGTAAATACCACTAATATAGAGGGTCGAGCAGAAGGAAGTTCAATATAAGCAGCATCATGACGAACTTGGCTAGTATGACCTGCTTTTGACCACAATTTTGCCGTTTTCGGGAGTCCACCACCCAAAAAACCCGTAACTTGATTTTCTGGATTTTCTGCTAACTCTTTGGGGTCAAGACTGCGTTTAATTAATTTCATCATCAGACCCGAAGCCATAGAAGAAACCGCAACACCCCCGATAATACTATGCAATAATCTTGCTGTTGCATTTGTGGTTAACATATTGCGATTTTCCATTAATTCTCCTAAAAAAATTCGTTCCCGACCATAGGCCCCATCACACCACGTTTTTTGATTAACATTAATCGATTCAAATTCCGGCCAGTTCAGGGTTTTCAGATAACGGTTAACCAAATTGCGTTGACTTTTCCACGTTTCAAACGGCCCTGTAGGTAATTCGGGGCCACTGGTGGTTCCCGTTAACACATCAACGACTAAACTGGTGGCATCATGACTCGAATCAATCATCATATCTCTCGTCGCCCGTTCTAATTCTGGGGTTGTTCGTAACATCCCCTTCTCTTTCCATTCAAAAACAGCTAATAAATAAAACAATTTGACAATACTAGCGGGATAAATTCGTTCAATTCCCCGATAATGAAATCCACGAACAGGATATTTCCAAAACTCTTCCGGGGTTAAGGCTCCTCCGGTATTGACCGAAATGGGGGGGTCATAAACTAACCAGGTCATGGCGAGTTGATTTTCCGCTACAGATGGAAATTGTGTGCGCGTTGCATCTATAATGCCTTTGCCGAGGGTTTCTAATTGGTCATCGAAATGGAAAAAAGTCATTGTTGTTGATGGTTGAGGGTTAACGGTTAATGGTTGGTTGTGGATGTGTATTTTTCTATCGACTCATCTATCATGGTTGAATGTTTATCAGATTCGATTGAGTATATCTGTAGAGAGAATTTAGATCTCTATGATTCGAGCGAGTGCAAAACTTTAGCGACGCAAGCGAGAAAAGGACGTCATTTACGTTGGCTTCCTGAACCCCAAAATCAGATTAATCGTTCAATGAGTATTTTAGTACAACTCTGCGAAGACGATTATACGGCTTGGTTAGGCACGGGTGATCAAAACCATTTAGAGATTGCGACTCAACCTTATCACGCCCCGGTTTTCTCCGAAGCTGAAATTCAAGCCGCCATTCCCCAGGTTATTGAGTTTACTCAAGCTGCAATGGAAACCCCCAATTATTATCTGTGGGGAGGGACAGTCGGCCCTGATTATGATTGTTCGGGTTTAATGCAAGCTGCATTTGCTTCGGTGGGAATTTGGATACCCAGAGATGCGTATCAACAGGAAGCCTTTACACAACCGATAACCTTCCATCGAGACCCTTTAGATTTTTCTAGTCTTCTCCCTGGGGATTTGATCTTTTTTGGAACGCCCCAAAAAGCCACCCACGTTGGATTGTACCTGACAGAAGGACAATATATTCATAGTTCGGGGCGTGAACACGGTCGAAATGGAATTAAAATAGATGTCTTATTACCAGAAGGGGATGCCTGTATTCAGTATTATTTTCAACAGTTGCGAGGGGTAGGACGAGTCATTTCTAGTTATCAACCTACTGCTTCAACTCACTCATTAGGACTCTAAAATGCAACCCACAAAACTTAAAATTCAGCAGCCCAACTCAGATGGAGAACTTCAAACCTCCGGTGGTTTCCTCAAGCCGATAAAAATCATCCTCGGTTTTGTTAAGCCGTATTTAAAATGGATGATTGTAGGCGGAACCTTATTTTTCTTGGCTGCAAATTTTAGAAAGTATTGGCAAGAAATTTCAGAAATTGAGATTACCTCAACAGGCTGGATGTATCTTGCCGTAGCTCTTGTGGTAACGCTTTTTGCTCATACTTGGTCAGCTTGGGTGTGGTTAGGAATTGTCAAAGAGTTTAAGCAACCTGTTAGACCTCGTTGGGGATTACAACTTTATTTAATTACTAATATTGCTAAATATTTGCCGGGGAATATTTGGCATTTTTATGGGCGAATTGTGGCAATGAAGGATTCTGGTATTGCCCTAGAAGCTGCTGCTTTAAGTGTATTATTAGAACCCTTAATGATGGCAACGGCAGCATTAGGAGTGGCTTTAGTTAGCTATCGTAGTCCCTATTGGATCTTACAAATTCTAGCTTTAATTGCTCTGGGTATTGGGATTCATCCTATTATTTTAAACCCGATTCTGAGATTTTTAGAAAAGTCAAAATTTAAAAATAAACTTTCTGAATTTCCTGAACAACCCTCTTGTCAATTAGACCATTACCCCTTCAGACCTTTGTTGGGAGAAGTGGGGTTTATTTTATTAAGATGGTCGGGGTTTATGTTTGTTTTATTAGCTTTCCAGAGCGTACATTTTAATCAAATTTCGTTGTTATTGGGAGCTTATAGTTTTTCTTGGTTATTAGGGTTATTAATTCCCGGCGCACCGGGAGGATTAGGGGTTTTTGAAGCAACGGCTTTAGCCTTATTGAGTCACCAATTTTCAGCCCCGATTTTATTAAGTGTCATCGCTTTTTATCGATTAGTCAGTATTATCGCTGAAACCCTAGGAGCATTATTGGCTAAATTAGATCAACGATTTTTAGATCATTCTCACCCCATACAATAAATTGTTGGCTCTATTCCCCTTTTCCTATTCCCGATTCCCTTATGCAGAAACCGCTTTTTGATACGCTTGAACTAACAGATCAATTCCGGTAATAGCGCCCCCAACAACGACGGCATAAGCACCTAAATCTAAGGCTTGTTTCGCCATTTCTGGGGAAGAAATTCCCCCTTCACAAATCACCGGAACTTGTAACTGATTGACCATTTGAGTTAATAATTCAAAGCTGGGAGGTGATTGATGTTGGGTGGCTTGGGTATAACCATATAATGTTGTTCCAACACAATCTGCACCTGCGTCTGCGGCGATTTTAGCGGCTTCTAAACTATCCACATCCGCCATCACTAATTTCCCTAATTCTTGATGGATTTTAGGAATTAAATTCCGAACAGTTTCTCCTTGGGGACGTTCTCGCAATGTCGCATCAATGGCAATAATATCAGCCCCAGATTTAGCAACGGCGACAGCATCTTCAAATCGAGGGGTAATATACACTTCAAACCCTGGAATTTGTTGTTTCCATAAGCCGATTATCGGTTGAGAAACCTGTTGACGGACAGCTTCAATATGAGTGGGGGTATCAATTCTCACCCCCACAGCACCTCGATTAATGGCTGCTTTCGCCATGGCTGAAATCACAATCGGATGATGCAAAGGGGAATCAACAGGCGCTTGACAGGATACAATTAATCCCTGTTTTAAGGGTAACAAAATTTCTGATTTCATGGTTAAAGGTGAACAGTAAAGGGTAAAATGGGTTAAGATTTAATTCATTTTTAAGGCTATCATTTTATTGAGTAATTCGTCAGGTTGAATCGGTTTAACTAAACAATCATAATATTCAAAGGATAGGTTAACTTTGGACTCAAGAAAGCAGCTTTCATAGGTTAAGGCTAAAATTTTAATTTTTTGGGTTTGGGGTTGATGATGAAGTTGATTGAGAATTTCATGGCTGAATTGTCCCGGTAAATTCAGGTCAATAATGATAGCATCTGGTTGTAACAGTTCAATTTGTTTAACGGCGGTAAATCCTTCCATTAACCAAACCACTTGATATCCAGAGGCGGTTAATAAATCACAAATTAAAGTGGCGGTTTCTTCATCCCGTTCAATTAAAACACACTTGCGACGAGGAGAATTAAGATACACTGAAGGCAGAGAAGTTTTAAACGGAGATTCCGTAATTTCACCTTGAGGTTTTTGAGACATTAAAGGTAAAGCAGGTAAGTGTACGGTAAAGATAGAACCTACTCCAGTGGTTGATTGAACATGAATCACACCTCCATGTAATTCTACTAATTGTTTTGTTAAGGCTAATCCTAACCCTGTCCCTTCATACTGACGGTCATAAGCGGAATTTAACTGCTGAAATTTTTCAAATAATAAGGGCATTTTATCATCAGGAATTCCAATTCCCGTGTCTTCAATTTGCAAAATAGCGATATTATTGTCCACCTTAAGTTTCAAGGTAACTCGACCGCCATCCGGGGTAAATTTGATGGCATTTTCTAATAAATTAAAGATAATTTTCCGAATCCGTTCCTGATCTCCTGTAAATCGGTTTTGGTGTGGTTTTATTTTAACATCACTGGTGAGATTGATCTGATGATTTTGAGCTTTTTCTTGAAAAGAATTTAGACTTTGATGGACTAATTTAGACCAAGAAAATTCACTAATCTGGAGGACAGTTTTTCCGGCTTCTACTTCGGATAAATCTAAAATATCATTAATCAGTCCCAGTAACTTTTCGCCACTATCATGAATTGTTTTTAAATACCGTTGCTGCTTATCAAGGGGCATTTTTTGATTGGCTTGTTGTTCTCCAGAGTAGCGTAATAATGTTTCTGAAATGCCAATCACGCAAGTTAAGGGGGTGCGTAATTCATGACTCATGGTGGCTAAAAATTGGCTTTTCGCTCGGTTGGCAGATTGTGCTCCTAATAAAGCATCATGCAGGGCTTGTGTTCGTTCTCGGACTCGTTGTTCTAGGGTTTGTTTTTGTTGTTGAAGTTGGGCGTAGAGTTGGGCTTGGTGAATCGCAATGGATAAATGTTGGGTAATTTTTTTTAAAAATCGTTTTTCCATTGTTTTCCACTGGCGGGGTTTGAGACATTGATGAGCAATTAATAAACCCCAAAGGTTGTCTTGAACCACAATGGGAACAATGATGAGAGATTGAACTTGAAATTGTTTTAAAAATTCAATAAAACAGGGAGTGTGAGCATAGTCATGTTCTACATTAGAAACGGATTTAATAAAACCTTGACGATATTTATCTAAAAAACTACACTCTTGTTTAAAACAATGCTGATCTTCTGATAAATTTAAAACGGAAAGAATCTCCTGAGAAGAGCGATCTTCATAGGTCACTTTTCCACAGGCATATCCTGGGACATTTTTACCCAAGAACTGGGATGATTGTTCTAAGGTTCGTTCTCCTCCCCCGTCTAATTCAGGGGCTTCTACCGTTGACAGGTATTCTAGCTCAAATTGATAAATGAGCAACCGATCAACCGATAAAAATTGTCGCAACTGTTTAACCGCAGTTGACAAAATCACCGATAAATCCAAGCTCTGACGAATCTGAGTCGTGACTTGATTCAGAAGTCGTTCTTGTTGAAGCTGCTGGTATAAGGCATCGTCCACAGGCTTATATAACCGTCACTCTAAAGAATAGGGGGGAGGAAGAAAAAACAAAAAGGTTGTAGCCATTTTTGTAGCTATTTGTGAGTTTACGGTTCTAAGATGGACAGAACAGTCTTACCTCATCAGTATGATCTTGGAAGAAACCCTGTTTGCGTTGAACCGCCAAAATGAATGAGCAGCCAATCTCCCATCACTTTTGATTCTACCTTAGCTTCTGTCCTTTCTTATGACTTTACCGTCAGTTCTAGCACTTTAGGCCAGAGTGTGGCTAAGAAGTTTGCCCAAAACCCCGATTTACCGGGCGTGATTATTATGGATAACCGCCACTTCTTGGGAATGATTTCACGGGCGAAGTTTCGAGAACAAGTGAATACTACCCAGCGAGAAAATTTGTATTTCAATCAACCGATTCAAATGCTGCTCGATTATCTGAGGATTCCCGCCTTGTTGCTGGATCAAAATTGTAAAATTGGAGATGCTGTCAATAGTGCCTTGAATCGCTCTAAAGAATTAATTTATGAGCCGATTGTTGTTATTTTTGATAATCAATTTTATCGGATTCTGGATATTCAAACTTTATTGTTGGCTCAAAATCAACTCTTAAATCATGCTCAAAGTTTGATTCAGCAGCAACAATCCCAAGTTGAACAATCTTTTCAAATCATTGAAACTGAAAAAAGAAAGTTAAAAAAATATACAAAATATTATCAAAATCAACAAGAAGTAATCAAAAAAAATTATGGTGATTTTTTAAAAATTAAGCAACAGGAAATTTTTGAAACTGCACAAAAAATTACGGAGATTAATGAGGATTTTTTACAATTAAGTCAGCTAGTGATTGGAGAAACTAACAAATCTTTTCATTCAATTTATGTTAGTACAAATTCTATCCATGCTAATACAAGTCATGTTCAAAGGATTAGTGAATCTATTTCTAATGATTTAGAATCTATTCACTCGGCGTGTAATTTAATTGCTAAGATTCTTCAACAAATTCGTCATTTAGCAGTACAAGCCTCTATTATTGCTCATCAATCTCAAACTCCTTCCCAAGGATTTAGTCGGATTAATTTAGAAATCAATCAACTGCTCAATCAAATTTTAAATGTCAATCAGCAGATGAATAAAGTAGCAAATCATTTTAGATTTCATTCTCAAAAACTTCAAGATATTGCTGAAAATGACGCTGAGATTGCTCGTTCTATTCTCTCAAAGTTAGAACGGGCAGAATTGGTTGTTAAGGAATTAGAGAGACTGATTGATAATTATGATCCGAATTTAATTATTTTAATTGTAGAACAAGCTAAAAATATGAGTCCTGAGTTGATTCCTTCTTTGATTTCTAAAATCGAAAAATTAGCCCTCACCCCAGAAGAGAATCCTAGTTCAGAGTCAAATCCGCAGCATTTAATTGGCTTAATTGAACGGACGTTGCAACAACGGAATCATAATTCTCCCCCTGAATCTTGATTCTATTTTTCTCCCGCTAACAACAGTTGAGCAGCTTCCATCATTTCAGATTGAAATCCTTGCAAATCTTCTCGACTGGTTAAATAGGTTTTTAAAGCATCTAACGGTTCCAGACTACTCCCTTGTGTTCCTAATTGCGGTAAACGGGGTCGAGCTAACTGACTGACTAATTCCGGTTGAATAGTATAGGTATGGGCACTCCTTAAAAGATCATGTAATTCGGCGGTATTAATTAAATCCAATTGCTCTGAACGCAGTTGATAAATTAAACGCACAACAGCTGCTTCAATTTTATGTTTTTGAATGGCTTTTATTACCATTTGTTGAGGATCATCGCTTTTAGATAGATCAACTTTAATCGTACAAAAAGCACGAGCGGGTAAAGCACAAAACTCCCATTTAACTTTCCCTTTTTCGAGTTCAATTAATACAAATCCTTTCTCTTCTTTTTCTTCGCTAAAATCAACCCGTTCAATACTTCCAGGATAAATAACAGGTGGATCATTGGTGCGGTTAAGATTTTGATGTTTATGGACATGACCTAGGGCGACATATTCAAAACAAGAGCGAGTTAAGAGGGAAAGCGGGATATTAAATCCTTTACCAACGGCTAAAAATCTTTCGGCTCCTAAATTCGCTCTCTCAACCATTAAATGTCCTAATAAAATTGTGGGTAATTCTGGATTTAAACTCCGAATTTCTCCTTCTAAAACAACGGTTAAACGGTCAATTAACAGTTGATTAACGGCTTCTAAAGACAGTTTTTCGGTTTCAGGGCGAGTTAATAATGTTGAGCGGGTTAACCAAGGTAAAGTAATAATTTGAATGGCTCCATTTCGGGTTTGAATGGTATGGGTTTCTAAGCTATCCCCCACAACAAATCCGGGAACCCCTAAGGTGCGATAAATTCCTAAACTGGCTCCCCCTTGTCCTTGGGAATGTTGATCATGATTTCCCACTAATAAAACCGTGGGAATTTCTGCATCTACTAACCGCCGAAATTGAGCCGCAAAAGCTTGTTTAACATAAGGAGCAGGGGTGGCATCAGGAAAGGCATCTCCCCCAAATAAAACTAAATCAACGGGTTCTGCGATCGCTCGATCAATACAACGTCCCAAGGTAGCGATAAAATCCTCTAATCTGCTATTTAACCCCGTTTCAGGATTAATTCGACCATGGGAAAAACTACTCCCTAAATGAATATCCGAAAGATGCAAAATTTTAATCATTGCTGAGTTTATCTAACAGGATTCATTTTAGTATAATCTAAACCAGACAATTCGTTGTTGGGCTTCAGCCTTTATCTTTAACCCAAAAGGGAAACAACAAATCAACGTTTAATTGTAACTTGATGGAAAACGATCAACTTGCTCTATAATCAATTCATCAACACCCAGATTAGATACCTTTCAAAATTTAGGATTTCATCAAAATCGAGTTAATTTAGCACAGACAGAATTATTGATACATTTCTAATTCCCTGTTCGGTGTTCGGTGTTCGGTGTTTTTGATTTAGAGGGTGAAGGTTCACCTTAAGCCTTTAGACTTGATCTGGATGCAGAACTGTTTTAGGAGGGCTGCCTTTGACTGAAGCCAATCAATCCATACCCCCAACCTCAACCATCTCTCGTAAAGAGTTACGCGAGTTGGTGCGGACGCAACTACAAGTGTTACTGGAGCTCGGAGACTTAACAGCCGCCAAAAGCATCCTGAAGCCTGTACAACCGGCGGATATCGCCGAGGCTATCGAAGGTTTACCCGAAACCATGCAGGTGATTGCTTTTCGGTTATTACCCAAAGATGAGGCCATCGAAGTCTACGAACAACTCGACTCCAGCGTTCAACAGTCTCTCTGCGAAAAATTCAAGCGCCAAGAAGTCATCGACATTGTAGATAAAATGTCACCCGATGACCGAGCGCGTTTATTTGAGGAGTTACCCGCCTCCGTCGTGCGGCGAATTGTTGCCGAATTAAGCCCCACAGAACGTCAATCAACGGCGTTGTTATTGGGATATGAAGCGGGAACCGCCGGACGAATTATGACCCCGGAGTATGTTTCCCTGAAAGAATATTTTACGGTCAGTCAAAGTTTAGAACGAATTCGCAGTTTAGCCCATGTCACAGAAACGATTTATTCTCTGTATGTGACCGACTCAGATCGGCGGTTATTAGGGATTTTATCGTTGCGGGATTTAGTCACCGCCCAACTAGAACAAACCGTCGGTGAAATTATGAATCAGGATATTGTTTCTGTGCAAACGGACACCGATCAAGAGGAAGTGGCGGATATTATTCAACGGTACGATTTTTTAGCAATTCCAGTGGTAGATAGTGAACGGCGATTAGTGGGGATTATTACCGTTGATGATGTGTTAGATATTATTCAACAGGAAGCCACAAAAGATATTTATGCTTTGGGGGGGGTGCAAACCGATGGCGATAATTATTTTCAGGCAAATTTGCTAACAATCGCCCGCAGACGGGTGGTTTGGTTATTAGTTTTACTCTTAACAAATAGTGTCACGGGTTCAATTTTGAAAATGCAACAGGATCTGTTACATCAGGTGGTGGCACTGTCGTTTTTTATTCCCTTACTGACGGGAACAGGAGGCAATGTGGGGGCGCAATCGTCTACTGTTGTGATTCGGGGGATGAATACCGATGAAATCCGGGCAATGGGGCCATTACAAGTCATTATCCGCGAGGGATTAGCGGGAGCATTATTAGGTTCAATCTTAGGAATTTTAGCTACAATTTGGGCAAATACATTTGTTGTCCAAGGCAATTTATCTGTTGCTGTGGCGGTGGGAGTTAGTTTAGTTGCGATTTCCATCTTAGCTTCGGTGGCGGGTTCTTCTTTGCCCTTTTTATTCCGTTCATTAGGATTAGATCCGGCTTTAATGTCAGCACCGTTTATTACCACGGCTGTTGATGTTTTAGGGGTGTTAATTTATTTTAATTTAGCTCGATTGATTTTGCAAATTTAGGGGAGGTGATTATCGGGATTGTTACTTTTAAAGCAGCGTCCACGATTCTCCTTCTTTACCAGAAGCCTTTATTTAACTTCACTTGAGAGTATTAATATGCTGAATCATAAACGATGGCCTGAAATCGTAGAATTAATTTTGATTATTGCTGCAATTATTGGTTCTTTTAGCCTTCTCACCGGACAACCCATAACTTATGCAGTGATTCCGGGATCTTTAGCTTTAGGATTGAATTGGTTGAATCGTCAATTATTGGCTCAACAAACTCGGAAAAGTGCTACCCATACAAAAAGCTTAGTTCAGCAACATCAAGCGGATTTAGATCAATTAATGGATCAATTAAAAAATACAATTAATACTTTAAATATTTCTTCAGGGCTGGCTTTTACTCCGAATCCTCAATTAACTCAGGAATTACAATCTTTAATGATCGTGATTCAAAATCTATTAGAACGTCAAAATTTATTAGAAAAAACCTTAACCATGATGCAATCGGAGTTAGAAGTTATTGTCCAAACGTTCCAAAAACGCCCTGAATTAGAACAAATCAACAGTTTAACCCATGTCATTGTCGATCTTCAACAATTTATTAATCAATTACCTCAATGGGGAAATTTACAACAACACCAAATGAATGAACTGCATCAAAAAGTAGAACAATCTCTACAACAACTTTCGGCAGAACTCGCTAAAATTCCCCAGCAAATTGAACAGGAAGTTAAGCGACAAGTCAATTCATAACGGGAGTCAAAAGTCAAGAGTTCACGTTTGTTGCATTATTAAATGGTTGAGTATCCTTTGTCTTCTGCCTTCTCATTATATTAGATCATTGGCATTCCACCCAAAGAAGAGGCTGTTTCAAGCGATAAGATCTCCGTACTACCTTAAGTGTACATCCGTATATTTACGGTTGTATCCGTATATTTACGGTTGTATTCATCTAAACTCTCAAATCAATTCTTGGTGGTGTAAGTATTGCCAGGGAATTCAAGACTTCTGACTTAACCCTTGAAAATACCTAAAACCCTAGCACTGTAAGGAGTTTCAATTCGGGTAGTATTCATATTGAGAGGAAGAAATTTATATAAAAAGTTGCATTTTTAATGAATGTTAACTGATCTCAGACAAAAATTCTACCCTGATCCTAATCAAAGTATTGATGTTCGATCAATTTTCTTGACCGTAATTTCTCTTATGTTTAATCAAAATATCCGTAATTGTACCAAAATAAACTTTACATTATTACATAATGCCCGAAAAACCTTTTGAAAAAACCAAAATGAGCTTTACATTATTTAACAAAAAACTTTTGTAAAAGTGTTGACAAATTTGAAAAATTATTGATATGATTCAAAGTGTCAGGGAGAGGTGAAAGACTTCTTAACCCCAGACAAAATAAACAACAATGAGTAATAAAGGTACAAAACCATGGCTGTCGAAAAAACAAATTCTTCCTCTAGTTTAGCTGAAGTTATTGATCGCATTCTTGATAAAGGGATTGTTATTGATGCTTGGGCTCGTGTCTCTCTTGTGGGAATTGAACTGTTAGCAATTGAAGCCCGCGTCGTTATCGCTTCTGTTGAAACCTACCTGAAATATGCTGAAGCCGTTGGTCTGACTCAATCTGCTGCGGTTCCTGCCTAAGATTAATAATAGATTCTTCAATCTTATGGTTGAGGAATCTTCAAGTTCTCAACAAGTGTCTGCTTTTCTTTTATCCCCTTACCTTCGTAAAGACTCCATAGGATGAGGGAGCGGGAAAAGCAGGTATTTGTACTGTTTAACCCCAGTCAGTCGCTGTCAACATTCGGCTGGTGAGTGGGGTTAGTCATGATTTAGTGTTATTGAGGAAAACCCCATGACTGCTCTCATGGAAAAATTCCGACAGGAGCGTTTATCTGTTGTAGAAGAAGTGGCTGAACTCCGCCAAGAGACTCAAGCTTTTCTGTCGGCTACCCAAGTTAAAAGACAACAACAAGCTGAAGAGCAAGCGATTTCCCTGCGTCAATTTCACAAAAAATTGAAACAAGAAAATCGGGTGTTTTTAACAGCTATCCAAAAAGAACGTCTGTCTCAAGCCAAGAAACAAGCGATTTCTCTAAGTCAATTCCACAAAAAATTGAAACAAGAAAATCGGGTGTTTTTAACAGCTATCCAAAAAGAACGTCTAGCTCAAGCGAAGCAGCAAAAACAAGATTTGCGCCAATTTCGCCAAGAGTTGTCTATCTATGTTTTTGGAAAATAATTCTCCTGGTTTGTTTTAACCAAGCTCAAAGACTAGGATAAAAAAACCCCTCTAGTCGCTTTTTATCGAGCCAAACTAGAGGGTTATCATTAAAATACAACAATGAGTTTTAGGTTTTCAACCTGGTATGACTAATCCTACTTCTTTTGAGATCCAAAACTCAACCTAGAAGTAGAACTCCTGTCCTAGCGGATACAGGATTCCTGAAAACTAAGGGCTAGTTACCTCTTACCCTTAGCAGGCAATAACGGTTAGTCTTACCGCTAACAGATTTGCAAGAATTGTAGCTTTGGTAACTATATATAACTGTATTTACAAAATAGCACATTTGTTTGCAATTTGTCAACTTTCTTCATCAAACTTCTCAAAAAATTTATTGACGTTTACTAGATTTCAACCATGACAGTTGCTGAACCTCAAACAAGAAGATCCGTCCTCCGCGTTCGCCCTGGTCAATTTGTCGTCACACCTTCAATTCATCAAATTACAACCCGGGCTTTACGTTACCTGCACTCTGGTTTTTCCATTCATCTGCGTGGCCCTGCCGGAACCGGAAAAACCACACTAGCCATGCACCTGGCCAATTGTTTAGCTAGACCCGTCATGCTAATTTTCGGAGATGATGACTTCACCAGTTCCGATTTAATTGGCTCTCAGTCAGGTTATACCCACAAAAAACTGATGGATAACTATATCCACAGCGTTCTCAAAGTTGAGGACGAGCTCAAACATAATTGGGTGGATTCTCGATTGACGATGGCCTGTCGAGAAGGATTTACGTTAGTTTATGATGAATTTAACCGTTCTCGACCCGAAGTCAACAACGTTTTACTCTCCGCCTTAGAAGAAAAAATTCTAACCCTGCCGCCCACTAGCAATCAACCCGATTACCTGCAAGTCCATTCTCAGTTTCGGGCAATTTTTACCTCTAACCCGGAAGAATATTGTGGCGTTCATGCTACCCAAGATGCCTTAATGGATCGGTTGGTAACCATTAATATGCCAGAACCGGATGAACTGACTCAGACTGAAATTCTCGCCCAAAAAACGGGTATTTCTCGAGAAGATGCGTTATTTATTGTCAACCTCGTCAAAACTTTCCGTCTGAAAACTACGGCTGAAAAAACATCAGGTTTGCGTTCTTGTTTAATGATTGCCAAAGTCTGCGCCGAACACGAGATTGTTGCCACCCCCAATCACGCAGATTTCCGCGATATTTGTGCAGATGTTCTCTTATCACGGACTAATTTACCCATCGATCAATCGACAACTATTTTATGGGAAATTCTTAACGAGAATCCAACAGAATCCTTACCTGTTGTAGAAGAAACGGGTAGTCCAAATGCCAGTGCGTTACCTCCTGATGCTTTAAAGGAACATGAACAGAAAATTTATAATTATTTGCAGCAAACCCGCAAAGCCAGCTTTCATGAAATTTACAAAACTTTAAACCTCAAGCAAAATCAAGCAGAAAAAGCTGTTCGTTCTTTACTGCAAAAGAAATTGTTGAAACAACAAGACCAGTTTTATATTCTTTTTGAGTGAAACCAACCGTGACTTCCTCCACTTTTGCTCCCCCCATCAAAAGCCACTCAAATAGCTCCATAACAACGGCTACTCAAGGTTCTAGTTTAGCGGATATCCTTGAACGAGTTTTAGATAAAGGAATTGTGATTGCTGGCGATATTTCTGTGGCAATCGCTTCTACTGAACTTCTACATATCCGCATTCGTCTATTAATTGCCTCTGTTGATAAAGCACGGGAGATTGGAATTAATTGGTGGGAAAGTGATCCCTATCTTAATAGTCAATCTCAAGCTTTATTAACAGAAAATCAAGAACTTTCACAGCGACTCCAGAGCTTAGAAGCTGAACTTAAAGCCTTAAAATCCTTAACCCAATCGAGTGCAATAGAAAGCCATGATACCAGTCCGAACAATGAAAAACATTCCCAAAAGCCAAACAATTCTTTGCTTAAGTCCTAACAAGTTAGGAGGTAGTTTGCCTCATTTAAACTTAGAGAAAATTTCAAGTTTGCGAAATTCCAGGCTTGAGCTTCGTCGCCAAAAACCTATTTACTAACTGCGATTATGACACTTGTTTGCACACCTTGTGATACTGCCCATGAGATCTTACCGACTTCTGAAACAACTCATAGTAAAGGGGGTTTAGCACCTTTACTGTTAACGGTGGTAGAACTGGTACGTCAACTGTTAGAAGCTCAAATCATTCGCCGCATGGAAGAAGGCAGAATTCTCAGCGAAGCTGATTTAGATAGAGCCGCAGAAAGTTTGCAAAAATTACAAGAGCAAATTCTCCATTTGTGTGCAATTTTTGAAGTCGATCCGAAAGATTTGAATATCAATCTTGGAGAATTTGGTACGCTTTTACCCTCCCCAGGAAGCTATTACCCTGGAGAATATAGCGCCAGTCCTTCTATATTAGAATTGGTTGATCGACTTTTAAATACTGGAGTTGTTGTAGAAGGAAATGTCGATTTAGGTTTAGCCAAACTTGATTTAATTCATCTAAAGCTTCGTTTAGTGCTAACTTCTCAGCCCCTTTAATTTTGGAGATGATTTATGGCTACGGGTCTTTATTTATATGGAATATTTGCCGATCAGATTCCTGACGAAATGGTTTGGGAAGGGATTGATCATGAACTCGTTCACAGTGAAGTCATTGAAGGATTTAGTTTTCTCTACTCTGTTGTTCATAAAGAGAAATATTTGGCTTCCCGTCGCTATCTAATCTGTCATGAAAAAGTCCTAGAAAACGTAATGGAAGCAGGGTTCCATACTTTGCTACCATTGCGTTTTGGATTGGTTGTGAAAACCTGGGAAACGGTGATAGAACAATTGATTATCCCTTATCAGAATCAACTCAAAGAGTTATTTACCAAATTGTCAGGAAAACGAGAAGTTAGCATTAAGATTTTTTGGGATAGCCCGTCTGAATTAAAAAGAATTCTCGAGTGTAATCAGGAGTTAAAAAAACAACGGGATGATATGCTCGGCAAAACGTTAACGATGGAAGAAATTATCTATATTGGTCAAAGGATTGAAAACAGCTTATACCAATGTAAACAAGAAATTGTTCAGGTCTTTCGAGATCAATTAAATCACTGTGCTCAAGAGGTTGTAGAAAACGAGCCGATGATGGATGACATGATTTACAATACGGCTTATTTAATTCCTTGGGATCAAGAATCTGAATTTAGTCAGAAAGTTGAAGCGATCGATCAACAATTTGGCGATCGCTTGCGAATTCGCTACAACAATTTAACAGCACCTTATACCTTTGCTCAACTCATGTAAGGAGAGTATCAGTTATGTTTCTTGATCTTTTATGCTTTCCTGTTACCGGGCCCCTGAATGGCTTAATCTGGATCGGAGAGAAAATTGAAGAGCGTGCAAATACGGAATATGATGACACTGAAAATTTGCACAAATTATTATTATCATTACAACTAGCTTATGATATGGGCAACATTTCCGAGGAAGAGTTTGAAATTCAGGAAGAAGAACTTTTATTAAAAATTCAGGCTTTAGAAGAAGAGTCTGTAGAGAACTAGCCTCAATATCCTGATCACCTTCATGAGTAGAAAAAGATAAAAATTATTGTTGAATTAAAATCCTATTCTTGCATTTTCCTAATCTCATCGATTGATAAAAGCTAGAGATAGGATTATTTTTTTTTCTATCATGATCTTAAAAAAGCGGGTTTTACAAGGTAAAGAATTAAAGAAATTCCCATCTTTAACCCGCACTCTTCAGTTTTAATATTCCAGGTAAAAGGCTTGGAAATTAGAAGACTGAGCAATCGGTTTAGAAGGATGAAGCATTTTAGGTATAGTGGGATTAGCTTGGCGTAAATCTTGAATAGTCTGTTCTGTACTATCGATTTGATGATTCAGAACCGTGAGACGATTTTTTAACTGTTGAAGTCGCTGCTCCATCAATTGTAATTCTTTTTGGATACGCTGTTTTTCAGTAATCAACTTATACAATTCAAGTTGCTGAGATGCTTCAGATTTATTCCGAGGCATGGTGCTGATTTTAGGTTTGATTGGGCCTTTAACACGATTGCTTGTCATAAGAATTCCTGAATAGTTTATAATATTATAGCGAGGAATTGGATGTTATACATGGTTTTCTTAAAAAAAGACTAAAACTGAAATTTCACTTTCAAATACAAAGATTTGTAAAATTTTTGAAAAATTTCTTTTGCCAGCCCTATGAAATTATATAATTTATATACTTACGCTTTTTTAAAAACTCCAAAACAGATCTTGAAATTACCTGTTGGAATTGCCAGCCCAGTCTTACTGATGGCTTCAGGAAAAATCTCGGCTCTAGTAGAACCAGACGTCTGTTTAGATGCCTTACAAAAGGATAATGAACGCTTAATTCAAGCTGTTTTATCCCATGATCGTGTCATCTGCGAATTGTTTCAGCAAACGACAGTTTTGCCCTTACGTTTTGGCACGTCTTTTTTAGAGGGAGACAATTTACTTGATCATCTCGGTTCTAATAGCGAAGAATACCAAAAAAAGCTCCAACAACTCCAAGGAAAAGGGGAATATATTTTAAAATGTATTCCTCGTAAGTTAGAGGAACCTGTTTTAGGTTCTGAGATGACGGGAAGACAATATTTTTTAGTTAAAAAACAGCACTATCAAACCCAACAAAACTTTTATATTCTGCAAGCAACAGAATGGCAAAAGGTCGTTCATTTAGTTACCGATCAGTATCAATCAACGATTATCAATGCTTGTCCAGGAGCAGAATCACGAATTTATCTTTTAGTGCCTTGTCAAGATGAACCTTTCCTAACTAATCATTTCTTGAATTGGCAGAAAGTTTGTCCCCGTTGGGAATTGCAATTAGGACAAGTTTCTCCACCCTATCACTTTATTTAACTGAGTTTCTATATGATTAACTTTCACCCTGTAAACAACATTCTTAACCCTTATGACACTCGCCATTTAGTCATGTTTAGTGGCAAAGGAGGAGTGGGAAAAACCACCCTTTCCTGTGGATTTGCTCGTCGTTGGGCTAAATTATTTCCTGATGAACAAATCCTATTAATCTCAACAGATCCAGCCCATTCTTTAGGAGATATCTTACAAACACAAGTCTTAGATCAAGCATTACCTTTAAAAGACTTACCAAATTTAAAGGTTAGAGCGTTAGATGCGGGAAAATTACTATTAGAATTTAAAGAAAAATATGGAAAATTTTTAGAACTCTTAGTTGAACGAGGTAGCTTTGTTGAAGGCGAAGATTTAACCCCTGTTTGGGATTTAGACTGGCCCGGTTTAGATGAAATTATGGGGTTATTAGAAATTCAACGATTACTCACTGAAAAAATAGTTGATCGAATTGTTGTTGATATGGCTCCTTCCGGTCATACCTTAAATTTATTAGGAATTAAAGATTTTTTAGAGATTATTTTAAATTCTTTAGAATTATTTCAAGAAAAACATCGAGTCATTTCCCAAACCTTTGTAAAATCTTACAATGCGGATGAAGTGGATGACTTTTTGATCAAAATGAAATCGGAATTAACTGAAGGAAAACAACTATTGCAAGATGCCAGTTTCACCGTTTGTTTAGTCGTGGCAATTGCAGAACCGATGAGTTTATTAGAAACCGAACGATTACTCAAGAGTTTGCAGCACTTAAATATTCCCTGCGGTAGTTTATTTATCAATCGAATTTTATCCCCATCAAACCTAAACTTAGATCGCTATAGCGAACAACAAGAACTTCTGAGTAAATTCCTTCAACTTCCGGGTCAAGATGCCATTTTTACCCTTCCCCAACAATCAACAGAACCTCTAGGGGGTGAAGCTTTAGATCTAATCATGAGCCAAATTCAAACCCTTGACACTGTAGAATTAGTTCCCCCACCTCCTATCCAATGGCCCGAAAAAATTCTCCCTAGTTTTAGCGATTTTATTGCTGAAAAACGTCAATTAATTATCATTGGAGGAAAAGGAGGTGTAGGTAAAACAACCGTTGCGGCTGCCCTGGGTTGGGGATTATCCCATCGTTATCCTGAGAAAAATATTCGGATAATTTCTATTGATCCAGCCCATTCTTTAGGAGATGCCTTTGGGGAAAAATTAGGACATCAACCCACACAATTAACCACCAATTTAAGTGGTCAAGAAGTCGATGCCGATATCGTTTTAGAAAAATTTCGGGATGATTATTTATGGGAACTGGCAGAAATGATTAGTGGCGAAGGTAAAGAAGACAGCGACATCAAACTCGCTTATACTCCCGAAGCTTGGCGACAAATTGTAGCTCAATCCTTACCCGGAATTGATGAAATGTTATCGTTAGTAACGATCATGGATTTATTAGACCAGAAACAACAAGATCTAATTATTTTAGATACCGCTCCTACCGGTCATCTTCTGCGTTTTTTAGAAATGCCAACCGCTTTAGGGGAGTGGTTAGCTTGGATTTTTAAGCTGTGGATGAAGTATCAAAATGTATTAGGGCGTTTAGATTTAATGGGGCGATTGCGAACCTTAAGACAACAAGTGATGCAAGCCCAGAAAAAACTAAAAAATCCCCAACATACAGAATTTATTGGGATTCTCCAAGCCCAAGATGCCATTGTTGCCGAACAAGTTCGATTAACAGCATCTTTGAAAAAAATGGGAGTCTATCAACGCTATATCGTGCAGAACCGTTATCACACGGATGAGGAAATTGATCGGGATTTATTCCCGGATCAAACTCTGATTCGCTTACCCAGTTTACCTCGGTCAGTGGCACCTCTGGCCCGAGTTCAAGGGGCTGCCGATCTTCTGTTTTAAAGGCGTTGATAGCAACCCCCTGGTGCAATTAGGACATGAGAAATCATTGAAACCCCGGTTTTTCGGTCTTTTACCTGGACTCATCGCTACTATAGGTGTTAAACCTTAGATTCCTCAACCCCATCTCATCTACCCAGCCTATATTGTTCAATTGATTCAGGAGAAATTTTATGACAGAGTTATTCAAAGGTTTTGAGCAATTAGTCGAACTGGCGAAAACCTTAGAAGAAAAACTTGAAAAAGGAGAAATTAAAACTGAAGTGCAGTTTAGTTCTCGTCCCTTGAGTAATATTCCCCGTTCTGGTGGGATTCCCCGTCCAGGCGGCATTCCCCGCACGAGCAGTTCTGGTGGGGGTGATTTTGAGGTCAATCGCAGTCGCTCATCTTCCCCCTCAGATTCAGGATTTGAAGACACTATGACACCCCCAGAAGAAGCTACCACCCCTTCCCTTAAAGACGTTGGCGGATTGACAGAAGTTCTCAAAGAACTCAAAGAACTGATTGCCATTCCCCTAAAACGCCCCGACTTATTAGCGAAATTAGGACTCGAACCCACGCGCGGCGTTCTGATGGTTGGCCCCCCTGGAACAGGTAAAACCCTGACCGCCCGTGCCCTGGCTGAAGAACTCGGTGTTAACTATATTGCCTTAGTCGGGCCAGAGGTGATGAGCAAATATTATGGGGAAGCCGAACAACGACTGCGAGGAATTTTTGAGAAGGCCAGTAAAAATGCGCCTTGTATCGTTTTTATTGACGAAATTGATAGCATGGCTCCCGACCGCAGCAAAGTGGAAGGGGAAGTGGAAAAACGACTGGTTGCCCAACTGCTGAGTTTAATGGATGGCTTTTCCCAAGCTCAAGGGGTGATTGTTCTTGCCGCCACGAACCGCCCCGACCATCTTGATCCCGCCTTACGTCGCCCCGGACGGTTTGACCGAGAAGTGCAGTTTCGGGTTCCTGACCGCAATGGACGTTTAGAAATTCTCCAGATTCTCACCCGTTCCATGCCCTTAGATGAATCGGTTTCCTTAGCGTTGATTGCGGATAATGCCGTGGGATTTGTGGGGTCAGATTTAAAAGCAGTTTGCCAGAAAGCGGCCTATAGTGCTTTGCGCCGTCAGGTTCCGACGATTGAATCCAAAATTCCAGAAATCATGACGGTGATTCAGACCGACTTTTTGCAAGCCCTCAAGGAAGTTAAACCTGCGGTGTTGCGGTCTGTGGAAGTGGAATCTCCCCATATCGCTTGGGACAATATTGGCGGACTTGAACAAATTAAACAAACCCTACAGGAATCTGTGGAAGGGGCTTTACTCCATCCCCAATTATATATGCAAACCAAAGCCCAAGCACCCAAAGGCATTTTGCTTTGGGGGCCACCGGGAACGGGGAAAACCTTATTGGCGAAAGCCGTTGCATCTCAGGCGCGAGCCAATTTTATTAGTATTAATGGCCCAGAATTGTTGAGTAAATGGGTGGGAGCCAGTGAACAAGCGGTACGGGAGTTATTTGCCAAAGCTCGTCAAGCTGCGCCTTGTGTGGTATTTATTGATGAAATTGATACCTTAGCTCCAGCAAGAGGCCGTTATAGCGGGGATTCTGGGGTGAGTGACCGAGTTGTGGGACAAATTTTGACCGAGTTAGATGGATTGCAAACGGGGGCGACGATTTTGGTGATTGGGGCTACAAACCGCCCGGATGCCTTAGACCCAGCCTTATTACGGGCGGGACGGTTAGATTTACAGTTAAAAGTGGATTTACCGAGTGCTTCTAGTCGTTTAGCAATTTTACAAGTCCATAACGATGAACGTCCTTTACAGGAGGTGGATTTAGCGTATTGGGCTGAAGCAACGGAAGGCTGGAATGGGGCGGATTTAGCATTATTATGTAACCAAGCCGCACTGGTAGCCATTCGTCGTTATCGACATCAGGGAATGACTGACCCGACTGAAATTCGGATTACAACGGGTGATTTTAATGCGGCTTATCAAGTGTTAGTTGAACAGCGTGCAACTTAATATCCTACTGTCCCCTATGTCAGGGTGAACGAAGTTAAGCATCTCTGGTTAACTTACAACTCCCATTCCGCAGATATTTCAGAAGATTTAATTTCCGATTAAATTGGAAAAAATAAAAGCCCAAATTATTGCATAGCAACAATTTGGGCTTTTTTTAATGTAGGATAATAATTGGGTTAGCTTAACAATATAAAATATAAATTTCTTTAAAAAATAGGATTCTATTTAAGGGATGGAATGTTTAATTTAATTAATACAAGTTGTTCTTTTCACTTTTAATCTTAAAACTCTTTTTTTCCTAAAAACCGGATTTTTTTAAGCTTTAAGTTCTCCCTAAAGTTCTTTGAAAAAACCCGGCTTCTAAAATAAAATTAACCTTTCAACGGCTTCAAACGGTCTGCCTCAAAGGGGGCACCTTTTAACATCCGATTCCAATATAACCAAGGTAAAATATAACGCTTGGCTAACCACATACTATAACGTTCTTGTGTGGGGTCAAAGGGAAAACTAGAGTCGGGTTTACACTCGTAGGTAAACTCCGCCATAATCGTTTTTCCATAACCCGTAATTAACGGACAGCAGGTATAACCATCATAACTTCCTGTTAGTTTTTGAGACTGAATTAAACTGTAGAGGTTTTCTACTAATGCAGGGGCTTGTTTCCGAATTGCTGCTGCGGTTTTAGAAGTCGGTAGGGAAGACGCATCTCCTAATGCAAATACATTCGGATAAACATTATGCTGTAACGTTGTTTTATTCACATCTACCCATCCCCCTGGTTGTACTGCTAAGGGACTATTTTTAATAAAATCTGGGGGACTCATGGGTGGCGTGACGTGAATCAAATCATATTTAATCCTGATTTCTTCCGCACCGTTTACAGTAAAAATTGCTTCTTGGGTTTCCGGTTTAATCGCTTTGAGATTATGTTGATACTTAACATCAATATTACGACGTTCCACAACTTTTTCTAAGGCTTCACAATAGCCCGGAATGGGGAACATTTTACCAACGGCTGTACAATACATAACCTGGCTTTTTTCCCGTACCCCATTGTTGCGGAAGGTATCATCCGCTAAATACATAATCTTTTGGGGTGCTCCTCCACATTTAATCGGTGTGGATGGAAAGGTAAAAATTGCCGTTCCCCCTTTAAAATTCTTTAACAATTCCCAAGTATAAGGCGCGTATTCTAAGGAATAATTACTTGTGACTCCATTTTTACCAATGGCATCTTTTAATCCTTCGACTAAATGCCAATCAATTTGAATCCCTGGACAAACCACTAAGTATTGATACTGAATGCGCTGCCCATCTTGGGTAATGACTAAATTATTTTCCGGTTCAAATTGATCCGCATAAGCTTTAATCCACTTGACACCGGGGGGAATACAGTCTTTTTCGTCTTTAATCGTATCTTCAATATTATAAACACCCCCACCCACTAACGTCCAAGCGGGTTGATAATAATGTTTTTCGGAGGGTTCAATAATGGCAATATCCAGGCTGGAATCTTTCCGCATCAGTTGGGCGGCGACGGTAATTCCTCCGGCTCCTCCCCCAACAATCACAATTTGATGGCGGGCTGTATGAGGTGTTGTATCGGAATTTGAGGCTTGTAGGTTTGTACTTGACATAATGGCTGGTCGCTTTTGGACAGATCTCCTTTTTGAGTGTAAAGGGGAAGTCACCCTTGGGCACAATCCATTAACAACTTTTAAGAATTCTGGCCCAAAGGATGATTTTAGGCTGCTCCTCAACCCTTTTATTCTCTGTTAGCAAGTTTCTTAGATATCTACCTTAACTCCTTCACCGCAAGTTTTGGGTAGAATAATTATTAACATTAATTAATAAATTTATTTTCTAATTTTTGATAAAGAGCTTTAAAAGTATTAATTTAGAATCTATATTCTCATCATTTACGGATTGATTGCTAAAGGATATTGCTTTTTTAGAATTTATTTTAAAAGTCTATGAATACAATCAATTATTGCTCATCATTTAAAAAACAAAAATCTATCTTTATGAAGATTTACAAAAATTAATTTATTTGTTATATTTATTAATACATAAAAGAGTACCTAGTTATCAATCGATAATATAGTACATATTTATAATTAAACTCTATGTTTTTCCCAAAACAAAGCCATCTCATCGGTATTAAAGGAGTAGAGATTCCTCGAAAGTAATTGTAAAATATTTATCCTATTCAGAATTTAATTTTAGGATTAATATAGATTTAGGGAGGAGTTAAGAGGCAATTTAACCCCTAGAATAAAAATAAGGAAATACCCATTAGTCGATTGGCTCTGCTTTTAGGTTAAATTTCTGCTCCGTCAACCTTAAATTTAGCAATTAAAACCTTAAAACAGTAGACTTATGGCTTCACAACACCAAGTTAAACAATATTTAGCCTACTGGTTTCAGTTAGGTAAAAAAGTCTTAATTCGCAACGGTGCAGAATCTCGCTTACCCCAACCTGTCGTTCAAGGAGACAGATATAGCCGCGAGTTTGAGGACTGCTGGAAGGAAATCCTCTCCCCTGACTCTGGAGAGTGCTATTTGGAAGGCACAGAGCAAACCATTGAAGATTTGCTTTCCTCACAATGGGAAATTGAATCCTGTGCCCGTTGTTCTCTCTCGGTGCCGGTGAAAGTTGCCGGAATGCCTCCTAATTGTTGTCCCTGCTTCGATTTACCCACCTGGCCAAATCTGGAAGCTCCCTTACCCCGCCTTCCAGTGAGTACCCGTCTCTATCTCTTAAATATTTGCAACCGACTGACCCACACAACAGAAACAGGGGATGGTGAGTAGGGTTAATTCCCCATCAATCGGACGGTCTTTCTGGGGAGGTAAAGGACTTGATTGAGATATTGTTACAATAGTTAACAGAAATTCCCACCTAAGTCCTACATTTATGGAAGTCAAGACGGTATTGCCTGCAAAGCCCCAGCTTGATTCAGATTCACCTCTTATGACGATTACTCCCCTGCAACCGAGCAGATCCGTTTCCCCTGCAACCATTGATGTCTCCTCAGAATTTGTGGAGGAACATCACCAACTGCCTCAACCGCCAGAGGTGACAAGCCTTGATGAATCGAATCAACCTGCATTACGCTACGATCCGATTGCCATTGCAGATTATTACCGTTCTCGTGTGTTCCAAGTTTGGGGACGCCTGTTAAGCATTATAGGGAAATTGGGTTTTTTTGCCTTGGGATTATGGTTAGATGGCAAAGGCGGAACAAACCTGAAAACGGATCGCAAACGCGCCATTCAACTACGAACCACCTTAACAGAACTCGGCCCGGCATTTATTAAAGTGGGACAGGCCTTATCCACTCGACCGGATTTAGTTCCCCCATTATATTTAGAAGAATTAACCCAATTACAAGATCAACTCCCGCCTTTTGCCAATGAAGTTGCTTATCAATTTATTGAAGAAGAATTAGGCGATCGCCCCGAAAATATCTATGCTGAATTAAGTCCTGATCCCTTAGCAGCCGCATCTTTAGGACAAGTTTATAAAGGTAAATTAAAAACTGGGGAAGTTGTCGCGGTTAAAGTCCAGCGTCCGGGGTTATCTGAAAGTATTGCCCTGGATATTTATATTTTACGAACCTTAGCACAATGGGCTAAGAAAACCTTTAAGTTTATCCGTAGTGATTTAGTCGCCATCATGGATGAATTTGGGGGTCGTATTTATGAAGAAATGGACTACAACCATGAAGGACGAAATGCGGAACGATTTCGACAACTTTACGGCAATATTCAGGATATTTATGTGCCTCGAATTTATTGGGAATATACGGGACGCCGTGTATTAACAATGGAGTGGATCAACGGTTCTAAATTAACGAATTTAGAAGAAGTTGCAGCCCAAGGCATTGATGCTCGTTACTTAATTGAAGTTGGGGTGCAATGTTCCTTAAGACAATTATTAGAACATGGATTTTTTCATGCCGATCCCCATCCGGGTAATTTATTAGCCAGTCCCGATGGTAAGTTAGTTTATCTCGATTTTGGCATGATGAGCGAGGTTAAACCTTATCAACGCTATGGGTTATTAGAAGCCGTTGTGCATTTAGTGAATCGAGATTTTGAAGGGTTAGCCAAAGATTATGTCAAATTAGAATTTTTAACGCCCGATACCGATTTAACGCCGATTATTCCGGCTTTAGAAAAAGTGTTTAGTAATGCGTTAGGGGCGAGTGTTGCTGAATTGAATTTTAAGAGTATTACGGATCAACTCTCGGAATTAATGTATGATTATCCCTTCCGAGTTCCGGCATACTATGCGTTAATTATTCGATCTTTGGTGACATTAGAAGGCATTGCTATTAATGTTGATCCAAACTTTAAAGTTTTAAGTAAAGCCTATCCTTATGTGGCTAAACGATTGTTAACTGATCCTTCCGTTGAATTAAGAACGTCTTTGAAAGATTTATTGTTTAAGGAAGGATCATTTCGATGGAATCGATTAGAAAATTTACTCAAAAATGCTCGAAATAGTGATGATTATGATATTAATGAAGTGTTGAATCAAACCCTAGATTTTTTATTTTCAGAACGGGGAGAATTTATCCGAGAACGATTAGCTAATGAGTTTGTTCAAAGTATTGATGTTGCTTCTCGTAATGCGTTGACAACGGCTCAATCTAAAGTCGCTGAATGGCTGGGGGTAAAACCCATTTCTACTCCTGCAAAAGAACCTCAACCTCCATCAACTCCAAACAATTTAGAACAGATTCAACGGATTGTTAGTATTCTCCAAGAAACAAAAGGGTTTGATCCGATGCTATTAGTGCAGCGTGTTCCGAGTTTAATTGTTAAACCCGAAGTCCGACATTTAAGTCAAAAAGTAGCTGGAGAATTAGCCCAACGAGCCGCCGCCAGACTGATTCGAGAGTTATTTTTGTCTTCTGATCCGCTTATTCCTGATGGGAATCCGATGGAACAAAATGGTCATTTGAAAAAGGGTTACTCAACAGTGTAAGTTTTGTTGACAAATGCTAATGTATGCTATAGTTTAAGACATGGCATACATACCACTCAGGAAAGCGGTCGAATTTCTGGGTCTACATCCAAATACGTTGAGAAAATATGCCGATGAAGGGAAAATCAAAAGCATCAAAAACCCGGCAGGGCAAAGACT